>JAEWIL010000142.1 GCA_023387085.1 Pseudomonadota bacterium | reverse complement strand
ACCTTATCCAGCGCTTCGCCGATCAGGACGGCGATGACGAGCCGCCCGTAGTCGCGCCGACGCTGTTCCCCGAAGCGGACGCGCCCGATACCGAGCCGGTCATCGTCGCCGCGCTGGAGGAAATGCTCGCCGATCCCGATTGCGCCTTCCATCCCGAATCCTTTCTCTATCAGGATTTCTCGGTGCGCTGCCGCATGCACAAACTCGGCCGTGTGCCGCTCGACCTCGCGCAGTTCCGCAGACGCTTCGCGCTGGCGAAGGGCGGCATCTTCGACCCATCCGACGACAAGTGGAGCGATCTGCTGAACGCCGCCGACCGCCTGCCCGACGACATGCTCGCGCCGTTCGTCCAGATCGCGCGCGCCGCGATCGAAGGCAGCCCCTGCCCCGACGACGATGCGCTCGGCCGCGCCTATGGCACGCGCTCGCCCGGCCGGATCCGCCGGCTGGTCGACTATATGGAAAAACAGGGCGCGATCGTCGTGCGATCGGATTTCGGGGGCCGGCGCTCGATCGGCATCCCCATGCTGGGACTGAGTACCGAGGCCGATTGACGTCTATGCCGGCGCCGGCACCAGCGGCGAGCGCTTTTGCAGCAAGGACTTTTGTTCGGCCTGCGAACGATAGAGAAAATCGGCAGGCAAGCCGAGCCGTATACTCGCCTGGCATGGCGCCGACTTGCGGCTGGCAAAGCGGTCGGCGAGCTTGCCCGCGGCGCGCAGCATAAGGCGGTCGGTCCGCGTCAGATCGAATCGGGGCCCGATATCGAGCCGGGCGCGGATATGTGCGGGTAGCAGCGACACCGATGCACGCGCGATCGCGCGGTGCAGGAAGCGCGGTGTCCCGGGCGCGGCGCGGCCCGACTGGATAATATCGAGGAATTCGAACAGGATCGGATGAGGTTCGAATTTCGGTTCGAGCTTTGCCATCATCGCCATGAATCCGTCGACCGACGCCGGAGAATGCCGCGCCCCGAACTCGCGGCCGATGGCATCGCCGTCGCGCATGAAGCGGTCCTTGTCGGCGTCGCTCAGCGGATGGACGAAGCGGTCGTAGGCCATCAGGAAGCCATAGGAAGCCGTCGCCGCTACCCAGTCGAGCAGCACCGGGTCCATCGCACGATAGCGTTCGCCCGCCGGGGTTGTCCCCTTCACCTGCCCGTGCATCCGGTTGACCTTGCCGATCACCTCTCTGGCGACGCTTGCCGGGCCGTAGCAGGCGAGCATCGCAACAAGCCCGGTACGCCGCGAGCGCCCGATCGGATCGACCTTGTACGTCGAATGATCCCAGACGCCCGAGCGAATGCGCGGCTCGGCGAATTCGAGCAGCACCGCCGCGATCCCGCCGATCCCGAGCGCGATCGGGTTCTTGTACACGCGCCACTGGACGCTGTCGGGCGCAAGCAGGGCCGGTTCCCCGGCGGGAGATGCGAAGTCGATTATCGTGCCCAGATAATTGTCCTGCATGCCTGCGTGCGCCCTATCGGTCATGGTCTAGAAGTCGTAACCCAGTGTGAGGCCAAAGGTTCGCGGCTGGTTCGCGAACCGGACCACGACGTTGGCATTGCTGGCGACCGCCGACCAATAATATTTGTTGAACAGATTCTTCGACCACAGCGACAGCGACCAGCCGGCCTCCGACTTCACGCCAAGGCTGGCGTTGACGACCGCATAGGAATCGACCTTGTAGAGCGGGTCATCCTCGAAAATCGTGTTCGACTTGCCCTGATAGCGCAGGCTGAGCGCGCCGTTGAGAGCCAGCGTATCGGTGATCGGCGTGTCATACGCCACGACGATGCTGCCCTGAAACCGCGGGCTGTAGATGAACTCGGCGCCGTCGAAATTCTGCGGCTGGCCGGCCGCGTTGGTGCCGATGTAGTCGATGACCTTTGTTTTCAGCCACAGTCCGTTGGCGGCGACGGTCACCCCTTGGGCCGGACGAAGCGTCAAATCGCCTTCAAAGCCATAAGCTCTGGACTTGGGCACATTGTCCAGGCGGGACAAGGCGGTGTAGATCGGATCGGCGAAATAGGTGCTGATCTGCTTGTCCTTATAGTCGTAATAGAAGGCCGCAAGATTCGCCTGCAGCAGCCGGTCGGCCAGCGTCGCCTTCAGCCCCAGTTCGTAAGCGGTCAGCTTTTCCTGGGTAACTGGCGCGTTCTGCCGCGCCTTGCTCGCGGCGTTGACCGGCGAGGTGCCCGACTTGTAGCCACGCGACACCGACGCATAGACAAGCGTGTCTTCGTTCGGGGACCAGTCGAGGACCGCGCGCCACGCAAGATTATTCTCGTCGAGGGTCGAAACCACTGGGCCGAAGCTGTTGGTAACATCGTTGAAGGTGTTGCACTGCCCCTCGGAGATCGGCGCCGGGATGGGTAGCGTGCCGCCGGCGGAGAAGAGGAAGCGGTTCACGACGTTCACGTTCGGCAGCATGCTGCCCTTATAGTCGCGCGAGCAGCCGATATAGTCCTGCTTGTCTTCGGTATAGCGCAGCCCGACGGTCAGTTTGAGCTGGTCGGTCAGTTCGGCGTCGGCGTTGCCGAAGACGCTCCACGTCTTGGTGTTCATCGTGCCGATGTCTTCATAGGTGCGGAAGGCGGTCGCCATGTCGGCCGCGGTATATCCGCCCGAATTGAACGGCGTGTTCAGCAGGTTGACACCCGGCACGATGATGAAGGGCACCGCGCGGATGAAGCGCGCGTTGGCATTCTCGCCCAGCAGGGTGCGGTTGCTGTCGACGATCTTGTCGTGGCCGTAATAGCCGCCAACCAGCCAGTTGACCGCGCCGGCCTCACCCTCGAAATGAATTTCCTGGGCAAAGCTCTTGATCCGCCCGTCGGCCTTTTGCAGCAGGACTTCGAAGGGCGCGCCGCTCCAGTCGGAGAGCGCCTTGCGCTGGAAATCATTGTAGCTCGTCAGGCTGACGAACTTGATCGTATCGCCGATTTCCTGGTCGATACGCGCCTTCAGGCCCCAGAATCGGTTATTCTCGGCCAGATCGCCCGGCAGGCCCGCGCCGCGGCCGATGTCGGTCGAGCGGCCCGCCTCGGGTGCCCAGTCGGCCTGGCTGGCCTTCGTCGGGAAATTGTTCGCAAGATAGGTGGCGAGCCCCGGAACGTTGAACAGGCGCGAATTGCTGGTCCCGTTGACAGGGTTGGTCGCCGGAGTGAAGCCGATGCCCTGTCCGGCGACGGTGTCCGACTTGTTCTGCCACCACGTTACCGACAGGTCGATGCTGGTTCCCGCGCCGGGATCGATCGCGAGCGAGCCGCGGATACCCAGCTTGTCGACCTTGCCAAGCCGTTCGCCGGGGCGCGAATTGCTGATCTGCCAGCCCTTGTCGCTATTCTCGCTACGGACCGCGATACGCGCCGACACGCCCTCGCCGAGCGGGCCGGAGAGATGGCCTTCGAAATTATAGGTCTCATAATTGCCGAGCTCGGCCCGGACACCGCCCTCGAACGTGTCGGTCGGCTTGGCGGTGATGAAGTTGATCAGGCCCGCGGTCGTGTTGCGGCCGTAAAGTGTGCCCTGCGGCCCCTTCAGCACCTCGACACGTTCGAGGTCATACACCGGCCCCGTGTTCATGATCGGATAGGCATAGGAAACTTCATCAACATAGGTGCCGACCGTCGACGTCGCAGACAGATTGATCGTGTTGAAGCCGATGCCGCGCAGGGTGTAGGTCGGCACCCCCTGATAGCTTTGCGACACGGTGAAGCTCGGTGCGACGGCGGTCAGGTCGCGCATGTCGGTGACGCGCAAGGCTTCCAGCGTATCGCCGTCGACCGCCTGGATCGCCATGCCGACATCGTTGATCGATTCGGCGCGGCGCTGCGCGGTGACGATGATGTCGCCGGTATCGGCCGCCGGATCGGCGTCAGCCTCGGCCGCGAACGCCGGCATCGTGCCGACGAGACCCGCGGCGGTTCCAGCGAGCAGAAAAATACGCATTGCCTTCATCACTCATCCTCCCTCAAACGACTTGTCGCGGGGCTCGTCTATGTGCGAGCGTCGCGCCAGGCCGGACGGCGATAGAGGACCGAATTGCGGGTGATCAAACAAGCTGTCATCCGTGGTAGGATGAGGATGGGACAGAGACTGTGACGGACGTTCAGACGCTTTGCTGGTCGGACATGCCCGCGCTGATCGACGACGTACAGGCGGCGGGCGATGCAATCGGCCTTCCCTATATTGCGGCGCAGGCCGATCTCGGCGATCCCGACCCGATGGCCGATGCCGAAGGCCGCCCCTATGCCGAGACCAGCTTCCGCTGGGTCGACCCCGGTCACGCCTATTGGCGCGACCGCAAGCTCGCGCTCCACGTCGCTTTCCTTACCGCCGCGCGCCTCGTCGCCGAGCCCTTTTACTACAGCGACGGTCGTCTCCGTACATGGCGCGCGACCGCGCTGCTCGATGCTGTCGACTGCGAGCAGGCCAAAAATTCCCGTAATTTCGGCGAGGCGATCATCGCGCCGGTGCATCTCCCGCGCGGGCTCGTCGGCGCGGTTTTCTGGTGCTCGCGCGAGCCCGTCGGGGTCGAGGCATTGTTCGCCGAGCACGCCGGCCGCCTCCACAATCTCGCAGTCAGGCTGGTCGCGACGCATAATGAGGCGCGCGGACGCCCGCGCAACGCGACTGTGCCGCAAACGCTGACGCGGCGCGAGGTCCAGTGCCTGCGATGGGCGGCGGCGGGCAAGACCGACGGCGAAATCGGCATCATCCTGTCGCTTTCGGTCTCGACCGTTCGCTTCCACCTCCGCAACGCCGCGGCCAAGCTCGGCGCGACCGGACGCGCGCAGTCGATCCAGATCGCCGCGGGGCTCGGCTTCGTCGGCGCGCGCGCCGCATGAGTCGCAGCCTGACGCAGGTACCAGCTTGGCCGAGCGGCATGTCCCCCTTTAATCCCGCCGGATGGACATGCTGACCGACGCCCTCATCGACCCCGGCTTCGCCGACTTTCGCGCCGAAGTACGCGCCTTCCTGGACCAGAATCTGCCCGACGATCTCCGCCGTGCCGCCGGCCGCGCGACGAGCGTCTTTATCGACCCCGCCATTACCCTGCCCTGGCAGCGCATATTGAACGCGCGCGGCTGGGCCGCCCCCGACTGGCCAGCGGAATTCGGGGGTCCCGGCTGGAACGAGGTCCAGCGCTATGTCTTCGCCGCCGAATGCGCCGCCGCCGGCGCCCCCGGTCTTGCGCCGATGGGGCTCAAGATGGTCGCGCCGGTGATCATGCATTATGGCACCGCCGAACAGCGCGCGCACTATTTGCCGCGTATCCTGTCGGGCGAGGATTATTGGTGTCAGGGCTTTTCCGAACCCGGCGCCGGTTCGGATCTCGCCTCGCTTCAGCTGCGCGCGACAGCCGACGGCGGCAATTATATTCTCAACGGCTCGAAAATCTGGACCACGCACGCGCATTTCGCGAACCGCATGTTCGCGCTGGTCCGCACCTCGAGCGAGGGCAAGCCGCAGGCGGGGATCAGCTTCCTGCTCCTGGACATGGCGACGCCCGGCATCACCGTCGAGCCGATCCGCACGCTCGCGGGCGATCATGAGTTCAATCAGGTATTCTTCGACGACGTCCGAGTGCCGCAAGCGAACCGCCTCGGCGGCGAGAATGAGGGCTGGTCGGTCGCCAAGCATCTCCTGACCTTCGAGCGGGGCGGTAAATATGCGCCGGGGTTGATCGAAAAGCTCGAACGGCTGCGCGCGAAGGACGGCATCGGCCCGGTGCTCCGCGCCGAACTCGACCGCGAGGCGATCGGCCTCGCGGCGCTGCAGGCGCTCGAAATCAAGGCGATGCGCGGCCTTGGCGGAGGTCCGGCGCTTTATGCCTCGGCGCTCAAGATATTGGGAACCGAGGCGGCGCAGCGGATCGACACGCTCGCCTGCGAAATCGCCGGCCCCGCGGCCTGGGCCGACGCCGACGGCCAGACCGCTGCCGAGCTTGCGGTCGCGGTGCCGCGCTATCTCAACGATCGTGCGGCGAGCATCTACGCCGGCTCCAACGAGATCCAGCGCGACCTTATCGCGCGGCTAATACTAAGCTGACAGTTAGACACGTCATTTTCACTCACGTCAATCATGAATGCGCCCACTCATTAGAGGCCGCGCGCGAAGTAATGCGCGCGTTAGGAAATTTCCGAGCAGCAAGATCGTGGCCATTATACGGTAGCAAAAGGACCCCGCCTATCGGCGGAGTCCTTCCGGCCTCGCCGAGAAGACGGATTGCAGACGAGGCTTCCAAAGCTCCCTTTCGATAAGGAAGATGGAATAACGACAGGTAATAGCAGAAGAACGCTTGTCAATGATTGTGGGTCCGCATCACCCCGAACTGCCTTCCCTCGCTAGGCGACCATGTTTGTAATTCAGACCGTATCCTCGGAATAGCGCGCCAAATGACCGGCTCGCGATCCGAACGCCGCCACGATCGACAGCGCCCGCTTGAAACAGGCGCCAAGGCCCAGTTCCTCGGTAAGCCCCATCGCGCCATGGATCTGCACCGCGCCTTCGCCGACGATGCGAACCGCGTCGGCGACCTCGACGCACGCCGCGCTGACCGCGCGCGCCCGGTCTGCGCCGTCGCGGTCGACGGCAAGAACCGCGATTTCGGTGAGCGCGGCCGCCTTCATCAGCGCCAGTTGCATGTCGGCGGCGCGGTGGCGCAGCGCCTGGAACGATCCGATCGTCGCGCCGAACTGCCGCCGCTGCCCCATATAGCTGGCGCTGTCGGCGACCATGCGCTGCATCAGCCCCGTTGCTTCGGCGCATCGGCCAGCGAGCATGACGTCGGCGATCCACTCGCTCGCCATGCGGACGGCGTCCCCCTCGGCAAGCCTGACGCCATCCGCAACGCGGGAGGCGAAGCCCAGGTCGGCGGTGACGCTGCCGTCGTGCATGATCCGGTGCCGCTGCTCGACCTTGGCGTGATCCGCCGCGAGCAGAACAATGGCTTGGTCGCCGGCCACGAGAAGCAGATCCGCCTCGGCCGCCCCCGCTACCAGCCGCGCCGTGCCATGCACGCCGCCCGCATCCACGTCGGGCATCGCGGCGCACGAGGCGGGGCAGACGATCGCCGCGCGCCGCGTTCCGGCGGCGAGATCCGGCAAAGCCGCATGATCGGGGGCAATGCGCGCGATCAGCATCGCCGCCGCCGCATGCGACAGCCAGTCGGCACCGGCGAGCGCGGGTCCCAGCTCCGCCATCGCGACTGCAACCTCGATCGGACCGCCGCCAAAGCCGCCTGCGGCCTCGGGCACCGTCAGCCCGGCAAGTCCGATCGCATCGACCAGATCGCGCCAGCCCGGGCGCGGATTGTCCGCAATCAGGCGGCCGATACTCGCCGCGAGCATGTCGCGCTCGTCGCTCGGCGGCAGATCGAGCCCGCTCATGTCCCTATTCCTGCATCGCGCATCTCGCTCTCCCTGCCCGCGTCTATGCGACGGGTTGCAGGGAGGGGCTAGCTGTCGGGCGTGACAGGTGGCTAGTGCGATCAGCCCAGAAGGCCGGCCGATTGCGCCAGTACCCACAGGCCGATGACGAGGAACAGCCCCGCCGCGACCTTGCGCACCGTGTCGAGGTTGACGCGTTTCAGCAGCTCGTGACCGAGGAAGATCGCGGGCACGTTGGCGATCATCATGCCCAACGTGGTGCCGGCGGTGACCAGCGGTACACTGTGATATTGCGCGCCGAGTGCGATCGTCGCGACCTGCGTCTTGTCACCCATCTCGACAAGGAAAAAGGCGATCAGCGTGGTCAGGAAGGCCCCGAAACGCGATTTCGGCGCTTCGTCATCCTCGAACTTGTCGGGGATCAATGTCCACGCCGCCATCGCAATGAACGACAGGCCGATTGCGTAGCGGAAGACCGGGCTGTCGAGAAAGGCAGCCGCCGAGGCGCCGAGCAGTGCCGCCAGCGCGTGATTGGCAATCGTTGCGACCAATATGCCGAGGATAATCGGCACCGGGCGGTTGAACCGCGTCGCGAGCAGAATCGCGAGCAGCTGCGTCTTGTCGCCGATCTCGGCAAGCGCGACGACGGCGGTCGAGGTGAACAAGGCTTCCATGCATAAACTCCGGGGCCGGGCGGCTAGCGAACTCCAACGGACATCGTGCCTTGCCGCCCGGCCCGGGCAGAAGGTTCGATGCCATTGGTCTCGCCCGAACGGTATCCCGTTCCCATCGCACCACGGCCTCTCGACCGAGTATGTTGACACGATGGCCCGTCCGGATCGGACGGCTGGCTACTCCCCAGATGACGAGGGCGCGTTAGCGGGCTCGGCGGGTGCTGGCAAGGCCTTCGCGTCCGGTTCGGTCGCCGCGGCCGCCTTTTCGGCTTCCGCGATATCGGCGTCCATTGCCTTCGCGCGCGCCTCGATCTCCTTTGCCGCCTTGTCGTAACGCTCGTCGAAGGCCGGCTCGGCATGACAGGCACCCAGCAACAGCGGCAAGAAAAGGACCAGCGGGCGCATCAATAATCCTTGCGATAGCGGACGCTGACATTGGTCTGGTTGGCGCCGCCCGCCTGACTTAGGATCGACAGGGCGCGCGTCAGGCTAATCTCGAGCTGCGTCGCGGTATAGCCCTTCGCGTCGGTGATGACCTCCAGATAGATATCCTTGGTGATATATTGCCCCGCCGCGAGCGCGGTTCCGCGGCCCGTCGTATCGTCGGGCCCGAGGACGCGCAGCCGGTCGATCCCCGCCGCCGACTGCAGCGCGCCGAGCGGATTGAGCCCCCCGCCTCCGCTGCTCAGCGTGTTGAGCGAGGCAGCGAGTTGCACCGCTTGCAACGGCGAGAGCGAGGTGATCGAATCGCCGAACAGGATGCGCGAGACGATCTCGTCCTGCGGCAATCCGGGGACGCTGGAGAAGCTGACCTGCGGATTGCTCGCGCGGCCCGATACGTTCACGGACACTGTCACATTGTCGAACGTATCGCTCGCTAGCAGTTGCAGCGCCGGGTCGAACGCATCGCCGGTCGGGAAGGTCACGCGCCCTTCCTCAAGTTCGAACGAGCGGCCCGCAAAGCCCAGCGTACCGCGGACCAGCTCGATCTGCCCGGTCACGCGCGGGTCGACCGTCGTGCCCTTGAGCCGGATGTCGGCCTGCCATTCGGACTCAAGGCCCATGCCCGTGACGTAGATTTCGTCGCCCGCGCGCAGATGGATGTCGAGGCGGATAAGGTCGAACAGGCTGCCGCCGACCGCGGCAAGACCGTCACCGCTGATCCTGCGGCGCCCGGAGGGCGGCTTGCGGCGGACGCCCGTCAGCACCGGCACCGCCGCCGCGCCTTCGCGCACGATGCGATAGCGCGTTTCGGGCAATCTGAGATCGCCCGACAACAGGGCCGCCTGCCCCGCGACCTTTTCGAGCGTCAGCGTTCCCGTAGCCCGCGCCGCGATATTGTCGCTCCGCGCGAGGCGCGCATTGTCGAGCGTCGCGCTGATGTTCATCGGATAGCCGTCGGCCTGCGACAGGCTCACATAGCCCTTGGCATCAATGCTGCCGTCGCCGGCTGTCGCGGTGAGCTTGTCAATCTCCAGCCGGTTGCCGGTGAAGCGTCCGTCCACGACCATATTGGTCAGTCGCGTGCCATAAGCCTGATTCTCATAGGTCATGCCATTGCCGCGGATCACACCGTTGAGGCACGGATCGTCGAGCCGGCAGCTGAAATCGGCGGCAACCGCGACCGGGCCCGATACGCCCTGCCCGGCGGGCCCGGCGAAGGAATAAAGCGTGTCGGCGGGACCGTTATAGCGCAGCCCGCCGCTCAGCGGTGCGGCGCGCAGTCTCGTCACCCAGTCGCCCGCGCTCGCGCCCAGCGGACGGAGCGACGCTTGCAGGCGCCCGATCACGCTGCCGCGCTTGCGAATCACCGCGCGCGCCTCGCCGCCGTCGCTCAGCAGCTTACCCGCAAAATTGATATCGACCGGCTGGCTGACCGTGGCGGCGGTCGTGCGCGTGAAACCGTCGATCGTCAGCCGCGCGTCGGCGCGCGGGAAGGCGTCGGCGTTCGCCTGCGCGAAATCGATGCTGCCTGTCGCGCGCCCGCCAAGCCCGAGGCCGGGATAGAAGGCGTTGACCACCGCCATGTTGGCGCGATCGAGGCGGGTCTGGACCATGATCCCGTCGCCGAAGCGTCCCGCGACCCGCGCGCTGCTGCCGCGCCCGAGGTCGACCGTCGTCGGCAGTAACTCATACTCATCCTTGCGCGGGATGATCCGTGCCGGCGACACCGTGCGGAAATTGACGCCGGTCGCGCGGCCCTGCACCGACGCGCGCCACAGGTCGGGCTGGAGGTCGGCGTTGGCTGCGATGCGGAACGGCACTCCGCTCTCGCCCTCGATGAGGGCCTGCGCCTTGCCGCGACCGTCGCGATAATCGATCTTCACGCGCCCGACCGCAATGTCATAGGCGCGGATCTGGGTGTCGGCGATCTGGATGTCGGCGACGACACGCGGATGATCGTAGAGGACGACGTCGGCATCGACGATCGCCGATCCGACCGCGAGCTTGGCCGCACCGGGCAGCACGACATTGTTGGCGCGCACGTTGATCGCCGCCGCCTGATACTGCCCCTGGCCGCTCAGCCGGACGAGGCCGCCGAGCCCCTGCCCCGTGGCGTCGAGGCGGCCCTCGAACGGTCCGGCGGCGCTCTTTACCAACCTGCCGTGGAAGCCGATCCCCGACAGGTCGCCGCGCTCGATATCGATCGTCAGCGGGCCACTGGCGGTTAGCAATACGACATCGGCGGCGAGTGGGCCGTAATCGGTGTCGCCGGTCGCGGCGAGGCGATAGCCGTTCGGCGCGCCGTTAATCTTCGCAACCAGATTGGCGAGCCCGATACCGAGCCCCGGCCGATCAGCGGTCACCACCGCACGCGGATCGCTGATCGTCCCCGCCACCTGCACGCCGACCGGACCATAGTCGCTCGAATGCGCCCGCGCGGCGAGCCGGATCTGCCCGTTGGGCGCATAGCTTCCCTGCCCGCCCGTGACGCGCAGCCGCGGCGCCGAGAGGCGCAAATTGGAAAAGCGGGTGATCCCGTCGGTGCCATAGCGCACGTCGCCGCTGGCGACCGCATTGCCGCCCAGGAAATCGCGAACCCCCGAATTGAACAGCTTCGTCGAGCGCGCCCGCACCTTGCCGACAATCTCGAACCCGCCGCGCGGCGCGGTTTTCAGATCGGCCTTGCTGTCGATGTCGAACAGACCGACGCTCTCGATGCGGTAGTCGTTGACGCGCCCGTCGATCGCCCCGGTATAAAATCCCTTGTTGAGATCGGCGATGACGATCGCCTTGGCATCGATGCGCGGCGAGCGCAGGCGCAGATTGTCGCTGAGGATCCGCCCGTCCTTGTACGCGAGATCCCCGTCGAGCCGCACCTGCACCAGTGTCCCGCCCGCGACGGTGTCGAGCCCGCGGATGCTCGCCGCGCGCCCGGCGACGGGAACATAAATCTGGTCGGTATCGACGCGCGCCTTGCCCGCGAGGCTCAGCGTCTCGACGATGATGTCGTTGAACGCCAATGCGTTTGCATTGGCCTGATATTCAACCGTCGGCAGATCGAACGCACCGTCGAACCTCGCGGTCGCACGCACGCCATTGCCGCGCAGGTTCGGCGCCAAAGATTCGGGACGCAGAAGGACAAAGGCAAGCTGCAGCGCGTCGTACCGGCTCTCGCCCAGGTCGAGTCCGCCGCTGATCCCGAGCCGGAAGGCGTCCGACGACAGCCGGCCGTCGAGGTCGGCTTTGCGCTTGTCGAGCCGCGCGCTGAGATCGATCGCGGTCTCGCGGCTGAGCAACGACGCGATCGGCCCTTTGCCGAGCAACCGCGACGCCTGGGTCGTGCCCTTGACCGCAAGGGTACCGTTGCGCGCCGTCAGTGCGAGCCGGGCGAGCGGGTCAGTGCCGAGATTGGCGGTCAGCGCGCCATCCCATTTCGTCCAGTCGCCGCGTCCGTCGAGCTTCGCGGTGAGCGGTTCCTTGAATCCGCCCATCGCCGCAAGCACGCCGCCCTGCGGCGCGTTGAGGTCGAGCGTCGCGGCGAGCCGGTTCTTCTCGGGCACCGCATCGAGGAGGAGCGCCAGCTTGTCGCCCTTCGCCTTGGCTCCGATCGCTTCGGCGTTGGCGGTCACCTGCGCGCGGCGATCGGCGATCGCTATCTTGCCGCTGAGCGTTGCAATCTGGCGTTCGCCCGTGATCGCGGGCTCGAAGATCAGTCGATCGACGCGCAGGCTCCGCACGTCGATATCGATATCGGGCAGCAGCGGCTCGCCGGTATCGGGCACCGGTTTGAAGGTCGGGAGCTTCTCGACGACCAAGGTCTTTGCACTCGCCGAGCGGACATCGACATGGTTCGACAGATAGGCGAAAGGACGCCAGTCGATCCTGAGTTCGGGCGAGCGCACGAACACACCCTTCGGATCGGACAGGGTGAAATCGCGCACCACCATCTCGCTGAACAAGGATCCGTCGAGACGGCCGATGCCGATCTTCATCCCGTTCTCGAACTCATATTTCTCGATCTGCGTCGCGACGAACCGCCGCCCCGCGTCGCTGTTGAGCCCGAGGAGGAAGATCGCGGCCAGCGCGATCAGGCCAAACAGCGCGATACCGGTCCATCTTGCGACCCGCAGCGCCAGCGAAGGCGTCGCCTTCGCATCGTTTTCAGCAAGGATGGCCGCGTCTTCCGCCATCAAAAGGCCTGCCCGATCGAGACATAGACCGTGACGCGCGCTTCCCCCGGCTTGCGGTCGATCGGCGTCGCGACGTCGAGCCGCATCGGTCCGAAATTGGTGTAGAAGCGCCCGCCGATCCCGACGCCGTAGCGCAGGTTGGAAAAGTCGGGGGTCGAGCCGCGATACACCTGCCCCGCATCGACGAAGCCGACGATGCCGTAATTGCCGAAACGATAGCGCGCCTCGAACGCTGCCTCGTTCAGGCTGCGTCCACCGATCGGATCGTTGTTCGGGTCCTTCGGGCCGAGCTGCTGATAGCCGAATCCGCGCACCGACCCGCCGCCGCCAGCATAGAATCGCCGCGACGGCGCCAGCCGTTCGCGCGCGGCGCCAACGATCGACCCCACGCGCACCCGGCCCGCGAGTACGATGCTGTCGGTCACCGGATAATAGCCGCTCGCGTCGACCTGGGTCCGTCCATAGGGCGAGAAACGGCCCGCGAGCGAGCCTTCGGGCTCGAGCCGCGCCAACACGCGAAAACCTTTCGTGGGATCGAGCAAGCTGTCGGTGCGGTCGATTCCGACCTGTCCGTTCAGGCCGAAGATGGTGTAAAAATCATAGGTGCGCCGGCCGAGCGCGAAGTCGTAATCATCCTCGCGGGTGGCGATCAATTCGGCCCCGAAAGCATAGGTCAGCTTCTTCTGCCAGATCGGCGTCGAATCATAGCTCATTCGCGCCGCGACGCGGCCGGTGATCGCATTGAACGCATCGTACCGGCTCCGCGTCGCCTCGGTTACGACCTCGAACGTGCGGTCGCGCTTTCCGGCGTTCGACCGGCGGAAGGTGGCGCTCAGCCCCTGTTCGTTGGTTCCCAGCACCCCGCGCCCGATCAGCGCGCCCTCGGGCGGGAAGAGGTTGCGGTGCGTCCAGCTCGCCTCCAGCCTGATGCCCTGCCCGGTGCCATATCCCGCGCTGGCCGCGATCGTCCGCGGTGGCCCGGCTTGCTGGGTCACCAGCGTCGTCACATATTCGGTGCCGTCGCCCGCGCTCTCCCCGGTCTGCTGCGGCTCGACCGAGACCGTCGCGAACAGGCCGGTCGCGACGAGCGCCTGCCGCAGGTCGTCGGCCATGCGGCTGTCGTAAAGATCGCCGCGCTTGAAGCGCGCGAGAACACCCACATGCTCGGCATCGAACGCGAGGTCGCCGGTCGTCTCGATCCCGCCGAAGCGCCCGCGCGGACCGATTTCGACCGGCAGCGTGTAAACCCCCTCGCCCGTGTCGGCGTCGAGCAATATGTCGCGCTGCCCGACCTTCGCAAAGGGATAGCCCTCCTGCGGCAGCTTCAGCGCAATCGCGGCCTCGGCGCCCTGAACGCGCTGCGCGACGATCGGTTCGCCGACCGCGAGCGGGAAATTGTCGCTGATCAACGTCGGCGGGACGGTTGGCTTCGCATCGATCACGATGTCGGAGAAAGTGTAGCGCTTCCCGGGCTTCACATCGATAACCGCGGTGATCGGCCGGTTGCGCTGCGCCGTGCGATCGGTCGTAGCACCCGCGCCTCCTGCATCGGTCGCCTCGCCCCGGTCGATCCGCGTTTCGACGACCGCGTCATAATAGCCCTCGGACGCGAGGATCCGCGACATCAGTTCGGAATCGGAACTGAGCCGCGCGCGCAGCATCGCGAAATTGTCGGCCTTGCCGTCGCCATCATAAAGCGCCGACAGGTCGCCGAACAAATCGGCCAAATTGATATCGGTGCTGTCGTCGGCCGCGGCCAGACCGTCCACCTTGACCGCATATTGAATGGTCCGCGTCTCGTTCTTGTCCTCGGGCTCGGCAAACTCAACCGGTGTGACGTCGAAACTGTCGAGGGGCGGTAGCGGCGCCGCGAGTTCGGCGTCGCTGATCGGCGCGTCGCCGATCGCCTCGATGGCGTCGCCGTCGGCGAGCGCCGGCACCGGCGTTCCGTCGACCTTGGGCACGCCGGCCGTGGCCTCTCCCGAAGGGGGCGCGGCGGCATCCCGGCTTTCCCCCGCTTTCGCGGCTTCCGCCTGACGACGCTCGAATTCGGCGATCGATTCGAGCGGCTTGTCGAGTTCGGGGTCATTTTCGGCGCCGATCGGCGGAATCGCGGATTTGAATTCCTCGTCCGAGATGATCGGTTCGACCGCAGGAAGCTGTACGTCGGGCGGCGGCGCTGTCGGAGCCGCGATGTCGGACTGGGCGGCCTCGTCGTTCGGCGCCAAGGTCGGCACCACAGCAGGTGGCACGATGTCGCTTTGCTGCGCCGCCGCAGCCCCGGCCCACGCAAGCCCGAGTAGCGGCGCCGACAGCGCCAGCCGACGCCATCGGCTCGCCCGCGACGAAGCGCCGAAATTGCAAGGCTTTTCAATATGACGCATCATGTCCCGACCGATGCGCCCTTGTGGCTCGCGAGATGTGCCTGTGCAACCCGAATCTCCCGCCGTTGCACAGCCAACTCTCCGGTCACCGGACGGTTCCCGCCAACGCGGCAGATGGAGGACGTTCGATCAGCTGTCCGCGCCGAACAGATCGCGGCTGTAAACCTTGTCGGCAACATCCGCGAGCTCGTCGGTCACGCGGTTGGCGATGATGATGTCGGCCTCGCGCTTGAACGCCGGCAAATCCCGTACGACGCGCGAGTTGAACAGATGACCCTCCTCGACCAGCGGCTCATAGACGATGACCTCGATCCCCTTCGCCTTCACGCGCTTCATGATCCCCAATATGCTGCTGGCGCGAAAATTGTCCGATCCAGCCTTCATCGCGAGGCGGTGGATGCCGACGACGCGCGGTTGCCGCTTGATGATCTCCGACGCGATGAAATCCTTGCGCGTCGTGTTCGACGAAACGATCGCCGCGATCAGATTTTGCGGCACATCCTTGTAATTTGCCAGCATCTGCTTGGTATCCTTGGGCAGGCAATAACCGCCATAGCCGAAGGACGGATTATTGTAGAAACTGCCGATCCGGGGATCGAGGCACACGCCCTCGATCACCTGTCGGGAATCGACGCCGTGCGCCGCGGCATAGGTGTCGAGTTCGTTGAAGAAAGCGACGCGCATTGCGAGATAGGTGTTCGCGAACAGCTTGATCGCCTCGGCCTCGGTATTCCCTGTCTGGAGGATGGCCGCATCGGGCTTCAGCGATCCCTCGATCAACAACTGTGCGAAATCACCAGCGCGCGGATGCGTATTGCCGACGATGATCCGCGACGGATGGAGATTGTCGTAAAGCGCCCGTCCTTCGCGCAGGAACTCGGGCGAAAACACGATATTGCTGGATCCTGTCTCGGCGCGCATCCGTTCGGTGAAACCGACGGGAACGGTCGACTTGACGACGACGAGGGCGCCCGGCGCCATCTTGAGCGCGTCGGCAATGACCGCCTCGACCGTGCTCGTGTTGAAATAATTGGTGTCGGGATCATAATCGGTCGGCGTCGCAACGATGACGAAATCGGCGCCCTCATAGGCGTGCGCGCGGTCCGTGGTCGCGACAAGGTCGAGGGAGCGGTTGGCCAGATAATCCTCGATCTCGGGATCGGCGATCGGCGAGCATTTTTCATTGATCAGCGCGACCTTGCGCGCGTCGATGTCGAGCGCGACGACCCTATTGCGTTGCGCGAGCAGAACAGCATTGGAAATGCCGACATAACCCGTTCCGACGACGGTGATTCTGGCCTTTGGCAATGCGTTATCCTCTGATGAATATCGGCGCGTCCCTAGCAACTGCCGCGCGGGCGCTCAAGCCGGCGCCCCGTCAGGTACCGCAGAAGGTCTTGTAGGGCCCGAATTCTGCTGGCGCCGGCGCCTCGAACAGCGCCAGCCCGTCGCGCCGAACGTGCGGATGCCGCACAACCTCAAGCAGTTCCAGCCATGCCGTCATGTCCCCCGCTTCGGCAGCTCCGAGCGCGGCCTCGATCAGATGATTGCGCGGAATATAAAGCGGGTTCACCGCGTCCATCGCGTCGGCGCGCTCCAGCGGCGAGTCGGTCTCGCGCGCCAGCCGTTCCCACCAGTCGGCAATCCATGCCACCATCGCATCGGGATCTGGCAATAGCGCCTCGAGTGTCGCGCCGTCGCCGCGCAGCATCATCGCCAGCCCGCGAAAGAACAGGGTGAAATCGACCTGATGCCGTTCGAGCTCGGCAAACAATGTGTCGAACAGTGCGTTGTCGCTGTCATGCTCCTCGCGCAGCCCCAGCTTCCGCCGGAGCCGCGCATGCCAGGCGGCAGCGAACCGGCCCGGAACCTCGGCGACCAAGGCCTTCGCGGTCTCGACGTCGGTCTCGTCCACCGCGTGAATCGCCGGCAGCAGCGCCTCGGCGAAGCGCGCCATGTTCCAGTGCATGATCTGCGGCTGGCGGCCATAGGCATAGCGACCGTTGGCATCGATCGAGCTGAACACGGTGTTCGCGGCGAACCGGTCCATGAAAGCGCACGGCCCGTAATCGATCGTCTCGCCCGAGATGGCGACGTTATCGGTGTTCATCACCCCGTGGATGAAGCCGACGCCGAGCCAGTGTGCGACCAGCTCGCACTGCAGCCCGATCACCCGGTCGAGCAGCGCCAGATGCGGGTTCGCTGCTTCGACAAGGTCGGGAAAGTGCCGGCGGACGCTGTAATCCGAAAGCTGGATCACATGATCAGCACCGAAATGTGCGGCGAAGAACTGGAAGGTGCCGACACGGATGTGGCTGCTCGCGACGCGAGTCAGCACCGCGCCGGGATGCGCGCGCTCGCGCTGCACCCGATCGCCCGTCGCAACCGCGGCGAGCGCGCGCGTCGTAGGCACGCCCACCGCCGCCATCGCCTCCGACACCAGAAACTCGCGCAACACCGGCCCGATCGCCGCCTTGCCGTCGCCGTTCCGCGAAAAGGGCGTCGGCCCGGATCCCTTGAGTTGCAGGTCGAAACGCGCGCCATCGGACGCAACGATCTCGCCGAGCAATAGCGCCCGGCCATCGCCAAGTTGTGGTGAGAAGTGGCCGAACTGATGTCCCGCATAGGCGAGCGCGAGCGGATTGGCGCCGCCGGGCAAGTCCTCACCAGAGAAGACACGGGCAAGCTGCTCTTCGCTGGCCCCGTCAGCTTCGACACCGAGCCGCGCCGCCAAGGAATAATTGAAGGCGAGCAATTTGGGCGCCGAGGGCTTTGCCGCCTCAGCGGGGGCATAAAAGCCCTCCATCGCGTCATGAAAACTATTGTCGAACGCAAAATCCATCACCGGCTCCTGCGACCTATGTCGAGCCGCCTCGCGCCGATTGCAAGCGCCCGCTGCATGCACGCATGCGCTACAAGTTAACCCGCTGTTTTCCAAAACATGGCAGGGAGCCCAAGAAAGCCGGTTGATCTTCGACCGGCGCATCTGCACAGGAACGATCATGAACGTCTTCGTCACCGGCGGAGCAGGCTATATCGGCAGCCATACGCTGGTGGCGCTGCTTGCCGCCGGCCACCGGGTCTGCGTCTTCGACAATTATTCCAACAGTTCGCCCGTCGCGCTCGCACGCGTCCGCCAGCTCACCAATCGCGACATGGATATCGTCGAGGGCGACATATGCGACGCCGACGCGCTCGCCCGCGCGCTCGCCGACTTCGCGCCCGACGCCGTGATCCATTTCGCCGGTTTGAAAGCGGTCGGCGAATCCGGCGATATTCCGCTCCGCTATTACCAGACCAATGTCACGGGTTCGATGAACCTGCTTGCCGCAATGGATGCCGCCGGATGCCGACGCATCGTCTTCTCGTCGTCGGCGACCGTTTACGGCGAAGCACAATATCTCCCCTTCGACGAGGCGCACCCGATCGCCCCGACCAATCCTTATGGCCGGACCAAGGCGATGGCCGAACAGGTCATCCGCGACTGGACGCTCGCCACGCCCGGGGCGTCGGCCGTACTGCTTCGCTATTTCAACCCCGTCGGCGCACATGAATCGGGCCGCATCGGCGAAGACCCACAGGGTATTCCTAACAATCTGATGCCCTTCGTCGCACAAGTCGCCGTCGGCCGGCGCGAGAGGCTGTCAATCTTCGGCGACGATTATAACACCCGCGACGGCACTGGCGAACGCGACTATATCCACGTCGTCGATCTGGCCGCCGCACATCTGGCGGCGCTGGAATTTTCGGGCGACGCCGAAGGCTGCGAGGCGATCAACGTCGGCACCGGTACCTCCATCACGGTCAAGGAACTGGTCGCAGCCTATGTGCGCGCTTCGGAGCGGCCGATCCCATTCGATATCGTTCCGCGTCGCCCGGGCGACGTCGCGAGCAGCTATGCCGCGACCGACAAGGCAAGACGGCTGCTTAACTGGCGAACCCGGCTCGACCTCGACACCATGTGCGCCTCGTCGTGGCGGTGGCAATCGGACAACCCGCAAGGCTACACCCTTGCCAGCGAAGCGGAGGCCTGAGCGAATGGCCGTTCTCGTCACCGGTATCGCCGGCTTTATCGGCATGCACACCGCCGCCCGGCTTCTGGCACGCGGGGAGGACGTCGTCGGCGTCGACAGTTTCAACGATTATTATCCGGTCGCGCTCAAGGAAGCGCGCATCGCCGAACTCGAAAGCATCGCCGATGGCCGCCTCACGGTCCGCCGCGGCGATATCGGCGACGAGGCGGCGCTCGCGTCGGCGCTTTCAGGCCTCGACTTCGATCGCATCATTCATCTCGCGGCGCAGGCGGGGGTACGCTATTCGATCGACAATCCGGCCGCCTATGTCCGTTCGAACCTCGCGGGTCACCTCAATATTCTAGAGATTGCGCGCCATCGCGGCGTGCGGCATCTCGTTTATGCCTCTTCTTCCTCGGTCTATGGCGCGAACAAGACGATGCCGTTCCGCGTCGAGGACCGCGTCGACCATCCCATTTCCCTCTATGCCGCGACGAAACGCGCCGACGAGTTGATGAGCGAGACCTACGCCCATCTCTTTCGCCTGCCGCAGACAGGACTGCGCTTTTTCACCGTCTACGGCCCGTGGGGCCGGCCCGACATGGCGTTGTGGAAGTTCACCGCCTCGATCCTCTCGGGCAAGCCGATCGATGTCTATAACCATGGCCGGATGCGTCGCGATTTCACATTTATCGACGACATCGTCAGCGGCCTGATCGCCAGCCTCGATCATCCGCCGAGCGACGATGGCCGGGTCAAGGCAGGCGGATATGAAACGCCGCACCGCATCTACAATATCGGGAACAACCGGCCCGAAGAACTCATGCGGCTCATCCGCCTGCTGGAAGAGGCGGCGGGCAAGCCGGCCGAACTGAATTTCCTGCCCATGCAGGATGGCGACGTCCATGAAACCTATGCCGATATCGACGCCATTTCGAGCGAATTGGGCTTCCGTCCGAAGACGTCGCTGGAGGAAGGAATCGCGGCGTGGATAAATTGGTATCGGGGTTTCGTGCCCAAAGCATGATCGCCCGAAAGGCGCCCCCCTTTGGTATGGCGCTTCACCGGCCACTTGTATATTGGGTTCCGGATTCGAAGCCCTGACCCGATTGGAAGGGCGATTTTTCCGGATTTGGGTTGGCGGATGCGAACGATACGCTTTTTGGCCGTTGCGATCGGCAGTGTTGCTCTGGCGTATATCGCTGGCGCGCAGGCTTTTGAGACATGGGGCAGCCGGTTTATGACCGATGCCGTCTTGAAACTGGACAGCCGATCGGCCGGTGCTCTTGCGATGCAATCCGAACGCGCCTGGGAGGATAAAGACAAGAGCCGGTTCCAGAAGATCGCAAAAGCCAACTCGCTGAATGCACTGCGAAGCGAACCTCTTTCTTACCGGGCCGTGCGACAACTCGGCTTATATTATAACGCGGCCGGCAATCCCGCGAAGGCTCGCGAGTTAATTGACCTGTCGACGAAGCTGACCCGCCGCGATGGCTTGGGCCAATTGTGGTTGGCGGAAGACTATGCCCGTCGCGGTCGCCTCAACGAATCCTTGCGCGCATTCGATATCGTCATCCGCATCCAACCAGACGCGAGAGAAGTGGCCTATCGCGCAATGGGCGCAGCACTGGCGGATACGGAATTCCGTAATGCTTTCGTGACACTTGCCCGCCGCGGCCCACCCTGGCTCCCGTCGTTCCTGGCTTACAATGTCGGCGAATCCGCTCGCCCCGCGGATATCGCCGCAATCGTCCGGGCTCTTCAGCCGCTCCCGCCATCTGTGCTACCGGCCAAGGAAACCGGCGCATTGCTGTCGCGCCTCGTGGATTCGGCCCCCATCGACGATGCACGCCTGCTTTACCTGTCGCTGCCCATGGCTCGGCGCGAAAGGCTGACGTCTCTCGCCTTCTCCTCGCCGAGGGATGTTCTTTTATATCCCCCGTTCGGCTGGGAGGTTTTCGATAACACGGGCGTTGAGGCCTTTGGCGGGAGCGATGGCAAATCGGCGACCATCGAAGCAACGGTCATGCCCGGGTATCGCGGGACGGCAGCGCGCAAGCTGCTGTTCCTTCCTGCGGGATCCTATGATTGGTCGGGGACGACCGATCTCACCCAGATGGCACCGGAAGCAACGGCAAAAATAGTGCTGTCCTGCTACAGCGCACCCGGAAAATGGGCGCGCAGCGGCGAATTTCCCTTGCGCAACGGCGCAAACAGATTCGCAATCTCTGTGCCCGGGAAATGCCCGGCTCAATTGCTTTCAATCGAACTGGTAGGCGCCGACAATCAGGCAGATTCATCCATGACCTTGGGATCGATGGCGCTGGCGGGCGCCAAGGCGAACTAGGTCCGACTGGCGCAAGGGTCGATCAAAAAGCGAGCGGGCGCGAACCCGATTGCTTCCCACCGGCCGCGCAGCTAAGTGACCTTCACAAATTTGTCATGTATATCAATCAACCTTTCATAGCATATATCCTGGAACTGCCGCGCAGCGCGAAGCGTGCGATCGCAATCTCGATGGACATATTGCTGTGCATAGCGACGGTGGCGCTCGCGTATCGTCTGCGGCTTGATGCCTGGATATTCCCAAGCGGCTGGCAATGGCTATCCTATGGACTCGCAATAATATTATCGGTGCCCGTTTTCATCCGTTTCGGGCTCTATCGCGCCATCTTCCGCTATGTCGGCTGGGACGCACTGATGGCAATCGTGCGGGCCTGTACCGTATACGGCGCCTGCTATGCGGCGGCGATAGCCTTCCTGGGTCTGGCTGGCATCCCCCGCAGTAGCGGATTCCTGCAACCCGTATTGCTGTTCGTGGCAGTCAGTACATCGCGCGCGCTCGTGCGACACTGGCTGGGCAACAGGTTGACCATGGCACACCACGGCGCCGATCAACCCGTCGTCGTTATTTACGGTGCGGGCACCGCCGGGCGCCAGCTTGCTGCCGCACTGAACAGCAGCGGGGAAATGCATGTCGTCGGCTTCATCGACGACGACCAGCGCCTTCACGACAGTCTGCTTGCCGGAAAGCCCATCCATTCCCCCGAGCGCATGAGCTGGCTGACCGAAGTCGTTGGCGTAACCGACGTGCTGCTGGCCATCCCCTCGACCTCTCGCCAGCGCCGCAACGAGATTATCGACCGTTTGCGCGGGCACGCGGTGTCGGTCCGAACGTTGCCCGGACTGGCGGATCTTGCGCACGGGCGTGTGACAATCAACGATCTTCGGCCGCTTGACATCGAGGATCTGCTCGGGCGCGATCCGGTCCCGCCGCGTTTGCAGATTATGCGCGAATGCGTCACGGGCAAGGCCATTATGGTGACCGGCGCCGGGGGATCGATCGGCAGCGAACTATGCCGGCAATTGCTCGAATATGCGCCCGCGAAGCTGCTCCTTGTCGAGCAGAGCGAGTTCAACCTCTATACAGTAGACCAGAGCCTGACCGCGAAGGCTCAAAATCAGGAGCTGGATACGGAGATCGTACCGTTATTGGGATCGGTCGACGACGTTCACAGAATGTCGACGATAGTGGAGCGGTTCAGGCCCGACACCATCTATCATGCGGCGGCGTACAAGCATGTTCCGCTGGTCCAGGCGAATCCCGAAGAAGCGGTACGGAACAATGTGTTCGGCACTCGCAATATGGCGCAGCTCGCGGTGCGGCATCAGGTCAAGAATTTCGTTCTGATCAGCACCGACAAGGCCGTACGGCCGCCCAATGTAATGGGAGCGACCAAACGCATTGCGGAGATGGTTCTGCAGGCCATGGCCGCCGAAACCAAGACGACCTGTTTTTCGATGGTCCGCTTCGGGAATGTACTCGGTTCCAGCGGCTCGGTCGTTCCTCTGTTCCGCCGGCAGATCGCCGCTGGCGGCCCGATAACGGTCACCCATCCGGACATCACCCGGTATTTCATGACGATCCCGGAGGCCGCGCAGCTCGTGATACAAGCGGGCGCGATGGCAAAGGGAGGCGAAGTATTCGTCCTCGACATGGGCGAACCCGTTCGGATCGTCGATCTGGCCCGCCGCATGGTCGAACTATCGGGCCTGCTGATACGCGACGCAGACCAGCCCGACGGCGACATCTCGATCGAGTTCGTCGGCCTGAGGCCAGCTGAAAAGCTTTATGAAGAATTGTTGATCGGAGACAATCCCGAGGCAACCGACCACAGCCGGATCATGAAGGCGCGCGACAATTTCTTGCCGCTCGACCGATTGGAAATCCATCTCGCCGCGATTGCCGAGGCGTGCCTGCGAAACGAAAGCGACGGATTGCTTGAAGCCATTGCGGTCCTGGTGCCCGAAGTGCGCCCCGCACCCGCAATCCACGCCGGCTCCACAGCCAGCCGCTGATGCATCCCGGCTTTTCGGACCATCCCTTGTGAATGATTCTTCGGCAATTCGCGCTCGCCATCTGGCTCTTAGCCTTGCGAGCCTGGGCGCCCCCGCAATCGGCGCCTTTCTCGCGTTTCCTACGCTGATATCAAAGCTTTCGGCGGATGCTTTCGGCTTGTTGACGATGTATTGGGTCATCATAGGCTATGCGAGTCTGGTCGAACTAGGAATGGGCAAGGCGGTTGCGAAGCAAGTCGCCGAGTGTCCTCACGACCACGATGACGACGCGCGTCAAATCATCGGAACGGCATTTCGCACAGCTATCGTGCTCGGCCTGCTGACCGCTCTCCTGATCATACCTGTCCTGCATATCGTATTCGGAACGGTGATCGACATTCCGGGGAAATTGACTTCGGAAAACAGCCAGTCGATCATCTGGATCGCGGCAACGGTACCCATCATGGTCGTCTCGTCGGTCCTGGCCGGCGCTCTGGAGGCGCGGCGGGATTTCGGATGGCTCGCGTTGATCCGGATTCCTACAGGGCTGGCGCTGTTCGTGGTCCCGGCCTGGCTCGCGGGTTTCGGCTATCAATTGCCGCAGATGGTTGCCGGCATCATGGTTGTCCGCCTGCTGCTCATGTTTTTGCTGGCATTTCGCGTCGAGCATATCTGGCCCTCTGTGCTGCGCCGGTCTGATTACACACCGACACGGCTGCGCAGTTTGCTCGGATTTGGGGGCTGGTTGACGATCAGCGCGGTTATCGGTCCTCTGCTCGTCTATCTGGACCGCTTCATCCTGGCATCGGCCCACGGCTTGGCGACAGCGGCGCTCTACACGACCGCCTTTGAAACGGTGATCCGCTTCCTCGTTGCGGCGTCGGCGATTGTCGCGGTCATGTTCCCGCGCTTCGCCAATCTCCAGGCAGGCGATGCCGCGTCTGCGCGACGCATCTATGGCGAGGCGAATGCCTATGTCCTCGCCGCGATCCTTCCCGTTACCCTGGCTTTCGTTCTCTTCGGCCATTTCATATTCTCGAAATGGTTGAACAGCGCCAACCTCGACAGCCACGCGCTTGCGACGATTTCGCGAACGGCCGCCATCTTGAGCGTGGGATTGATCCTGAACGCCTGCGCCCACATCCCGCAGGCTTTCATTCAGGCGCGCGGTTACCCGCACTGGACTGCGGGGCTACATATCGTCGAGATTTCGGCATTCCTGATCTATGCACCGCTGATCGTTGCAAGCTATGGGGTCGAAGGAGCCGCATGGACTTGGCTGATCCGGTCCACCATCAGCGCCATTCTATTATATGTCCTTGCGGCCCGAATCCGGCGCGTCCAGGGCTTTGTTTGAGAAAGACTACCGAATGCAAACAGTGCTCGATCAGAAATTTGTCCAGGACGAGATCGGCCTCTGGGTGCCTGCCGAGGGCAGACGCCAGTTCGGCTATTCGGATGGCGCGTGGGTCGAGAAATATCTGGAAAACGCTTTTCGCGAAGCCAGCGATTTGAGTTCGGAATCCGAAGAACTGGAAACCTACATCAAGGACTGGAACACCGAATATCACCTGTCGCGCAAGCGTAAGGATATTCTTGCGGGCCTGCAGCATAACCGTTCCGCCAGGGTGCTCGAGATCGGGTCAGGCTGCGGTGCGATCACCCGCTTCCTGGGCGAAACCTATGCTTCCGTGGTTGCTGTCGAAGGCAGCTACAACCGGGCTCGCTTGGCGCGGCTCCGCACACGCGATCTCGATAGTGTCGAGGTGTATGCATCGCGCTATCAGGATATCGGCCTGGAAGGCGCCTTCGACATCGTGTTCTGCATCGGCGTGCTCGAATATGCCCCGACCTATGTCGATGGCGATGATCCTTTTCACGATGCGCTGACGAGCATGCGTCGCATGCTGCGCCCGGGCGGGGTGCTGGTGCTCGCGATCGAAAACAAGTTCGGGCTGAAGTATTTTTCGAACAGTACAGAGGATCATTCGGGCACTTTCTTCGAGGGTATCGAAGGATATCCGCGCACGAACCGCTATTTTGAAACCTTTGGAAAGGTCGAACTCGACGCACTCCTTTCCAAATACTGGGAGGAGGTGCAATTTTATTATCCGTTCCCGGATTATAAGATGCCCGCAGCCCTGCTATCCGACGAAGGCGCTGCATCCCTCCATGTGGGAGAGATGCTCGCGGGGCTTCCAGAGCGCGATTATGCCCGTATTAACGTCCCGCTATTCGATAATCGGCTGGCGTGGCGCGAGGTCGCGCGCAACGGATTGGTTTCCCACCTGTCCAACTCCTTCCTCGCCATTGCAGGCCCCGCGTCCGGATCGGATCTCGCTCCGACAATGGCCGGGCGGTTCGCCACTATGTTCAATCGCGAAAGGCGCGCCTGTTTCACGACACGGACCGATGTCGAACCCGGCACCGACGGTCCGATCGCCCGCAAGACTGCCGCGAATCCGGACCTTGCGCCACAGCCTGGCCCGTTCCGTTTCGCGCCAAAACCGTCCGAATGGATGGCACAGGAAACCATCGCCTATCGCCTGTTCCGCTTGGCACATGATCCCAAGATCAACAATGTGACGCTGCTCTCGGATGTTCGGGCATGGTGGGATTTTGTTTTGGCGTCACAAACCGATGGCGCCGTTTCCGGCGAAATGCTTGATGCCGTTTGGCACAATTGCTGCCGAATGGCAGATGGGCATATCGCCCGCTTCGATCATGAACTCGCTTCCGAAGACAATCTCGATCCCGTCGTGCTGTTTGCCCGCGCAGCCTTTCAATGGCATGCGCGCTACAGCTCGTCGAAGCTGCCGCATCTGATGGCGAGCCGCGGGGTCGGAACGATCAGGCGCATCGCGGACAACCTCGGTATCTCGCTATCGCAAGATCATATCCGCCGTTTCGTTGATCTCGAGGCGCGCTTGCAGTCGAGTGTCGGTCATATCACAGAGGCGCGCGCACGACGCGCGATCCGCGCCAGTCTTTATGTGCCACATCTCGAAACGCTATCGCGCTACTACCGGATTACATGGAATAACATACAACGTGCCAAACGCCTCCTGCGCCGGATTGCCAAAATTTCCTGATGGCAATCAGCGTCTGCCTTGCAACCTATAACGGAGCCGCCTTCGTCGCCGCCCAGCTGCAATCCATTCTGGATCAGCTGGACGTTGACGACGAGGTGATCCTGGTCGACGATGGCTCGACAGACGAGACATTGGAGATTGTCCGCAATTTCGCCGACCCGCGCATTCGGATATTTGCCAACGACCGAAACCAAGGCGTCAACGCCACTTTCGCACGTGCAATGACACTTGCGACAAAGAGTTTCGTCTTCCTCAGCGATCAGGACGACATTTGGGCTGCGGACCGCAAGGCCTTGATGCTGAGTGCATTCGGCGATCCCAAAGTAGATGTCATCGCTGGAAACTATCGCTTGATCGACCGCGCAGGCGATCCGCTCCCCGGCAGCCTGGCGCCGAACCTGAATGCAGCGGACAGCAAGGCACCACTACGCAATCTCGCGCGCATCTTTCGGGGCCGGCAAAATTATTATGGGTGCGCAATGGCCTTCCGCCGTTCAGTACGCGACGTGATTCTGCCATATCCGGCGGCAATGGAGTGTCATGATATCTGGATCGGGATGATCGGCATTGTATCTGGCTCGATGGCGCATATCGAAGCGCCGGTTCTGTTGCACCGGGTGCATGGCAACAATGCCAGTATCGTTAACCGGCCGCTTTGGAAAAAGCTCGCGTCGCGAACCTTTCTTTCCTATCATCTCGCCGTGGCCGCCATGAGAATAATCCGCGGGACCCGCCGGGAGTCTTCATCCAGCCAATCCGAACGCGCGGCATGACCCACAATACTATTCCCATCGCCGATTCGTACCGGTCCGCAGCACCCGCGAAGGAATCCTTCGCATCGCTGGCGCTCGCGCTTTCGTTCATCCTGATCGCCGCTGGCGTCACGCGAAACGATATTTCCTACATTTTCCTCGCGCCGATATTTCTGCTGGCCATCCCCCTGCTACGAAGCCGATATTCAAATGCACGTAAAGCAATGCTCTCTCTCGCGATGGGACTTACAGCTTTTGGAACAGTAAAGGGGTATTTTGTTGGGCATGAGCTGAACTATATCTTAAGATTCACCGCACCCCTCTTGACCTTCTCGCTGGCCTGCTTGTTTCCGGGAATTAGTGACGCGCTATACCGGCGTAGAACTTATATATTATTGATATTGTTCTTCTATACTGTCTTCGTATTTTATATCGTTAAGACCGGAGACTTTAACTTTGCGGAAAAATATTTTCCTGGATGGACGCTGACGTTTTCCAGCAATGCCGCCGTCGGAGTGTGGCATTATTTTACATTTATTTTCTGCATCTTGGCAGTAGATTATATAAGAGATCGAAAGCTCGACCTCGAAGGCCTGACCTACATCACCTTAAGCATCCTAACCACGATCCTGCTATTCTTTCTGACAGACACTTCCTCTTATGGCCTCGCGGTCGTTCTCACGCTTCTCCTAATTCTCGCGCCCCGCTTCCTGTTGAAAGCGGCGCGTCTGCTTACCCTTGCCGCGGTACCGGTGGTTATTGTCGATTTCCTGACGGTTAAAATCATTTCCGGGGCGGTCGTGAATTTCATGTACAGCGTATCGATCGATGACGTCGGCGACATGTTGCGCTTGATCCAGATCGATTATTTCGTGCGATATGCCGAATTCTTCGGTAGCGGATTTGGGGCTGAGCACGCTTTCCCCCTTGAATCGCAGTTTGATCGGCAGGTCTCGCAACTTGTATATCCCTATGCGTCGGAACTACCGATTCTGAACATATTGTATAATGGCGGCATTCTCGCGGGAATATGGTTCTTCTGGCTTTCGGCCATCATGATGAACCTGGCAATATCGCGGAAAAACAAGATAGGAATCTGCACTCTTGGCCTCGGTGGTGGTGCAGTCTTGTTCGGGTCAATTTCCAACCCCTATCTTTTCGCCCCTGCAAGCATGTTGTTACTTGCTATAATGTTCGATGCCTGGGATCGGACGCGGGCTGATATGCC
>JAEWIL010000043.1 GCA_023387085.1 Pseudomonadota bacterium | reverse complement strand
CCAGATAGGCGACCCAGACGATCGTCAGCCACAGATCGACATACCATTCGGGCTCCGCATATTCGCGTGCCTCGGTGACACCCATCAGATAGCCGGTGGCGGCAAGCACGATGAAGAGCTGGTATCCCCAGAAGACAAAGCGCGCGAGCGTCGGGAAAGCGAGCCGCGCGCGGCAGGTGCGCTGGACGACGTAAAAGCTCGTCGCGATCAGCGCGTTTCCGCCGAAGGCAAAGATCACCGCCGAAGTATGCAGCGGCCTGAGGCGCCCGAAGGTCGTATATTCCAGATTGAGATTCAGCGCCGGAAAGGCGAGCTGGAGCGCGATATAGAGCCCCGCGGCCATGCCGGCGACGCCCCAGAAAAGCGTCGCTATGACGCCCCAGCGGATCGGATCGTCGTCATAGACGCCCTGATCGGCCGGCATCTTCAACAGGCCGCGCGCGAGGCCGCTGTAGTCGGCGCGCGTGACGGTCGCCCACAGCACGGCGAGGCACGCCAGCGCGACGATGATCATATGCACCGCGAACGGCGCATCGACCGCGAGCGCCGCCATCACCAAGGCGAGCAGGGCCAATCCCAGCCAGCCTCCCGCCCTTGCTACCAGACCGTCCATATCTCTGTTCCTGCTTGGCGCAGCCGTGCGGCCACGCGGTTCGCAGCCGCCATGGACGCGCGCCCGCGCCGAAACATTGATCGGGATCAACGAATTTGTTGCGCCGCATCAATGCGCCGCGACCGGGCCGGACGCAGGGATGCGCCACCCAAACAGGAGGTAGATCCCATGCAGACCAATGCTCTCCCGCTTTTCGCCCTCGCCGCCGCGCTCGCGCTGCCCGGACAGGCTTTTGCCAAGGCGGGCGACGTCCAGTTCAAGCTGTTCGCGACACTCGTCGCGCCCGACGGCGAGATCACCGACGTCAAGACCGACCTGATCGGGCTGCCCGCGGGAACGCAGAGCAAGGCCGACGACAATGTCACACCGACGGTCGCGATCGAATATTTCGTCGCCGACAATATCTCGCTCGAAACGATCGCGGGGGTGACGCAGCATGACGTGGACGGTCGCGGGGCCCTGAATGGCGCGACGCTGGTGTCCGACGCGAAGATCGTTCCTGCGACGCTGACGCTCAAATATCACTTCGGCGAGGATGGCGGGGTACGGCCCTATGTGGGCGCGGGACCCAGCTATTTTATCTTCATCGACGAAAAACCGGGTGCAACGACGCGCTCATTGGGAGCGACGCGGCAGAAGATGGGCGACAAGCTCGGCGCCGCATTACAGGCCGGTGTGGATATCCCGGTGAACGACACGGGACTGGCGCTGTCGATCGACGCCAAGCGCTATTTCCTGCGTCCGACCGCGACCTGGTACGCCGGCAGCACCGAGGTGTTGAAAACGCGGCACAAGCTCGACCCGTGGGTGATCAGCGCCGGGGTCGCCTTCCGCTTCTGAGCGAAAGCCCTACCCCGCCATATGCTCCATCGCCGCGCGGTCGTTGATCACGATCTCGCGGCGCGAGGGGAGATCGACGACACCGTCGGCTCGCATCTTCGTGAGCTGGCGGCTCGTCGTTTCGATCGTCAGGCCAAGAATATCGGCGATCTGTTGACGGCCGAAGGGCAGCTCGAAGCCGTCGCGCGCGCCCGACTGGCATCCCTGCCCCGACAGGCGCTCGGACATTTCGAGCAGGAAGGACGCCACCTTCTCAGACGCCGACTTGCGCCCGAGCAGCATCATCCAGTGCCGCGCCCGATCGAGTTCGTCGAGCGTCCGTCGAAGCAGCTTCTGCTGCAAGTCAGGGTGGGTGCTGGCAAATTCGTCGAAATTGTTGCGGTTGAAGATGCAGACCTCGGCATCGGTCATCGCGGTGACGCTGTACGGGCTTTCCTTGCCGAACGGACGCCCGATAAAATCGGACGGAAAGACGACGCCGACGATCTGTTCGCGCCCGTCGGCGGTCGAGACGACAAGCTTGAGTACGCCGTCGAGCACATTGGCGACGACCGGTGCGCCGTCGCCTTCCCACAACAGCGTCTGCCCGGCGCGCACCTTTTGGCGACGCCCCATCTTGCCCAGCGCAGCAAGCTCCGAGGGGTTCAGGCTCGCGCAAATCGCGCGGTTTCGGACAATGCAGGTCGCACAATCGGTCACCGAACCGCCGTACAGGAAGGCAGCCGGTTTGGAAAGCGTAGCGGATCGAAACCCGAGAAGCGGCCCTGTGCCTCCTGGTGCGCGAGCAGCAAGGGCGCCGCCGCGGGTTCGAGCGGATAGCGGCACGTTCGAGGATCTCTTCGGCCGTGTCGGCCCCTGTTTGCGTGCCCTTCGAGCCCAACAGGGAGTCGATGTCCGAGCAACTTGGCAGCCAACCCAACCAGCGCCTTCGCGGCGACACTACCGCAATTTTCGCCCTTCCGCGTCCCACACCTCGACCGGGCCCAGATTGAGCGCGCGCACCTTTGCCTCGATCTTCGACAGGTCGCCGACGATCACCCAACTCATCGCGTCGGGACGCAGCATTTCGTCCGCCGCCTTGGTGATCGCCGCCGGAGTCAGCGCGCCATATTTCGCGGGTAGCGTCGCCAGATAGTCATAAGGCTTGTCGTAGAGCGACACATATTGAAGGTAGCTGACGAACGCCTGGTTCGTCTCAAACTGTCCCGGCAGCGACAGGACATTGCCCTTCACCATCATGTCGAGTTCGGCTTGCGTTGCGGGCCGCTCCTTGCGGATCGCGCGGATTTCCTTGTTGATCTCGGCCAGAGCTTCAGAGGTCTTGTCGGTCTGCACGCTCGTCGCCACGCCGAAATTCTGCGGCCCGCGCTGTTCGTTGATGAAGCTGCTCGCGCCATAGGTCCAGCCCTTGTCCTCGCGCAGGTTCATGTTGAGGCGCGCGGTGAAGCTGCCCCCCAGCACGCCGTTCGCGGCGTCATAATCGAAGTTGCGCGGATCGAGGCCGCCCGGCATCAACTGGCCGACGCGGATGACCGACTGGATGGCACCGGGCTTGTCAATGAGCACCACGCGGCTCGTGGTGGCGAAGGGAATGGCGGGAATCGTCTTGCTGCCCTTGGCGGCAGCGGGCGGCGTCCAATTGCCGAACCCCTTGTCGAGCAGCGCGGTGAGCGCTTCCAGCGTCGTGTCGCCACTCGCATAGATGACCGCATTGTCGGGGCGAACCCAGGTCGCATGCCAGTCCGCGACATCGGCGCGGGTGAAGGACTTCAGCGTGTCCGTCCGCCCCGCGAGCTCGACCCCATAGGGATGCTCGGCGCCATAGAGGACATTGGTAAACGTGCGCTGCGCGATCGCGGTCGGCTCGGCGAGCGACTGCGAAATGCCCGACAGGCTCTGCGTACGGTCGCGCTCCAGATCGTCGGCCCGGAAGCCCGGCGTGCGGATATAGCTTGCCCACAGCGCGATCGTCGCGGGCAGTTCGCGGCTGAGCGACGAGAGCATGAAGCTGGTCGTGTCGCTGCCCGAACTTGCATTGAGGCGTGCGCCGAGCGACGCCTGCTTCTCCTCGAATGCCTGTGCGGTGAGGCTGACGGGACCATCGGCCATCATCTGCAGGGTGAAACCGCCAAGTCCCTTTTTGCCGGCTGCGTCCGCCGCCGTTCCGGCATCGAACACGATCGCCATATCGACCGTCGGCACCTCACGGCGCGGTGAAAAGACGACCCGAATACCGTTCGACAGCCGCGCTTCCTGTGCGACCGGCAACGTCAGGCCAGGCGACGGCGCCGCAGCGGGCAGCGTGGTGCGGTCGGCGCCGTCGGCGGTCACCGTGTGCGCTTCATAAGGAAGCACCGTCAACTTGTGCGCGCCGCGGGTCAGCCAGTTCTTGGCGTCGGCAAGCACTGCGGGACCCGTGATCGCGTCGAAACGCTTGTTTTCCTCGGCATATTCGGCCGGGTTGTTGGCAAAGATCAGGCCATCGGCGAGCGCCATTGCGCGGACGTAGACCGATTCCAGCGCGCGGATATTGTTGCCGTAATTGGTCACCTTCGCGCGTTTCAACTCGTCGGCATCGGGCCCGGTCGCAAGGAAGCGGTCGAGCGTCTGCTGGATCGCGGTCTCGACGTCCTTCGGATCGACACCGGGCTTTAGCCGCGCGTCGATGGAGAAGACGCCCGCGACCGCCATCGGCTGGTAATTGACCGACACCGAGGTTGCGAGCGGACGATCGAGGATCAACGCCTTGTAGAGCCGCGACGTCTTGCCGGTGCCCAGAGCGCTCGCGGCGGCGCGCAACGTCGACGCCTGAGGCGTTCCGCGCCCCGGCACCGCCCAGCTCCACGACACCGCGGTCTGCGGCACGTTGTCGAGCAGGGTATCGCGCTTGTCCTCGGAGAGGCTCGGCACCCACGCCGCCGTGCGGCTGACCGGCGGGCCCGCGGCGATGCTGCCGAAATATTTCTCGGCGAGTGCCCGCGCCTCTTTGGCGTCGACATCGCCCGACAGCGACAGCACTGCGTTGGCGGCGCCATAATATTGGCCGAACCAGTCCTTCACGTCGGTCAGCGACGCGGCACCCAAATCCTCCATCGATCCGATGATAGGATGATAATAGGGGTGATTGACGGGGAAGAGCGCCCGCGCGGTGATGTCGTCCATTTTGGCATAGGGCTGGTTTTCGCGCTGCCGCTTCTCGTTTTGCACGACGCCGCGCTGCTCATCGAGCTTGGCCTGCGTGATCGCACCGAGCAGATGGCCCATGCGGTCCGATTCCATCCACAACGCGCGTTCGAGTCCGCCGGTCGGCACGACTTCGTAATAATAGGTCTGGTCGTATGAGGTCGCGCCATTCACCGCCGAGGCGCCGATTTCCTGAAGCGGCGGGAACCATTCGTCGTCGCGATGCTCCGACCCGTTGAACATCAGATGTTCGTAGAGATGGGCAAAGCCCGATTTGCCCGCGGGTTCGTCGGCCGATCCCACATGATACCAGACCGCCACCGCGACCTTGGGGGTGCTGCGATCCTCGTGGACGACGACGCGCAGGCCGTTGGGGAGCGTGAACTGCTCGAACGGCAGCACTTCGTCGGCGTGTGCCGGCTGGACGAGCGAAAGCGCCGCGGAAGCGGCCGACAGCAAAAGGCTGGTACGGATCATGAGGAGAAGCTCCTGTTGCATATTCGGGGGAAGTCCGGCCGGTTGCCCGGGACAAGAGCAACCGGCCGGAAGGGCAATAATCAGAAGGTAACGGCGACGCCGGCCTTGATGCGGCGGCCGCCGAGATAGGTGGCACCGCTGTAGAAACGGGGCGTATCCCCAATTCCGCCGACCGAATTGATCAGATCGGGACTGTTCGTGCCCTTCAGCAGATCCTCGCCCTCGACATAGAGGCGCAGCTTGCCGAAGCTCGGCCGCATCCAGTATTCGAAGCGGAAATCGAGCGTGCGGACACCCTCGCGATACACCGACAAACCGCGCGGATAGAAATTGTCGAGCGTGCGCGACTGGAAGCCATAGGCCAGCGTCGCGTCGATCCCATATTTGTTATAGGTCAGTGCGACGGTGCCCGAATGTTTCGGCTGGTTGTTGAACGGGATACCGGAGAATTCGAAAACCTCCTGCCCGCCCGCGCCATAAGGCCAGTTGTAGATCTGCGAGCGCTTGCTCTTCGTAAAGGTGTAATTGGCATAGATGCCGAGGCCCGCGAGCGCGCCGGGCAGGAAGGTGAAGCGCCGCTCGGCCTGTGCCTCGACACCCCAGATCGTCGCCATCTTGTCGCTGTTCGAGGGGGTGGAGCCGGTGATGAAGTAATTTTCGGGATGCGCGGGATCGAAATAGGGCGCGCCCTGGAAATAGATATGATCTGGGAGCGGCACCGCGGCGAGCTGGGCGGGCCCGTTCGTCGCATTGGCCTGCAGCAGATTCTTGATCCGCTTGTAGAAACCCGACAGCTTCAGAAGCCCGATGTCCTGGTCATAATATTCGACGCTGAGGTCAAAATTATGCGTCATCGCGGGCTTGAGATCGGGATTGCCGGTATTGATCGTCAGGATCGGCTTCAACCCGTCGGGTCCCGGAATGGGAATGTTGATAAAGCTGATCCGCGTCTGCGCCGACAGCTGGCTGATCTGCGGCCGCGCGACCGACAGGAAATAGCCGCCGCGAAAGATCAGATTGTCGCTCTGGCGATAGTTGAACAGCATGCGCGGCAGCCAATCGGTCGCCGTCGCCTTCTGGTTCGCGAGCCGGGTAAAATCATTCTGGAATTTGAGGTCGATGCCGAAGCCGCCGCCGTTCGACGGATCGATCGGCCCGATATAGGTCGGGAAGATCAGATTGGAGGCTTCCAGCCGCGTCCGGTTGAGACGCACCCCGCCGATGATCTCGAGCTTGCCGAAATCGAAGCGCGACTGGACATAACCCGCAAGATTCTGTTCGAGCGTCCGTTCGCGGTTGATGTCGTCGGGCAGCGCGATGGGGGTCAGCAGCAGTCCGCTAGTTCCGCCGACATAATCATCCACATTGTCGACGAAGTCCCGCAACGATTCCTCGCTGATCACGACGAAGCGCGACCCGGTGATGCCGATGCGCGAGAGGTCGTTGGGAACGAGATCGAGCGGCAGCGTGCTGATCGGCACATTGCCGCCGAACTGCGATCGCGTCAGCCGGCTCTGGAACTTCACGCGCTCGAATTGGACGCCCGCCTCGATGTAGGTCAGTGGGCCCCAGCCGGCGTTGAACTTCGCGCTATATTCGCCGGTGTAACGGTCGTTCCGGCCGCGCGTCGCGTCGATCTGGCCGCTTGCTGCGTCGATCGTGAAGTTGGAGGTGTCATTGACGAAATTCCATCCCGCTTCGGTCAGCAAGGGAAGCTGAAGCCCCTTCCCGCCGCGCGGACCGAAGGGCGTCACGATATAACCAAGTGTCGGATCGGTCGCGGCGGGGAGGAAATATTCGGCGCGCGCATCGGCTGCAGGCATGCGGAGCTGCAATCCAAAGTTCGACGGATGCCGTTCGCTGCCATGCGCATAGCCGATGAGATATTCGAACTCGAACCGCCCTGCCTTCGTGCTGCCGCCGAGGCTGTAGGTGTCGGTGATGTTGCGCGCGCCCCGGTCATACACATAGTTTTGCGTGTGCTGGAGTGCTTCGTTGCCCGGTGTCAGGTCGACCATCAGCGCGGTGCGATTCCCACTTGTCGGTGTCGCGACATAGTCGATGTCGACGCCGAAGCTTTCGTTGAGCTGCGTCGTCGTCCGCCGCGCTTCGCTATGCTGAAAGTCGAATTTCAGGTTGCTGTGGTCGCCGATTTTCCACTCCGCCGAAAGCGTCGCAGCGACATTCTCATTCTCGACATGGTTGAAGGTCGTCCCGAGGCTGAGCGGAAAGGCGCGTGTCGCATCGGGCAGAAAGGGAAAGACCGAAAGCGGGTGGACTGCGTCATATTGTTCGAGCGTCGGATTGCCGTCGGCGTCGGGCGGCAGGAATTCGCCGTAGCGGAGGTTATGGCCATAGCTGATCGAACGGTTGCTCGACTTGCGATACTGGACCGAGGCGCTGAGGCCGAAATTCTCGTCGGCGCCGAACTTGCCGGCGACCGTTCCCGACACCAGCACATCGTCACTGAACTTCTTGCCGGACTTTCCGCCTTCGACGAGCAGATTGGCGTAGCGGCGCGGCCGATTGAGCGGCGATAGCGTCTCGATCTCGACGAGACCACCGGTGCCCGCGCTGTCCTGGCTCGGCAGCAAGCTCTTGCTGATGGTGATCTTGCTGACCGAATCGGCGAGCATGTTCGACAGGTCGGCAGAGCGGCCGACGCCGTTGCCGACAGGCAGGTTGAGCCCGTTGAGCTTCACCGCATTCATGTCGGGGTCGAGCCCGCGGATCATGATGTTGGTGCCGTCGCCGGTCAGCCCGTCACGCTGGAACGACACCCCTGCAACGCGGCGCAGAGCTTCCGAAATCGTCGTGCCGGTGAAATTGCCGAGATCGTCGACCGACACGACGTCGGAGCTATTTTCAGCGGTGCGCTGGAGGTTGAGCGCGTTAGCACGGGCGCTGCGCGAGCCATAGACGACAATCTCGCCGGTCGCGTTGCCCCCTTCGTCCATCCAGAATTCGACGTTCGTCTGCTCGCCGCGGGTCACATCGACGCGCGTCGATTGCTCGATGAAGCCCAGGAAGGAAACGGTCAGCGTGTAGCTGCCAGTGGGAACGCGCGCGAAGCGGAAATTGCCGAGATCATCGGCAGTGGCAATCTGCCCCGTTTCCTCGATCCGCACGAGCGCGCCGGCGATGTTGCGATTGCCGTCCGACCGGGCGACGCGGCCCGAGATCGAGCCCGCGCCTTCGGCACCCGGACGGTCCGACGCCGCGGGCGTGGTGCTCCCCGGACGCGTCACGACATAGGAACCGCCTGCGGTTTCGCGAAGGACCAACCCCGATCCCTGCAGCAGCGCGCGATAGGCGCTTCCGGCGGTAAAGCGGCCGCGCAGTGCTGGCGCCGTCTTCCCTCGCACCACCGAATTGACGAAGACGATATTGGTCCCGGTTTTCGACGCGACATCGCGAAGCGAGCGGCCGAGCGGTTGCTCCGACAGGTCGAGGTCATATTCTGCCTGCGTCCGGGCCGCAGCGGTATTGGAGACGATGGCAATCGTTGCGGCGCAAGCCGCGAGCGTGGCTTTCGAAATCATCAATGGCCCCCTTGTGGACGGGGTGTTGCTTGCGACCCGCCTCATTCAAGCAGACGCGCGATTGCCCCAAAACCGACATCGGGGTGAAATAAAATTTTCGCGAACGCGATTCCGCGAACTATAGTTACCTATTTCATAGGTTTAGCGAATGTCTCTGATCTAACGCCGACGGAGCGCGCGCGACCGCGTCGCGCCGCAGAGGCGCAACCTTCGTCGATGATAGAAATCGGCCTAACGGCCCAAGCGAATGCGGCCCCCGTCGCGGTCGACAGTCAGCCCGTGCAGCGCCGCGACCGCGTCGGCGAACTCCGCCGTGTCGTTGGTGGCGAAGACGCCCGACACGGTAAGCCCGCCAAGCCGGGGATCGGCGACGTCAATCTGCGGCCCGCCATAGCGGTTGAGCTCTGCAATCGCGACGGAGAGTGGCGCATCGTTGAACATCACCTGCCCCCGTCGCCATGCCGTCGCCGCCTCCGACGAGACGGAAGTCACCATCGCTGCAGCATTCCCCGCGGCGGCGAACCGCTCGCCAGGGGCGAGCATGGTGGACCGCACGCTGGGTGCACCGGCGGACGACGGGTGCGTGTCGACGCGGACCTTGCCCGAGATGAGGGTCACGGTGACGACGCCCCCCGTCTTGCGAACGATGAAGCTTGTCCCGATCGCGGTGACGCTCTCGTTACCGGCGGTCACGACGAAGGGGCGCGCCGGATTGCGGGCGACCTCGAACATCGCCTCGCCCTCGTCGAGGACAATGCTGCGCCGCTTCTCTTCATAACGGACGTTCAGATGGGTATCGGTGTTCAGGGCTATGCGCGTGCCGTCTTCCAGCGTCGCGACCTTTTGCTCGCCGACTGCGGTCGAATAACCCGTCGGCTGTTGCAGCACCCACCATCCCGAGATCACGACGACAAGCAGAAGCGAGGCAACGAGCGAGAGAGCGCGCTTCCGCTCGGCCAGCCAAGCCCCGAACGCGAGACCGTGTTCGGCCTTTCCGGCGCCCGCCCCGTCACGCAATGCCGCGGCGCCGGGCAGGATCGCCCAAAGGTCCATCGCCCTCTCGAACGCCGTGCGGTGACTCGCATCGACTTCGAGCCAGGCGCGCAGCCCCGCTTCGGTCGCTTCGGTGCGGCCGGTCGATTCCAGCCGCGCGAGCCAGGCGGCGGCCTCGGCCGCGGTACGCTCGGGTCCGCTCGGACGGTTCACCATTGCTCCATCCACTTCACGAGTTGCAGCGTCGCTCGCGCGACCTGCTTTTCGACCGCCGCGATCGACATATTTTCCGATCGGGCGATTTCGGCGAAGGGGAGGTTCTCGAGCCGGCGTTTGAGCAGGATGCGCCGCGTTCGTTCGGGCAATTGGTCAAGACCGCGCGCCGCGTGGGCAAGCCGCGCCCGTTCCTCGACGACCTGCGCCGGATCGGGGGCACCGTCGGCGACCGCCTCGATGTCGTCATGCTCGGCGAAAGGCGCACGGCGCTTTTTGCGCGCACGATCGATCGAAAGATTCACCGCCGCCGTCACCAGCAGGGCCTCCTTCGATTCCGCCGCGTGGGCCCGTTCATATTGCTCGACCTTGATAAAAGCGTCGTGCACCAATTCATCCGCATCCTCTGCAGTAACGCCACGCCGTATCACCGCGCGCCGGGCTTTTGCCAACATCTCAGCGAGGCTCGACATAGCGCTCCTAAATTGCCCTTCGCCTTCCTAGACGAACGACTTCGCATTTTCCGACATGGCAGAGCAATATTCTTCATTCGGGCAGAGAGCCGGTGTGGCCGGTGCCGGACAGTCCGGCTTTGGGAGCCATGCAGCGAAAGCCGACGATCAACCTCCCTGCGCGAGACCCTATCAGCGTCGCCAACGGTCTCGCGCGCCATCCCAGCCCGCCAGTCCTGGTCGTGAGCAACGTCGAGAGCCTGGGCCTGCTTGCGGCCGAGCATGCGCTCGTGGACGGCTGGCTCCAGCTAACGGAATTTCTGTGAGCACATCGCGCAAGAAATTGCGCTCGACGGTGGGCCGAAACATCATCCTCCCCGAACATTTGCGACCGAGGCAGATCGCTGGTCGTGGCCGATCGGGGTCAGGCGGCTTTCAACTCCACTTCCGGATAAGCGGGCATTCCGTGGCGGTAAGACATTGCCGTTGCCCCTCGTTTCTTGGCGCGGCCTGATCGGTACAGTGCGCTAGATCCATCTCGGGCCTTTCTTCCGGTCCCGTTCGCCGACATCCGGTCGCCCGACATTTTTTTGCACGGGATGTCACAGCGGCGCGATCCCGCTCGTCAGGCATGGTGCCGCCGATATCGGCTCAGGAAGAAAGGAAATATCAGATGAAGCGGTTGAATTGGTCCGAAGTCGCTCCCGCTGGAGCGAAGGCGCTGTACGGGGTACATCATTATGTCACCAACAACACAGCCCTTCCCGAAGAGCTGATCCACCTCGTTTTCCTCCGGGTCTCGCAGATCAACGGATGCGCTCACTGTATCGATCTGCATAGCCGGGACCTTCTCAAGACCATGCCGATCGACAAGGTCGCGCTGCTTCCGGTGTGGGACGAAGTCCCGCATCTGTTCCCCGACCAATATCGCGCGGCTTTGGCCTGGGCGGAGGAAGTCACGCGCGTCAGCGACACCCATGCTTCCGACGAGGCCTATGCAGCGGCGGCCGAGGCATTCGAGCCGAAAGACCTCGTGGACCTGACGATCGCGATTGCGGCGATGAACGCCTTTAACAGGCTTGGCGCACCATTCCGTCTTCCGGTTGCGGCCAAGCCCTGAGGCGCGAGAGCTGCTCTTTTTCGGCGTCGCGGTACAATATCAAACACGGCTCTTCACCTTACGCCGTCCGGTTTCGAACGGGCGGGCGTTCTTTTGGGCAATGCAGCGTCAGATGGCCATTTGAAGAAGGCCCGCTGCGCGCGAAAGCGCGTTCCAAAGCAGCAGTTGATTCTATCCCGTCCGCTGGCGCGTAACCTCAAGAACCTCCCCGACGGCGTAACGCCTGATCGTTTCGCCGACGGACGCTACAATCTCTTCGGAGCCCAACGCAACAACCGGCGGAAGCCGCAGCACATAGCGTGTCAGCGGGACGAGGCAGACAGGCAGAGCGCTCCGAACGACCGCACCGCCCGGGCTCGCCCGATGCATGCATTCTAATACGCGATCGACATATATGCTGGCCCGCGAAGCAATAGGAGCATGGCATGACGAGAGAAGAACCGACGCTTCATTTCGTGTGCGGCAAGATCGGAGCCGTAAAGTCAACGTTCACGACTAAGCTCGGCGAAGCGCCGGGTCGCGTCGTCGTGCGCGAAGATCCGCTTCTTGCAGCCCTTTACTCGGGCGAGCAGAATGATCTCGCCGACTACGTACGAAATGCCGGTCGCCTTCGGGCTGCTATCGGTCCGCACCTGATCGAGCATCTACGATCCGGCCTGTCGGTCGTGCTTGATTTTCCAGCGAACACGCCGTCGAGCAGAGCCTGGATGCGCGAGCTGTCCGAAGCTGCCGGTTGCAGGCACGAGCTGCACTTCCTCGACGTTCCCGATGAAGTCTGCCGGGCGCGTCTGCATCGCAGGAACGCCGAGGGTGGCCATGAGTATGTGGTCAGCGACGAGGAATTCGACCTGTTCACCAGCCACCTTGTTCCTCCTTCGGACGAAGAAGGGTTGATCGTCACGACGCATCGTTGAGAACGTATCGCCGCCTCTGGCCACCGCGCCGCAGAATTTTCTCCCTGCCCCCCGACGACCGAAATCAGCCGCTTGAACTGGCCGAAATTGGACTGTCCGCATTTCATTCGCGCGGCCTCGAAAGCGGCCACTCGGCACGCAGGTTCTCGCAACAACTTTTAACAGCTCTTAAATTGCAAAGCTCAGGCCGAAGCCCATTCTGTCCGGACATCGGACTCTCTTTTGAATGGGCACGACCATGGCTCCTGGGGCTCACGATCGACGATCTGCAGTGGCACCTCGCCGTGCGCCCCGGCGACCTCCCGCGCAACGCGAGGCGATCGACATCGCCCGGTCGCTAAGCAAGCCCGACCGCGCGTGCTCACCGTGCGGATGGCCGTCACCCATCAGGACGGCGTGGTCCTGATGTCGTTCGTCAATCTGATGCAGCGGCATGTCCGGCCCGCGGCCTGAGCCCCGGCAGGGACTTTAGCGCGAGATATCCTGAGTGACGTGCGACAGCCGATCGACGGTCGCAGGCGCAAAGGGCGCGAAATCGCCGCGGATGCCGTGTTTGAGCACCGACAGCGCGAGGCCGTGTTTGGCAGCGTCCGCCAGCCCCTTCCCTTGCCACAGCCCGTCGAGAACGCCCGCGGCAAATGCGTCGCCGGTTCCGACCCGGTCGATCACCGGCGCGACGACGGCGGGATCGCTGGCCCCGCTGTCGCCGCGGGTGTCGATACGCGCCGTGATCCGGTGCATATCAGGGCCGACAATCTCGCGCGCGGTCGACGCGACATATTCGAGCGAGGGGAAATGATCGAACAGCGCAAGCGCCGCTTCGCGCCGCCGGTCCTCGCCATCACCCGAAAATGCCTGTCCAAGGAGCAGCCCTGCGTCGCGATGATTGCCGAACAGCACCGTTGCCTGTGCGACGATCGGTTTCAAAATCGCGGCCGGGTCGGCTTGCCAGCGCTCCCAGAGTCGGCCGCGCCAGTTGCCGTCGAACGATACACCGATCCCCGACGCCCGAGCACGCGTCACGGCTTCGAGCACCGCTTCGGCGCTCCGCGACCCGAGCGCAGGCGTCACGCCCGACACATGCAGCCAGCCGATGCCGTCCAGCAGACGATTCCAGTTCCAGTCCGTCGGCCTTGCCTCGGCAAAAGCCGATCCCGCGCGATCATAGACGACCTCGGCAGGCCGCATCGGGCCGCCGGGAAGATAATAATAGAGCCCCATGCGGCCCGCGGGTCGCAGCACAGACGCAATATCGACCCCGTAGCGGCGAAGTTCGCTGAGAACGCCGTCGCCGATCGCGCCTTCGGGCGCCGCACTGATCATGGCAGTGCGGCGCC
>JAEWIL010000008.1 GCA_023387085.1 Pseudomonadota bacterium | reverse complement strand
GCGAAGCAATCTCCAGCCATCGAACTGGAGATTGCTTCGCTGCGCGCGCAATGACGGCGGGGACGCGACCTCAGTCGTTCAGCCGCTCGCGCATTTCCTTGCCGGGCTTGAAATAAGGAACCCTCTTGGCGTTCACCGCCACCGGAGCGCCCGTGCGCGGATTGCGGCCTGTCCGCGATTCGCGTGCGCGCGTCGAAAAGGCGCCGAAGCCGCGCAGCTCGACACGGCCGCCGTTGGCAAGTTGGTCCACGATGGAATCGAAAAAAGCGTCGACGATGCGTTCGACCTCTTCGAGACGCAAGTCGCTGTTTTCAAACGCGATCTTTTGAACCAGTTCCGACCGGATCATATGCTTCCCCTATTGTAATCACGCGCGCCCTGCGGACGCAGGTTATCCGGTCGTTGCCGGCTCCCATAGTGCGTGAGGACCCCTCCCTACGCGGCGCGGAGAGTAACATGAATCGCTGTTCGGTCAAAATATATCACTGAAATAAAAAGGCCCGCAGAGGGACACTCTGCGGGCCTTTTCTTTTGCCTGACGGCAGAAGGGTGAAATTATCAGTCCTTCTTGCCGGCCTTCAGCGCTTCGCCGAGGATGTCGCCGAGCGACGCACCCGAGTCCGACGAACCATATTGGGCGACAGCCTGCTTCTCTTCGGCGATCTGCAGCGCCTTGACCGAGAAGCTGGGCTTCTTCGAACGATCGAAGCCGGTGACCATCGCGTCGAACTTCTGGCCGACCTGATAGCGTTCGGCGCGCTGTTCGTCGCGGTCGCGGCCAAGGTCGGCGCGCTTGATGAAGCCGGTGGCGCCATCGTCGCCAGCCTGAACCTCGAGGCCATTGTCGCGGACTTCGAGGACGGTGACGGTGACGGTCTCACCCTTCTTCAGCGAACCCGAAGCAGCGGCACCGCCACCAACGGCCGGCGCGCCCTTTTCAAGCTGCTTGATACCGAGGCTGATGCGTTCCTTCTCGACGTCGACGTCCAGGACGACGACCTGCAGGCTTTCGCCCTTGCGGTGAAGGTGCAGCGCTTCCTCGCCCGAGATGCCCCAAGCGATATCCGACATGTGGACCATGCCGTCGACGTCGCCGGGCAGCCCGACGAACAGGCCGAACTCGGTCGCATTCTTGACTTCGCCTTCGACGACCGAACCGATCGGGTGCGCCTCTGCAAAGGCTCCCCAAGGGTTCGACTGGGCCTGCTTGAGGCCGAGCGAAATGCGACGCTTGTCGCTGTCGACTTCGAGGACGATGACGTCGACTTCCTGGCTGGTCGAAACGATCTTGCCGGGGTGGACGTTCTTCTTGACCCACGACATTTCGCTGACGTGGACCAGGCCTTCGATGCCGGGTTCGAGTTCGACGAACGCGCCATAGTCGGTGATGTTCGTGACCGTGCCCTTGAGCTTGGCACCGACCGGGTATTTGGCGGCGACGCCTTCCCACGGATCGCTTTCGAGCTGCTTCATGCCCAGGCTGATGCGCTGGGTGTCGCGGTTGATGCGGATGATCTGGACGCGGACGGTGTCGCCGATGTTGATGACTTCGCTCGGGTGGTTGACGCGCTTGTAGCTCATGTCGGTGACATGGAGCAGGCCGTCGATGCCGCCGAGGTCGACGAACGCACCATAATCGGTGATGTTCTTGACGGCGCCTTCGATGATCTGACCTTCTTCGAGGTTCTGGATCAGGCCCGAACGCTGTTCGGCGCGCGTTTCCTCGAGGATGGCGCGGCGCGACACGACGATATTGCCGCGGCGGCGATCCATCTTGAGGATCTGGAAGGGCTGCGGCAGGTCCATGAGCGGGCCGACGTCGCGCACGGGGCGGATGTCGACCTGCGAACCCGGAAGGAACGCCACGGCGCCGCCGAGGTCGACCGTGAAGCCGCCCTTGACGCGGCCGAAGATGACGCCTTCGACGCGGGTTTCCTTGTTGAATTCTTCTTCCAGGCGGTCCCAGGCGGCTTCGCGGCGAGCACGGTCGCGCGACAGCATGGTTTCGCCATTGGCGTTTTCGACGCGGTCGACATAGACTTCGACTTCGTCGCCGACATTGATGTCGGCCTTCTGGCCCGGCATCGCGAATTCGCGAAGCGGCACGCGGCCTTCGCTCTTCAGGCCGATGTCGATCACTGCCAGGTCGTTTTCAATCGCGGTCACGGTGCCCTTGACGACGCGGCCTTCAAAGCCGCCGTCGGCACCACCAAGCGATTCATCGAGCATCGCGGCGAAATCGTCGCGCGTCGGGAAAGCCGTAGTGGCCATGGATGATATTCCTTACTTCATTTGTTCCGGCCAAGCGGTTGGGTCCGCTGGTCTTGTGGCCGATCCGCCACGCCCGCCGGATGCGGAGCGCAGCATCGTCGGGACTGTCGCGGGCGGGGCAGGGCAAAGCAAAAAGGGCGCGACAGGGAAGCCCCGTCACGCCCGACGCTCTTATATCGAGCGGCGGCTTGTTCCTGCCTCGACCGGCTGAAAGCCCGTCAGACGCGGCGCGTATATGGCGAAAGGCGCTTCAAGGCAAGGCGAAAGCGCGCGCGGCTAGCGTCCGATGCGCTGTTCGACGAACGCGATCGCGGCGGCAATCGCAGCGTCGATACTCATATCGCTATTGTCGAGACGCAGCGCGTCGGCTGCCTGCACAAGGGGCGCATCGGCGCGACCCGTATCGCGCGCATCGCGGGCGTGAATGTCGGCGAGCACGGTATCATAGGTGATCGCGACCCCGCGGCCGAGCATTTCGGCATGGCGGCGGCGCGCGCGTTCCTCGGCGCTTGCCGTGACGAACAGTTTCGCGTCGGCGTGCGGCGCGATGACCGTGCCGATGTCGCGTCCGTCGAGGACGGCGCCGCCCGGCTGGTTCGCAAAATCGACCTGCCGCTGGAACAGCGCCTTGCGCACCTCCGGATGGATCGACGCCCGGCTTGCGAGGCTGCCCGTGCTTTCGTAGCGCAGGGCGGGATCGTCCAGCAGGCTATCGGGAAAATCGCACGCGGCGAGCGCGTCGGCCGCTCTGTCGGGGTCGCCGTGATTGAGCTGCGTCTGATAACCGACCGCGCGGTAGAGCAGGCCGGTATCGAGCACGGGCAGCCCGAAATGGCCGGCAAGCGCCCGCGCGATCGTGCCCTTGCCCGACGCGGTCGGTCCATCGACGGCGATGATCACGCCTGCAAACCTTCCAGCAGCACCTCGAAATTGGGAAAACTCGTCGCGACCGGGGCCATGTCGTCGATGGTTACGGGCATCTTGCTGGCGAGGCCGGCGATAGCAAAACTCATGCAGATGCGGTGGTCGAGATGGCCGGCAATCGTCGCGCCGCCGGCCAGCGGATCGCCGCCGGTGCCATCGATGACGAGACCATGCTCGCGTTCCTCGACGCGCGCGCCGATGGCCTTGAGCCCGGTCGCCATGACGGCAAGCCGGTCGCTTTCCTTGACGCGAAGCTCGTCAAGTCCGGTGGTGACGGTGCGGCCCCGGGCCAAGGCTGCGGCAACGAACAGCACGGGAAACTCGTCGATCATGCTCGGCGCGACGGCGGGATCGACCTCGATGCCTTCCAGATCGCTGTGCCGAACGCGAAGGTCGGCGACAGGCTCGCCTCCCACCTCGCGCGGATGTTGCAGCTCGATATTGCCCCCCATCGCCTGTAATACTTCGACCAGCCCGGCGCGGGTCGGATTGAGGCCGACGTTGGAGACCACGATGTCCGAGCCGGGGACGATCAGCGCCGCGACGATGAAGAAAGCCGCCGACGACGGATCGCCGGGCACAATGATCGTTTGTGGTTTCAGATCGGCCTCACCGCGAAGGCGGATATGGCGCGTGCCCTTGTCATCGGTTTCGACGCTCAGATCGGCGCCGAAGCCCTTGAGCATGCGTTCGCTATGGTCGCGGGTCGGGACGGGTTCGATGACCTCGGTGATGCCGGGCGTGTTGAGCCCCGCGAGCAACACTGCGCTCTTCACCTGCGCGGAGGCCATCGGCAGACGGTAGGAAAGGGAGATGGCGGGGGCGAGGCCGCGCACCATCAGCGGCAGGCGGCCACCGGGCGATGCTGTGATGTCCGCGCCCATCTGGCTCAACGGATCGATGACGCGGCCCATCGGGCGGTCCGACAGGCTGGCGTCGCCGACGAAGGTCGCGGTGATCGGGTGGCTGGCGACAAGGCCCATCAGCAGGCGCGTCGAGGTGCCGCTATTGCCCATGTCGAGGGCGCCCCGCGGCTGCATCAGCCCGCCGACCCCCACGCCGTGGATGATCCATTCGCCGTCTTCGCTCCGTTCGATCGAGGCCCCCATCGCGCGCATCGCGTCGGCCGTGGCGAGGACGTCGTGCCCTTCGAGCAGGCCGGTGACGCGGCTTTCGCCCACGGCGAGCGCGGAGAGCATCAAAGACCGGTGCGAGATGCTCTTGTCGCCGGGAATCGCGATCCTACCTTTGAGCGGGGTGGAGGCGGCGAAGCTGCGGGATATCGCGGTCTGATCGGTCATGGCGTGCGGCTTTTGACAGCGGCCTTGCAATCTGGCAAGGCGCACGCCGATTTGACGGATAGCTATTCAGCTGGCGTCGCCTTTCCGATATTTCTATCCTGTTTCCAAAGGGTTACGAGGCTTATATGATTAAAGCTGAATGGGGCGCGAAGCGTAGCTGCCCGAAATGCGCGACGCGATTCTACGATCTGACCAAGGATGATCCGATCACCTGCATCAATTGCGGCTATGCCTGGTTGCCGGAATCGGTGCTGAAATCGAAGCAGCCGATGCCGTTCGAAGCCGCCGAAAAGCCCGGCAAGGCGAAGGAAGACGGCGCTGACGAGGATCTGGATCTGGACGTCGATGTCGACGAGGACAGCGATTCGCCGGACAACGACGTCGATCTCGGCGGCGACGACGATCTGGGTGTCGACACGGGCGACGACGGCGACGACGAAAGCTGATTATTTTCGCCGGGGGCCAAAAAAGCATCTCGCGATGCATTTGGCCCCTTGCATAACGGATGCGCGCTGGTAAAGGCGGCGTCCCGGTCGCAGCAGCCAAGATCCTTGGCGACGGCGATCTTGAAATGGCACGGGGCCTTAGCTCAGCTGGGAGAGCGCCTGCATGGCATGCAGGAGGTCAGCGGTTCGATCCCGCTAGGCTCCACCATTTCCCGAAAGGCCCGCGAAAGCGGGCCTTTTTCTTTGCCAGCCTCTATGCGGTTCCGGCGCGGAAAAAGCCCGCGGCGCGCGATGCGGCGCGGAACAGCGGAATGGTGAGTGTCGTCGAAACGAGCGCGAGGGTCACGAGAACCGCAAAGACGGTCGGCGTGATCAGACCCGCCTGAACGAGGATGGTCGCGGCGACGATCTCCATCAATCCCTTGCACTGGAGTAAAAGGCCGAGCCGTGTGCGTTCGCCCGGCGGCAGATCGTCTGAGGGAGGCAGCAGGTGCACGGCGGCAAGCTTGGCCGTTCCGGCGAGCAGCAGCAGCGCGACCGATACCCCGAGCGCGGCAGGCGTGACGACGGCGCCGTCGATGCTGAGCCCGCGGTGCGCGAAGAAGAGCGGCGACAGGCCGAACAGTGCGACCTTGCCGAGCCGGTCGGGCCGCAGGCGCTCGGCGAGCCGCTGCGGTGCCATCGCCCCCGCGAAATAGGCCCCGAGCAGCTCGTGCAGCCCGAGCGTCCATGTCGCCCAGGCGCCCGCCGCCAGATACGCGACGCCGATTCCCACAGTGGCTGCCCTATCCGGCAGAAACGCATCGAGCCGGTTACGGAGAAGCAGCATCAACGCCAGTATGGCGAGCGCTGCGAGGCCAGCCCATCCGCCAGGCGCGGCCGCGTTGCCGCCGCGATGCAGGAACAGGAGCAGCGCGAGGCCGGCCCACAGGATCGCGTCGTCGAACGCGGCGATGCGGAGCGCGAGGTTGCCGAGCGGGCGGTCGGCGGCCGGCAGCTCGCGCACGATCCCGACGAGAACCGGCAGCGCGCTGACCGCGAGGCACAGCCCGATCGCACCCGCCGACAGCAGCGGAGACACGCTCGCGGGCCGCGACGCGACGATATCCATTAGCCCCGACAGCGCCGCGATGAAGCCGGCCGCGAACGGAAAGGCAAGCGCGACGAGCGCCGATGCCACCGCCCGGCCGCCGAGCGGCGGCAGCTTGGCGGCCGCGGTGCGGGTTTCCAGTCCGGCGCTGAAGGCCAACGCCAGCACCCCGCACCAGCCGATCGTCTCGCCGAGCGGCGAGGGGCCGAGCAGGGATTTGTCGAAACCGAGCCGGTCGGCGGCAATCGCCACCGCAAGGCCCGTCAGGATCGGCAGCACCGCCATCGGGACTGCGCCGCGCACCAGTCGCCAACCGAGCAGCGGCAGGATGAGGAAGCAGAGCAGATCGATCAGGAACCCCATGTCGCTTGGCTATCGCGCGCAGGGGGAGGCAGCAAGCGATTTTTGAGAACGTTCTCTTTTTGAGAAACAAGCGAGAACCCGCGCCTATTCGGCGGCTTCCTCCTTCTCGAACAGCGGTTCCATCTTGATCGGATCGGCCAGGCTGATGCGGTCGAGGATCGCCGCGGTGTCGTCGCGGACCTTCAGCATCAGGCTGCGCATCCGGCACTCGGCCTCGGGCAGGCAATTCTTGCACTGTTCGTGCGCGTTGCGCGCGGCGCAGGGAACGAGCGCGAGCGATCCGCGCGTCAGCCGCACCAGGTCGCCATAGCTGATATCGATCGGCGGCAGCGCAAGCTGATATCCGCCATCGCGTCCCCGCTGCGAGATGAGCAGCCCCTCGCGCGCCATTTCGGACAGGATGACGGTCAGGAACTTCGGCGGGATGTTCTGTGCCTCGGCGATGTCGGCAAGCTGCACCTGCCCCTTTCCCCAATGGTCGGCAAGATGCTGGAAGGCGCGGATCGTATAGCGGGTCTTCTGCGATAACATAATGCGGTACTCTTACATATTCAGCCTTAATTCAACCTGTCTGGATGAGATTTGGACAGGAGTTGATGAAAATCACAGCGGGTGGCATGAGCCTGTGTCTAATGGGTCGCATTGTAGCCCGTAAACGGGCGCGATGAGGATTGATCGATATGCGTATTCTATGGGGAACCCCGGCAGTCCTCGCGGCCTGCATACTGGCGGTGACGCCAGCCGAAGCCCAGTTCGGTGGCCTGCTCCGCAAGGTAACCACGCCGACCCCGGCGCCGAGCCCGAGCGACGAGGGCAACGGCGGTTGTCCGAAGGGCAAGAAAGGCAGCAGCGTCGGGCGCGGTATATTGGGCGGCGTGATCCGCGACGCGGTCGGCGACGCGGCGAGCAAGGCGGGCGTTTACAGCTATGTGCCAATCTCCGAAGTCAGCGGGACTTTGACCGACGCGATCGCCTGCCGCCTCGATCCGGCCGAGCAGGTACAGGCCGCCAAGGCAACCGAGGAGATCACGCGCGGCGAAGAGGTCGGCGCGACCGCGAACTGGACCAGCGAAACGCGCGAGAATGTCAGTGGGTCGTCGACCGTGGCGTCCAAGAATCAGCTGGCCGACGGCACGAGCTGCATGAACGTCACCGACATTGTGATCGTCGAGGGCGAGGAGACGCGCGTCAGCAAGAAGATGTGCAAGCGTCCGGGCGAAGCGCGCTATGCTCTTGCGGCCTAAGTTGGGGCGCTTTCTGCTGGCGACGGCCGCCCTTGCCAGCCTGACCGGCGCCGCGAAGGTCCAGATGGATCCGGCGAACCCGACTTGCCCGGCGAACCCCGACTGGTCGGCGAACCCGACGATGCAACTGACCCCGGTCAAAAAGGGCAATGCGAAGGTGCTGCTCGCAGAGGGGCGGATCGATGCGGCGCTGCCCGACCGGTTGAAGGCGGCGCTCGCCGCCAATCCCGACGTCAGCGAGATCTGGTTGCGCTCGCCCGGCGGCGACGCGCGCGCGGGCAATGCCGCGGGCCGGATCATCCGCTCCAACTTCGGTCTTACGACCCGCATCCCGTCGGGCTGGGCCTGCTTCAGCGCCTGTAATTTCGTTTTCATGGGCGGCCAGCCGCGCGTGATCGATCCGGGCGGGCTGTTCATCGTCCATATGTTCACGCGCACCGGCGACCGCCAGTCGATCGACATGAGCGTCGCGATGGGGACCGATGCGACCAAGGAACTGATCGGCGATATCGAACAGGATGCCGCGCTGCTGGCGAGCGAGGATAATGATTTCCTGATCCGCATGGGGGTGTCGCGCAAGCTGCTGACCGAGGTGATGTACCAGCAAAAGGCGATCGCGAACGCCGAGGACAAATCGACCCGCCGGTGCCTGACGCAGGCGGAGGTCAAAACCTATAACGTTGCAAATAACAACGAATAGGATAGTTGTCTCCCGACAAGGAGAGGCTGCCATGAACGACATGACGCACGAGCATGCGACATTCCGGTCGATGATCGACGGGACGCAGGAAGACTGGGACATCATCGCGCGCGAGCAAAAGGAATTCGCGCCGAATAATGGCAAGCGCATCCTCGATCATCTGAAGCTGCTTGGCGGCGACTATGGCGGCTTTCCGGTCGACCGCCTCGAGCATTGCCTGCAAACCGCAACGCGCGCGCACCGCGACGGGCGCGACGAGGAATATGTCGTGATGGCGCTGCTCCACGACATTGGCGACACGCTCGGCGCCTTCAACCATCCCGACGTTGCCGCCGCGATCCTGAAACCGTTCCTGTCGGAAGAAAATCTCTGGATCGTGCAGCACCACGGCATCTTCCAGGGCCATTATTTCTTCCACTATCTCGGCCTCGACCGCGACATGCGCGACCAGTTCCGCGATCATCCGCATTATGCCGCGTGCGCCGAATTCTGCGAGAAATATGACGCGCCGGCCTTCGACCCCGATTATGTAAGCGAGCCGCTGGAATTCTTCGAGCCGATGGTGATGCGGCTCTGCTCCTATCCGCGCACGAGCATCTACAAGAAGGTGATGGTCGAGGAAGCGGCGGAGTAGGGAAGGCGACAAGGGAAACCCCGTTCGCATCGAGCGAAGCCGAGATGCCCTTCAGCCTTGCGCAAACTTCGGGGTGTCTCGACTTCGCTCGACACGAACGGGCGTGGAAGGGACTTACTTCCCCTTGAATTCGGTCTTGCGCTTCTGCTGAAAGGCCATGATGCCTTCCATCGCGTCGGCGCTGTTTCCGGCAATGAACTGGCCCTTGGCTTCGGCGTCGAGCGTGTCGGCATAGCTCTGCGACAGGCCTTCGCGCAGCACCTTGCGCATCGTGCCCAGCGATACCGTCGGTCCGTTCGCGAGCCGCGCGGCGAGCGCCTTCGCTTCGGTCATCAGGTCGGCATCCTCGACACATTTATAGATGAGCCCCCAGTCGGCCGCCTGCTCGGCGCCGATCTTTTCGCCGAGCATCATCATCTGGGTGGCGCGCGGCAGACCGATCAGGCGCGGAAGCAGCCATGACGAGCCGCCGTCGGGAACGAGCCCGATGTTGACGAAGGCCTGCAGGAAATAGGCGCTCTTGCCCGCGATCGTGAAGTCGCCCGACAGGCCGAAACTGCAGCCGACGCCCGCGGCGGGACCGTTGACCGCAACGACGACGGGGATGTCGAGGTTCGCGAGCGCGAGCAGCATCGGGTTATAATGGTTGCGCAGCGCCTTGCGGCTGTTTGCGCCGCCACCCACCGCCGATCCGCTGCGATCGCCCGCAAGGTCGGCTCCCGAGCAGAAGCCGCGGCCTTCACCGGTGATCAGCAGCGCGCGCGCGCCGAGGACGGGCAGATAGTCGAGCGCCGCACGGATATCGTCGGCCATCGCGGGAGGCATCGAATTGAGCCGCTCGGGGCGGTTGAGCGTGATCGTCGCGACATGGTCGGTGACGTCGAACTTGATCGTGTCGAAGCTGGGAACATCGGTCATGGGGAAGAATCCTCTCGCGGTCTTTACCTTTACGTTCACGTAAAGCCTGACCCATTTGGGGCGTCAGCGCAAGAGGGAAGGGCGGCTTCTCTCGACCGCAAGCAGACCTTTTTCTCATCGCCACCCCGGACTTGATCCGGGGTCCCGCTTGATGCCGAAGCCGGTCGGTGCCTCAAAAAGCGGGATCCCGGATCAAGTCCGGGATGACGAGAGAAGACTGAGCAATGTCCGCTCCCCGCTCCAAAGCCAACCTCGCCCTCAAAAAGGCCTTTCCTACATTATTCGGCTATGCCAGCCTTCATCAGGCTCCTTCATCTGGTGAACAAGAAGCGGTCACTGCTCCGCTTGCGGGTGGAGCACCGCACAACGTGTCCCACACGCCGCGAGGTCCCAACCGGCGCACGCATCAGGCTGAACTTTCCTGAACTTTGGAAGAGGACAACGGCCGGTCCCCCCCGCTTAAAGCGACGAAGGAGACAAAATCGGCATGCCTGTCCGTATCCTTTGTTCCTTTAAAGTCACAAAGGTCACAGTTGCGACCCGCTCATGCGGGACTTTTGTGGCTTTAGTCGCGTCCGAGCCGCACGAACCGCATCTCGCCCTCGGCGCGGTGCAGCGTCAGGCCGCGTTCGGTTCGTTCGGCGCAGGCACCCTCGAAATCGACCACGCCCATGTCATGGGGCTCGATGATCACGCGCAGCTTGCCGTTATCGGTCCCGGCCAGTTCGTATCGCGGCGCGGTGATGCCATAGATCGGTTCGCGCACCTCGACCCAGCGCGGAGTGCGCTTGTCGCCCTCGGGCATCGTCCAGCCATCATATTGGGTATAGCCCTCGACCGGATCGCCACTGTCGAAACCGATCACGAAATCGACACCGGGGATCCCCCGGCCGTTCGGCCAGGTGACAAGCAAGGTCGGAACCGCGCCGTCGACTTCGACCAGCGGCCCCTTTTTCATCACCGGGGCGACGGGCTTGGGATTTGTCGTGAGGCATATGGTGTCGCCACGCGCCTCCCAGCGGCCCTCGGCGCGCTCGTCGAGCGCCCCCGCTGCGAGCATATATTGGAAACGGCCGTCGTTGCGGATGAGCAGTCCGCCGCCGACGTCGGGACCTTCGGCCAGGCTATACTCGCCAACAAAGGGCGAATCCTGAGCGGTGGCAGGGGCGGCAACCAAGGCGGTGGCAAGCAGAAGGGTTCGCATGGCGCGACCATGCGTCTGCGGCAGCGCCGACGCCAGCCCCTTTCCACACGTCGCCCCACCTGCTAGGCGCCCGCGCCATGCCCAAACATCCCGACCGCCGCACCTTCGCTATCATCTCGCACCCCGACGCGGGCAAGACGACGCTGACCGAAAAGCTCCTCGTCGCGGGCGGCGCGATCCATATGGCAGGCGAGGTCAAGGCGCGCGGGCAGGCGCGGCGCGCGCGCTCCGACTGGATGAAGATCGAGCAGCAGCGCGGCATCTCGGTCACCTCGTCGGTGATGACCTTCGAACATGCAGGGCTGGTCTTCAACCTGCTCGACACCCCGGGCCACGAGGATTTCAGCGAGGATACCTATCGCACGCTGACCGCGGTCGACAGCGCGGTCATGGTGATCGACGCCGCGAAGGGCATCGAACCGCAGACGCTGAAACTGTTCGAGGTGTGCCGCCTGCGCTCGGTGCCGATCATCACCTTCGTCAACAAGGTCGACCGCGAGGGCCTGCCTCCGTTCGAATTGCTCGATGAGGTCGCCGACCGGCTCGCGCTCGACGTCTGCCCGATGAACTGGCCCGCCGGCATGGGCGGACAGTTCGAAGGGATCTACGATCTCGTCGATCCCGCGATCATGAAGCCGGGCGGCGATGCCTCGCGCATGTACGAGGGGCATCGCGCAAAGGTGACGGGCATCGACGATGCAGCGCTCGCAAACGAACTCAGCGCCGATGCGCTCGCGCTCCTCAAGGAAGAGACCGAGCTCGCCGCTGCCTGCTATGCGCCCTTCGATGGCGCTGCCTACCGCAACGGCGACCTGACGCCGGTCTATTTCGGATCGGCGCTTAAGGAATTCGGCGTCGTCGACCTGCTCGACGCGCTTGCCAACCATGCGCCGGGGCCGCAACCCCAGCCGGCGGAGCCCGCGCCGGTGCAGCCCGGCGACGACGCCGTCACCGGCTTCATCTTCAAGGTGCAGGCGAACATGAACCCCGCGCACCGCGACCGCATCGCCTTCATGCGGCTTTGTTCGGGCAAGTTCGAACGCGGGATGCGGCTGATGCAGGGCGGGACCGGGAAGGCGATCGCGATCAGCCGCCCGATGCTGTTCCTCGCACAGGACCGTGAGATGGCCGAGGAGGCCTTTCCCGGCGACATCATCGGTATCCCGAACCACGGCACGCTGCGCGTCGGCGATACGCTGTCCGAGCGGACCGACATCACGATCACCGGCCTGCCGAATTTCGCGCCCGAAATCCTGCGCCGCGTCGCGCTGGTCGATCCGACCAAGACGAAGCAGCTCCGCAAGGCGCTCGACGACATGGCCGAAGAGGGGATCATCCAGGTTTTCTACCCCGAAATCGGATCGAACATGATCGTCGGCGTCGTCGGCCAGTTGCAGCTTGAAGTTCTGATCAGCCGCCTCGACGCGGAGTATAAGGTCGAGGCGAAGCTCGAGCAGTCGCCGTGGGATACCGCGCGCTGGATCGCGAGCGACGATCCGGCGGCGCTGAAAGCATTCCAGGCCGATCATCGCGGCGCTTCTGCATCCGACCGCGACGGCGCGCCGGTGTTCATGGCGAAGGACGCATGGGAAGTGGGCTATGTCACCCAGCGCCACCCGGCGATCCGCTTTACCGCGACCAAGGAACGGCGCTTCGCGGCCGCGGGCTGACGCTTAGATCAGGCTGAGCAGGTCGGCGGGCGCGGGGGCGTCGCCGCTCTCGTCCTCCTCTTCGCCCTCGAACTTGCTCAGCGTGACGCCGAGCAGGCGGATGCCCTGTTCGGTCGGGAGCAAGGGGCCAAGGATCGCTTCGCCGGCAGCCAGCAGGCTCGCACCGTCGAGGATGGGGGAGGCGACCGTTCTTGCGCGGGTGATCGTCTTGAAGTCGGCATAGCGCAGCTTCAGCGTCACGGTGCGCCCGCGCGCGCCCTTCTTCGCGGCGCGGTCCCATACCACGGTACAGACGTGCGCGAGCGCCTCGCGGACTTCGGTATCGCTGATCAGGTCGTTGAAGAAGGTCCGCTCGCCGCCCAGCGATTTGAGCGGTCGGTTCGATTTGACGCGGCGATGATCGATCCCGCGCGCCAGATTGAACAGCCATTCGGCGCTGTTGCCGAAATTCTCGGCGAGCCACAGCGGGTCCTTGGCTGCAAGGTCTGCACCCGAAAAGATGCCGAGCCCTTCCATCTTCGCGGCGGTGACGGGGCCGATGCCGTGAAAGCGTCGGATCGACAGCGTCTGGACGAACGCGGCGCCCTTGCCCGGCGGGATGATGGTAATTCCGTCGGGCTTGTTCTGATCGGACGCGAGTTTCGCGATGAACTTGTTGTAGGAGACGCCGGCCGAGGCGGTGAGGCCGGTTTCCTCGCAAATACGCCTGCGGATCAGCTTCGCGGTCGCGGTGGCGCTGCCAAGCCCCGCCTTGTCCGTGCTGACGTCGAGATACGCCTCGTCGAGCGACAGCGGTTCGACTTCGTCCGCATAGTCGCGAAAGATCGCGCGAATTTGGTGCGAGATATCGCGATAAACCTCGAAACGCGGCGGCACGAAGATCAGGTCCGGGCACTGGCGCTTCGCGGTGATGCTGGGCATCGCCGAACGGACACCGAATTTGCGTGCTTCATAGGAAGCGGCGGCAACGACCCCGCGCCGCGATGACCCGCCGACCGCGACGGGCTTGCCGCGTAGCGAGGGATCGTCGCGTTGTTCGACCGATGCATAAAAGGCATCCATGTCGATGTGGATGATTTTGCGGAGCGCTGGGCCCGCGGTGTCCTCGGAGACAGGATCTTCGCCTTCTGCCACAGGGAGGCTTGTAGCACGTTGCCGAAATGTTCTCAATGCGCCGTCGCGAACAGACGGCCGCAATGCGCGGCGACCAAGCTTGGTCGGACAGGAAACCTTCGCTGTTCGGAGGCTTGGAGCGGGTAGCGGGAATCGAACCCGCCTAGCTAGCTTGGAAGGCTAGAGCATTACCACTATGCTATACCCGCATATCCAAGGCTGGCGCGATTGCCATCTTGGCTGCCCGCCGTCAAGCGTCACGCGCTGTTGCGCCTGCAACTCGATCCATCGCTTCCCTGTGCGCCTCGGGCGGTTCGCAGGGGGCCGGCGGGTCGCCTTCAATCGTCGTGAAGCGCGATCCGCGCTCGAGCGTCCGGTGAACGGGGCATCGCCCGGCGATCTCGAGCAGGCGTGCACGCTGTTCGGCGTCGAGTTCGCCTTCGATCGCGACGCGGATGTTGAACAAATCGGGGACGGGGTCGCTGGCCTGTTTCTCGTGGCCGACCGCGGTGCGGATGCGCGTCACCGGAAGCCCCTTGCTGTCGGCATAGAGGCGCAGCGTCATCGTCGTACAGGCGGCGAGGGCAGCGGAGAGCAGGTCGAAGGGGCCCGGTCCCGAACCGAGCCCGCCGACGCTTGCGGGTTCGTCGGCCAGGAAGACATGATCGCCCGAACTGATCGCGACCTGAAATTTCCCTTCGCGCGTTTCCTCGGCTTCGGCATCGACCGTCGGCGCAGCGGTATGCGCCGGCGCGACCAGATAGGGCGCCGCCCAGGCGGCGATCATCGACCCGACGCGCTCGGCATCTTGCGGGCGGGTGAGGAGATGGTCGGCATCGTCCAGCGAAACGAAACTTTTGGGGTGGCGTGCCGCGACATAGATTTTGGTCGCATTCTCGATCCCCACCGTGTCGTCGAGCGGCGCGTGCATGACGAGCAGCGGCCGCCGCAGCGCGGCGATGCGTGCGCCCTGATCCTGTTGCCGCAAATCGTCGATCAGGCCGCGCCCGACCCGGAAGCGTCGCCCGCCGAGCAGGACATCGGCTGCCCCTTCGGCATCGATCACTGCAAGGGCCGATGGATCGAACTGGTGAAGTGTGTGTGCAACGTCGAACGGCGCGTTGACCGTCGCGACGGCGCGAATTTCCGGCAGGGCGGTCGCCGCAGCGATCACCGCCGCGCCGCCCAGGCTGTGGCCGATCATCAGCGATGGCGCCTTGCCGTCGTCCGCCATCGCCCGCGCCGCCGCTTGCAGATCCTGCACGTCGATCGAGAAGCTGCTGTCGGCAAAGTCTCCCTCGCTTTGTCCGAGCCCGGCGAAATCGAAACGAAGAACGCCGACACCTTGCCGCGCGAGCAGCCGCGCGATGCGGACCGCGGCGCGATTGTCCTTTCCGCAGGTGAAGCAGTGGGCGAAGATCGCCCAGCCGCGAACGCGGCCGCCGGGCATTTCCATTCGTCCCGACAGGCTTTTCCCGGATGTTCCGACGAACTGAAACGGCTGCGTGACCATGGCACTCCCTCCCGGCGGCGCCCCGACTCCGGCGGCGCGTGGACAAACGTCACCGCTCGCGCGCCGATTGTCCAACCGGAACTTTTCCACGGCAACCTCGTTTAATCATCGCACTCACTATGCAGCAAAATATGGCGCGGCCGAAGGCCGCCCGCTCCCGGGAAAGGCGCGAACGCCGATCGGGGGATGGCGCCGCGCGTCCGCCGAACAAGGAGAAATGGAATGTTCAAATGGGCTCTGATCTTTGCGGTGATCGCACTGCTTGCCGCGATTCTTGGCTTTGGCGGCATCGCCGGCGCGGCGGCCGGAGTAGCCAAGATCCTGTTCTTCGTCGGTCTGGCGCTCGTCGTGCTGTTCATCGTGCTCGGCGCCGCAGCGGCCCGCAAGGTGACCTAGTCGCCGACCCCGCAGATGATTTTTCCCGCGCGCGGGAACCTTCGGGCAGGACAGGTGTTTAATTGATCTACTCGATCGAAAGAGAAGGTAGAATTGCTTCCGGTCTTCGGACGGAAGCCAGGGAGCCCCGCCGCAGAAATGCGACGGGGCTTACTTGTATCCAAATGGTCGCTCCCGCCTCTTCGCTTGCGCCGACATGAACCGCGCCGGGCTTTTGCGACAATTTGCGACAATTTTTCGCCCATCCGGCAATGGCTTGGGACAGTTCGTGCCTAGAACGGCCTCATCGGGACGCACCGCTGTCCCCGAACGAGGAGTTCATGACGTGAAGAAGAAACTTGCTTTCCTGACCTTGGGTGCCGCGCTGATCGCCGTTCCCGTAATCGCCGCCCCGGACGCTGCCGACCGCAACGCCACGCAGACCCGCGCCGAGGCGCAGGCGCATGCCGCCGAGACATTCGCGAAGATGGACGCGAACAAGGACGGCAAGATCGACGCGAGCGATCGTGCCGCGCGGCGCGCCGAAATGCAGGCCAAGATGTTCGATCGGCTCGATGCGAACAAGGATGGCAGCATCAGCAGGGCAGAATGGGACCAGCATAGCGCCGACCGTGCCGCCAAGCGCGGCGGGAAGCGTGCCGACGCCGGGACCGACGGCAAGCGCGGGATGCGCGGTCATCACGGCGGTCGCGGCGGTCATCGCGGCATGATGATGGGCAAGGCCGACTCCGACGGCGACAAGGCGATCAGCCTCGCCGAATTCCAGGCGGCGGCGCTCGCGCGCTTCGACGCCGCCGATGCGAACAAGGACGGTCAGGTGACCGCCGAGGAACGCGCCGCGCAGCGTCAGGCGTGGAAGGCAAAGGCCGGCGAATGGCGTGCGAAGCGCGGCGCCCAGCCTGCCGCCCCCGCGAGCGAATAACCATTTGGCAGGAAAGGCCGCAACTGCAGTCCAATTCCCCTCCCTGGCATTGCCTTTGCGGACCGTCCCTGCCAGCTATCGCCCACCGGTCCCCGCGACCGGTGGGCGAACTAATGACATGCATGGGCCTATGATGACCGACACGCCGCGCATCCTGTTGATCGACGACGAGCCTTCGATCCGCGAACCGCTTTCCGAATATCTGGAGGCGCAGGGCTTTGCCGTGACCGACGCCGCGAACGCCGCCGAGGCGCGGTCGGTATTGCGCGCGCAATCGGTCGATCTGGTCGTCAGCGACATCATGATGCCGGGCGAGGACGGATTGTCGCTCACGCGCCACCTGCGCGAGACGAGCAGCATTCCCGTCATCCTGCTGACGGCGCGCGCCGAGGAGACCGAGCGGATCGTCGGGCTGGAAATCGGCGCCGACGATTATGTCGTCAAGCCTTTCAACCCCCGCGAGCTGGTAGCGCGCATCCGGACCGTGCTTCGCCGTACCCAGGTTGGCGGCCGGACTCTCGACAGCAGCGGAACCAGCTATGCCTTCGGCCCGTGGGTGCTGCGCGAAGTCGAGCGGGTGCTCGTCGATGAGGCGGGAACAGAGGTTGCGCTTTCGTCGGGCGAATATCATCTGCTCCACGCGCTCGTGCGTCATCCGCGTCAGGTGATGAGCCGCGACCGTTTGCTCGACCTGGTGCGCGGGCGCGAGGCCGAAATCTTCGACCGCGCGATCGACAATCTGGTCAGTCGCCTTCGCAAGAAGATCGAAATCGACCCCGCGCATCCGCAGATCGTCAAGACGGTGTGGGGCGGCGGCTATACGCTCGCATGCGAAGTCAAACGAATGGGCCCCGCTGCATGACGTTGCGCCTGTGGCCCAGGAGTCTGGTCGGCCAGCTCGTCTTTGCGGTTGCGGTGATGCTGTTCGTCGCGCAGGCGGTCAATTTCGTGCTGCTCTCGCGCGGGATGAAGCAACAGACGCTGGCGCATGGCGGCGGCATGGCGGTCGCGCGCGTGATCGATGCGATCGAGCGCGAACGACGCGGCGAGTTCCGGCGTCCACTGCGTGACCAGGAAGCGCGCGAGCGCGCGCAGAAGGTCGCGATCTCGGAAACTCCGCCGCCACTTCCCGCCGGGGCGGTGCGGCTGCCCGAATTGTCCGAATATATCGGCAGTCTGCTTGGCGACACCAATATCCGCGCAGAGGCGGTCGAGGCTTGGGGGTTGCCGCCCCGCTCGCGGCAGCGGCTGCAGCGCGCGGCCTTTCCCGACCGCGCGGTGATCGTCGTCGCGAAAGTCGATGGACGCTATTTCGCCGTGCGCTCGCGCATCGCGGCGGGCGGCAACCGTCTGTCGGGCTTCCTGATCTGGCAGACGCTGACGCTCTATCTCTTGCTGCTCATTCCGATCATCGTCATCGCCTATCGCGCCGCGCGACCGCTGCGCGACCTGACGCGCGCCGCGCGCGCCACGCCCGCGCTCCGCGATACGCCGCCGCTCGACGAGGAAGGGCCATCGGATGTCCGCGACCTGATCGCGGCGTTCAACGCCTATCGCATCCGGATCGCAACGATGCTGTCGGACAAGGACCGCATGCTCGGCGCGGTCGGCCACGATCTGCGAACCCCGCTCGCGAGTCTGCGCGTGCGCGTCGAGGGGGTCGAGAACGATGTGCTCCGCGAAAAGATGATCGCCTCGATCGATGAAATGACGGCGATGCTCGCCGATATATTGGCGCTCGCGCGGTCGGGCGCGGGGACCGAGGCGCAGGAGCGCGTGCTGCTCCGCGAGCTCGTCGGCGAACTCGCGGCCGATTATCGCGAGCGCGGAAAGGATGTCGCGGTCGGCGATGTCGCCGATGTCCATGTGATGGTTCGCCCGATGCTGCTGAAGCGCGCGCTGCGCAACCTTGCCGACAACGCGCTGGCCTATGGCGCCAGGGCGCGGTTTTCGGTGACGGCGGCCGCCGGCCGGGCGCGGATCATCGTGTCCGACGACGGTCCGGGGCTGACCGAACAACAGATAGCGACGCTGATCGAGCCCTTCGCGCGCGGCGAGCAGTCGCGCAATCGTGCCACTGGCGGCGCGGGCCTCGGCCTGTCGATCGCGCGCGAGATCGCCGACGGCGAGGGCGGGGCGTTGATGTTGGCGAACGGCGTCGCGGGCGGCCTCGATGCGGTGATCGAATTGCCCGTTCAGGCGTAGATTGCGATCGCCTGGCTGCCGCTGAGGACCGGTTCGCCGGCGCGGTTCCACAGCATCATGTCCTGCACCGACAGACCGCCGCGCGCATAGCCGGTCTTTGCCGAGAGGAGCCACCAGCCGTCGTCGGTGGTCGGCGTCCCGCCGAGCATGTTGACCGTCCAGTTCATCGAGCTGATCGGCCCGAATTCGCTGAACAGCGCCATCGCGGCAGGCGGCAGCGCGTCGCCGAGCGCGAGCAGGGCGATGGCGGGATGACAGGCGGGCTGTTCGACGAAGCGCACCCACGTCAGATACTCGCCGACATCGCTTTTCCAGGCAAAGCGCGGGCCGGTCGTCGGGCGCATGTCGAAATGGCGCGTGAAGGACGGGCGCGCCTTATGCTCGGGGACCGGCGCCAGCCTTTCGGGATCGGGCGCGTCGGGCATCGTCAGACGGTTGTGGTCGAGATGGCTCCTACGCTCCCCCGAGAAAGCGAAGACCGCGGCGGTCCCGAAGCCTTGGTCGCTCGACACGCCGGCATCAATGAACAGGCTCGACCGCGACTGGCGCAGCACCCGCGTATTGACGGTGCAATCACCGCCGACGGGGCCGACGAAGCTGATCTGGGCATAGCGTAGCGGCGCCTCGGTCGGGTGGAGCAGCATCGTCCCGGCGAGCGCCACCGCCGAGCTGATCCCGCCATAGGCGGTGCGTCCCTGCATCCAGCCCTCGTCGATGTGCGCGGCCGCGACATCGCCCTCGACGCGCACGGTGGAGAGAAGCGCGTCGAGGGCGCTGGGAGAGGTTGTCATGTCTGTTCTATTCCTCGATCCGGAACGTCAGTCCTGCGTTTGCGGTCAGCCGCTCGATCAGCGCGTCGCCGAGCAGCGCGCCGGGCGTCCACACACCGCCTTTGCCCTTATTGTCGAGCAGCGCCATGCCGGTTTCGGCGAGCATCTTCGAAGTCGAGCCATAGCCGGGGTCGCGGTCGCCCTGCACGGACGCGCGGACCATCGTGCCGTCGGGATATTCACCGATGAACAAGATGTCGTAGAATCCGTTCTCGCGCTGCTCCTTGCTCGGGCCGTCGCCGGGCTTGATGCTCGGGTCGAAGGGGTTTGCCTTCGCCATCGCCTCGGCCATCGCCTTGCCCGCGTCGCCGATGGTCGTCATCACCATCTCGTCGTAGACAAGGTCTTCGCCCCACGGGTGGCCGAGCAGGAAGTTGGTGCGGTGGACATTCTTGGTGTTGATCGGGGCCATCACGAAAGGCGCGGTCCAGGTTCCGGTCGCGCTGTCATATTCGGGGACCAGGCCGGTCGGTTGCGACGGCCCCTCGAAGCCCGGGGTCAGCGCGAAGCTCGACTTCAGCAGGAGTGCGAGCGAGGGTTTCTTCGCGATCGCCTTCAGGGTCTCCGTCAGGCTCGCGATCGTCCCGCCCGAGGCGCCGCCGGCCATCTTGCGGACACGCCCCTTGACACGCGGCGCTGGCTTGCCGTGGCGTTTGATCGCCTCGGCCTGCAGGAAATGGACGCCGAGGTCGAAGGGGATCGAATCGAAGCCGCACGAAAAGGTGATACGCGCGCCCGACGCCTTGGCGGCGGCCTCGTGCTCGTCGATCATCTCGCGCATCCAGCCTGGCTCGCCGCAAAGGTCGGCGTAGGCGGTGCCGGCGCGGACGCAGGCGGTGACGAGTTCGCTGCCGTAAAGCTGATACGGGCCGACGGTGGTGAGCACGACCTTCGTGCTCGCCGCCATTTTATCGAGGCTCGCCGGATCGCTCGCGTCGGCGACGATAAGCGGAGTATCCTCGCTCGCGCCGATCAGGTCGCAGACCTTGGCGAGCTTGTCGGCGCTGCGCCCCGCCATCGCCCATTTCGGCGCGTCGGCGCGGCCCGCATAATGTTCGGCCAGATATTCGGCGACCAGGCGCCCGGTAAAGCCCGTCGCACCATAAACGACGATATCGAACTCGCGCGCGGCGGCCATGGCATCCTCCCTTTTACGTAAACGTCAACCTGAGGCTAGCCTACGAAAAGGGGGATGCCAAGCGCGAAGCGTCAGCGTCGCCAGAAGGGACGTTTCTCGACCGCCACCGGTGTATCGACCGCTTCGGCGCGACCCTCGGCTCGGGCCGCCCGCAGTTCGGCATCGCGTGCGCGGAGTTCGGCGTCGTACTGTGCGATCTCGCCGCGCCGCCGGGCGCGCAGCGCGTCGTAGCTCCAGCGCGTGTTGCCATAGCCGAAGAGGCAGAGCAGGCCGCCCGCGATCGCGAGATTCTTCATCGCCGCCATTGCCTGCACCGGATCGGTGAAGTCGCGATGGAAAAACAGGATGGTCAGCAGCACGAATCCGGCAAGGAGAACGGAGAACAGCCGCGTATAGATGCCGAGCGCAAGGCAGGCGCCCGCGACCAGTTCGAACAGGCCTGTCGGGATGGCAAGCCCGTCGGGCAGACCGGAAGCCGAAATCATGGCATTGGTGTCGGCCACGTGGATCAGCTTGTTGATCCCCGACACAACGAAGATCACGGCGATGAACAGGCGGCCGATGAAGACGGCGATCATGGACATAAGACATCCTCCGCTCACGCCCCGTCCGCTTGTGCAGACAGGACGCGCGGGAAGTGCGATGGGTTCCCGTCAGCGCGGCGTGAAGGTCAGGCTCTCGACCTCGCAGTCGCTGCAGTCGATCGCGCGTAACGTCGCCGCGCCCAGGCCGGTGGGCAGGTCGATATCGGCAAGCTTTATCGAACGCCACGCCGATCCCGGCGGGACGGCGACCCCGTGTTCGTCGATGCCGATCCGACCGCCCCTGGCCGACCGGACGCGTGCGGCGACAGTCCAGCGACCGGGCTTCGCCACCTCGGCGCTGTAGCGCATCCATTCGCCGGTCACGAAGTCGGTAACATAGGGCGCGCCGTCGGCTCCGCGGCCGATATCGACGCCGTCATTCCGGTACGTCGCGCCATTGTTCCACGGCGTCCGCTCGCCGCCCGTCGCGACGTGATAATTGGCGTCGATCGTATCGTGATAGGCCACGTCGGCGGGGCCGAGATCGTAATCGGCCGCGCGGATCGTCAGCGGCGCGTTGTCCAGACGGCGCGTGATGAACGGCTTGTTGCTCGCATCATGCGGCTGGCGAAACATCGCGTCGATGACATCGGGTTTGGGAATGTTGCGGTCGAAGCGGCTGCTGCGCGCCAGCGTCATCATTGCGGCATAGGCGGTGTCGGCATAGGGTTTCGGTCCCTTGCCGGTCGCCCACGCCACGATCTTCGCCCAGCCGGGGCCGGGGTCGATCTCGAGCGGTTGGTTGAAACCGATTTTCTTCAGTGGCCAGAAATTCCAGCCGATGCCTTCACCCTCGACCAGCGCGATCGCATCGCGGTACCAGACATTGCTGTTCTCGCCCGACTCGCCAAGCCAGACCGGGCGGCCATAGCTGGCGCGCAGCTTGGTGATATCGGCGATGCTCGCCTCGTCGTTGCGGTTCCAGTATTTGTGGAAGCTGATCGCCATATTGGCGTCCCAAACGGGCGGCAGGCCCTTGTAATTATTGCCCCAGCAATTGCCCTCGATGATGACGATATGCCTCTTGTCGACTTCGCGGATTGCGGCGGTAATGCGCTCCTGAAGGTCCCAGATACCCTTGTTCTCGGTTTCGTCGCAGCCATTGCCCTTGCCGGGCGTCGCAAAGCTCCAGTTGGGCTCGTTGATCATGTCATAGGCGCCGATCCACGGTTCGTCCTTGTAGCGCGCAGCCAGCTTCTTCCAGATGGCAACGGTTTTGCGCTTGTTCTCCGCGCTTGCCCACAACGACGGCTTGGCAGGGTCGCGGTCGGAGATCGCGAGGTCATTGCCTTGGCCGCCCGGCGCGGCGTGAAGGTCGAGGATCAGATATATCCGGTTCGCTTTACTCCATTCGAGCAGGCGATCGATGCGCTGGAAGCCTTCCTCCAGCCATGTGTCCTCACCCGGTTTCGGTTCCTTGTCGGCGGGCAAAGTGAGCTGATCGAAATGGATTGGCAGGCGGACCGAGTTGAAACCCCATTTCGCCATCTGGTCGATGTCGGCGCGGGTCGTGTGATTGTCGAGCCAGGCGCGATAGAAGTTCGCGGTGCGTTCTTCTCCGACAAGTTCGGCGAGTTTGGCGCGGATTCTATGCTGCTGCCCGATCTCGCCGAGCTGGAGCATATAGCCTTCCTGCAGCATCCAGCCGCCGAGGCCCATCCCGCGCAGGATCACGGGCTTGCCGCTGTCATCGATGATCTGCGTGCCATCGGCCTTCAACCAGCCTTCGGCATGGGCTGCGGTGGATGACAGCGTTGCTGCGACGGCCAGCGCGACCGGACCAAATCTCATGACCTCATCCCCATTTTTCGAGCTTTGGGAACGTTATCAACTATAGCGAAAGACGCAACTCGTCTTCATGATTGCCGGCGGAGCGAAGCGATCTCCAGCTATCGGCGTTGTCAACGTCAGACGGTTTGAGATTGCCGCGTCGCCTGCGGCTCCTCGCAATGACGAGCGCGTCAAAGCTTGGGCAGCGTGACGCCCTTCTGTCCCATATATTTACCCGCGCGGTCGGAGTAGCTCGTCTCGCATGGCTCGTTGCCCTGCAGGAACAGGAACTGGCACGCGCCTTCGTTCGCGTAAATCTTTGCGGGCAGGGGCGTGGTGTTCGAAAACTCCAGCGTCACATGGCCTTCCCAGCCCGGCTCCAGCGGGGTGACGTTCACGATGATGCCGCAGCGGGCATAGGTCGACTTGCCGAGGCAGATGACGAGCACGTCGCGCGGGATACGAAAATATTCGACCGTACGCGCCAGCGCGAAGCTGTTCGGCGGGATGATGCAGACGTCGGTTTCGCGGTCGACGAAATTCTTCGGGTCGAACGCCTTGGGGTCGACGATGGTGCTGTCGACATTGGTGAAGATCTTGAACTCGGGCGCGACGCGCGCGTCGTAGCCGTAGGAGGAGAGGCCGTAGCTTATGCAGCCGTCGCGCCGCTGCGCCTCCACGAACGGCTCGATCATGCCCTGCGTCCGGGCGGCTTCGCGAATCCATTTGTCGGAAAGAATGCTCATGGCGTGTCTTGTCGGTCCTGGGCGGGTTTCGCAAGCGGTCAGTCGATGAGGCCCAGATCCTTCGGGCCGAAGGCGGCAGGCAACAGTTCGCTGAGCTTGTAGCTCTTCACCGCGCTGCCGTCGCCCGCGGCACAATGGACGAGGATGTCGGTCTTCGACCGCTCGGCGGCTTCGTTCAATATTTGGCGACAGCGGCCGCACGGACTGACCGGATCGCTGCCCACCAGATTGTCGCCGTCCGGACGGCCGCCGATGATCGCCACTTCGGCCAATTCGCCGATCCAGCCCTCATTCGCGATCTTCGCGATCGCGCTCGTTTCGGCGCAGAGGGTCAGGCCATAGCTGGCATTCTCGACATTGGCGCCGGTGACGATGTCGCCGTTCTTCAGCAGCAGCGCCGCGCCCACGTGGAAGCCTGAATAGGGGGCGTAGGCGCGGCTGGCGGCGTCGCGCGCGGCGGCGATCAGCGCATCCCTCGTCTCGCTCATGATGTGTCTCCTTCAGGGCGGACGACGTTCCAGCCGACGGTGCCGTCGGCGCCCGACAGCCGGACATAATCATTGGCCTGCCACATCGCCCAAGGATGCGCGCCATAATCGGGTTCGAAGAAATCGCGGCGCAGCCAGGTCGTGCGCGCGATGCTCTGCGTCACCTTGTAATCGGATTCGAACGACGGTCCGGGGGCGATCAGGCTGCGCTTGCCGGTATGCGCCTCGATCTGGGCGAGGAAAGTGGCGAGTTCGGACAGCAGCAAGGCGCGCGTCGGACGGTCGGGACACCGATCGTCATAGTCGAGCCACACGACCGCGGGCAGCGCATCGGCGCGGCGCGGAACGTGGCGGATGAAATTCGCGGCCTGATCGGTGGCGAGCTGGCACAGGCTGTAGCGATGGATCACGCCCACCCGGACGCCGACCTCGCGCGCGCCGGCGAAGTTGCGCGTGAACATCGGGTCGACGCCGGCGCTGCCGTCGGTCGCCGCGACATAGGCAAAGTCCGCCCCCGCCGCCTTGATAGATCCCCAGTGCACGGTCCCGTTGCCGGCGTCGATCGTCACGCCCTGAAGCGGGAAGAGATCGCGGTCGGGGATCCAGCGCGCCGCCCACCAGAGCGACAGGCCGGCGAACAGCAACAGCAGCGCGAGGCCGCCGCCGACGCGGCGAAGGACGCGCGCGATGGCGGCGCGCCAATCGCGCGCGGGCGGCTTCGCCGCCTTGCCCCTGCTGCGTGCCCCCGTCGCCATCGTCAGCCCTTGATATGAAGGACGCAGA
>JAEWIL010000035.1 GCA_023387085.1 Pseudomonadota bacterium | reverse complement strand
AGATCGAGATCAGCGAGGCGCCGAAAGCGAGCGCGACGAGCGCGTCGACGACCGTGCGGTCATCGCCGCCGACGGTATAGCCGCCGGGACCGGTCAGATACCAGAAGAAGACCGAGATCGCGAGCAGCGCGAGCCCCGCCACCAACATGCCGGTGATCGCGCCGGCGCGGAATGCCATCGTCAGGCCGGCCTGGAGCCCGGTCTGCGCCGCGGCCGCGGTGCGGACGTTCGCCTTGACCGAGATATTCATGCCGACGAAGCCGGCGACGCCCGACAGGACCGCGCCGATGACGAAGCCCGTCGCCGAAATCCGCCCGAGAAAGACCCCGACCAGAATCGCGACGACGACGCCGACCATGGCGATGGTGCGATATTGGCGGCCGAGATAGGCCTTGGCGCCTTCCTGGATGGCGCCTGCGATTTCCTGCATTTTCTCATTACCCGCCGATGCTCCGAGCACCTGGCGCGAGGTAATGAATCCATAGAGTACAGCCAAAAGGCCGCACCCTATCGCGATCAAAACCGGATTCATGCGTGTCTGTTCCTTCCCCATTGAGAAGGGCGAACGCGTAAGATAGCAGTCGAACGTCCGACTTATTGTTGCCGGCTCGCCCTCTCCCCTGATGCGACCGCCCCAAATTTGGACGCGCGAGTTATGGGAAGAAAGAAAGCCGAGGGCAAGCCCGCACTTTTGGCAATTTTCCGCGCTTCGGACGGCTAATGCGTGAAACCGAGGCGCTCGGGCAACGCGATCCGCTGCGCCCTGTGAATCAGGGTAAGCCCTTCGCCCACCCCTGCGTGCCCCACAGGGGTAACGGCGGCGCCAAGCCCGGCGGCGATCTGGCGGATCGACGCCGCTTCGCTCGGGTCGGCCGCGAAAAGCAGTTGATAATCATCGCCGGCAGTCGCCGCGGCCAGGCGGGTGTCGACTATGTCGGGGCGCACGGCGAGCAGCGCCGCCGAGAGCGGGATCGCTTCGATCATCAGCGTGATCTCGCACCCGCTCGCCGCCGCCATGCGTCCGGAATCGATCAGCAGGCCGTCGGATATATCCATCATCGCGTGAACATGCGGCACCAGCGCCTGACCGAGCGTGAGTTGCGGCTGCGGGCGGCTGTAGGCGGCGAGACAGGTCTCGTTCGGATCGATCTCGCCCAGCCGCATTGCCAGCCCGACTCCGGCATTGCCGATCGTGCCGCTGACCCAAAGCTGATCGCCGGGCCGCATCCCGCCGCGCGACGGCGCCCCCTCGGCGGGCGCGCGGCCGAGCGCGGTAAGGCCGAAGCTGCGCGGCGCGCCCGCCGGTACACCCACCGTGTCGCCGCCGAGCAGCGGCAGGCCGTAACGGCGGAGAACGATGTCGAGGCCGTCGGCGAAGGCCGCGTCCCACGCCGCGTCGCCGGCAAGGCTGTAGCCGAGCAGCACCCCGACCGGCGCCGCGCCCTTCGCCGCGAGATCGGACAGGTTCACCGCGACAAGTTTCCAGGCGACATCCTGCGGCCGCTCGTCGGGCAGGAAATGGATGCCCTCGACGATCATGTCGTGGGTGAGCACCAGATCGCCCAGCACCGCCGCATCGTCCGCAAGCCCGCGCGCGGCGGGATCGGTGGCTATCGCACGCAGACGGTCGATGAAATCGGCTTCGCTCATACGAAAATCGTAGCGAATACCGCCACGGTATAAAAGATACCCAATGATCCTCCCTGTGCCGCAGGCATGGGGAGGTGGCAGCGCGAAGCGCTGACGGAGGGGCCAGGGCGCAGCCCCTCCACCGCCTTCGGCGGTCCCCTCCCCACCGCTTCGCGGCAGGGAGGATGTCAATTATTTCCGCACATCCTTGCCGATCGCGTCGAGCAGACCGTTGGCGAAACCGGCTTCGCGCGCATCGAAAAAGGCCTTTGCGACGTCGACATATTCGCTGACCACCGCGCCCACCGGCACGTCGCTGCGCGCGAGCAGCTCGTAGGTGCCGGCGCGCAGGATCGCCTTCATCGTGCGGTCGAGCCGCTCCATCGACCAGCCGCTCGCAAGGCGGCCGGTAATCGTCGCATCGATTTCCTCGGACCGCGCGAGCGCGCCTTTCACGATATCGTCGAAGAAGGGGGTATCGGCGTCAGCATATTCGGCATCCTCGATCGTGGCGCCGATGCGGTGCTGGTGGAATTCGTGGATCAGCTGGGTGACGGGCGTCCCCTCCATCTCGTGCTGATAGATTGCCTGCACCGCGGCGAGGCGGGCGGCGGAACGGGATTGGGCGCGTTTGTTCATGATGTTTCTACTTCAGTCGGTTCTGGACGCTGAGCGCGTGCGCGGGAAGCCCTTCCGCCCCCGCGAGCGCGACGGCAGCCGGGCCGATCGCGGCGAGGCTGGCGTCGTCGAGCGCGAGGAAGCTGGTGCGCTTCATGAAGTCGGTGACCGACAGCCCGCTCGAAAAGCGCGCGCGGCGTCCGGTGGGGAGGACATGGTTCGGACCGGCGACATAATCGCCGATCGCTTCGGGGGTCTGGCGACCGAGAAAGACCGAGCCGGCATGGCGCACCCCGGCAAAGAGCAGGTCGGCCTCGTCCGCATCGACCGCGAGTTCGAGATGTTCGGGAGCAAGCCGGTCGCAAAGCGGGATCGCGTCGGCCAAGGCGGGAACGACGATCACCGCACCATTGGCAGTCCAACTCGCGTGCATCGTCGAGGCGGTCGCGAGCGCCGGGATGATCTCGGCGACGGCCGCGACCACGGCGTCGGCGAAGTCGCCGTCGTCGGTGAAGAGAATCGACTGGCTGGTCGGATCGTGCTCGGCCTGGCTGAGAAGGTCGGCGGCGATGACGTGCGGCGCGTTCCGGTTGTCCGCGACGACGACGATCTCGCTCGGCCCCGCGACCATGTCGATGCCCACGACGCCGTAAAGCTGGCGCTTCGCCTCGGCGACCCACGCGTTGCCGGGGCCGGTGACGACATCGACCGGTGCGATCCGGTGAGTGCCATGGGCGAGCGCGGCGATTGCCTGCGCCCCGCCGACGCGCCAGATCTCGTCGACCCCGCCAATGTGCGCGGCGGCCATGACGACCGGGTTGGTCTCGCCGCCCGGCGTCGGGGTCGTCATCACGATGCGCTCGACCCCCGCGACCTTCGCGGGAATTATGTTCATCAACACCGACGACGGATAGGCGGCGCGCCCGCCCGGGACGTAGACGCCCGCCGCATCGACGCCGCGCCAGCGCGCACCGAGGCGGGCACCGGCAGCATCGCGATAGTCACGGTCTTCGGGAAGCTGCGCCGCATGATAGGCGCGGATGCGGTCTGCCGCCAGATCCAGCGCTTCGCGCAGGTCGGGTGCGAGCCCGTCATAGGCGGCGGCGCATTCCTCCTTCGAGATGCTCCAGCCGCTGGCGTCGAGATCGAAGCGGTCGAACCTAGCCGTATAATCGGCGAGCGCGGCGTCGCCCTCGGCCTTTACCCGCGCAATGATCGCCGCGACATCGGCCGACACATCGGAAGCACTTTCGCGCCGGTCGTCGACCAGCGCGCCGAACTCTGCGGCGAAGCCGGGATCGGAAGCGTCAAGTCGCCGCATTGCCGACGGCCTCGCGGAATTTCTCGACCAGCGCCGGGACTTCGGCCGAGCGCAGCTTGAACGCCGCGCGGTTGACGATCAGCCGCGCCGACACTTCGCTGATGACTGTCTGTTCGGCGAGCGCGTTCTCGACCAGCGTCCGGCCCGTCGAAACAAGATCCACGATGTGCGAGGCGAGCCCCAGCTTCGGCGCGATTTCCATTGCGCCGTTGAGCTTGATACATTCGGCCTGGATTCCCTGTCCCTCGAACCAGCGGCGCGTCGTCGCGGGATATTTGGTCGCGACGCGGATATGGCTTTCGCCGATCCCCGGCGGCTCGCTGCCTTCCGGCCCCGCGAGCGACAGGCGGCAGTGACCGATGCCAAGGTCGACCGGTGCGTAAAGCTCCGAATAGTCGAACTCGTCGACGACATCCGACCCGACGATGCCGAGCTGCGCGGCGCCATGCGCGACGAAGGTCGCGACGTCGAACGCGCGCACGCGGATCAGCGAAATATGCGGCTGGTTCGTCGCGAACACCAGCGCGCGGCTCTTCTTGTCGAAGAAGTCCGCCGCGGGCTCGATGCCGACGGCCGAGAGCAGCGGCAGCGCCTCGTCGAGGATGCGTCCCTTGGGGATGGCAAAGATGATCGGTTCGGGCATAAGCGCCGTGCCTTTAAGCGGCGACGGGAGAAAGGGCAATGAGCGAGCGTTACGAACTGGTGGACATGGCCGCGACCGGCAAGGCCGCCGTCCGCGCCGCCTTCGCCAATCAGGTCGCCTATTGCCGGTCGAGCGAGGCGCCGGTGACCGCGCGCATCGTTGCCGCGCTCGCCGCGCTGCTCGACAAGCCAGCGACCGACTTTGCCCGCCGCATGGCGGATTGGGAGGGCGCGCCGCTGGCCGACGCGCTGCCGCTGCGCGCCGCGGGCGGGCTGCACGCTTTGCATCTGGCCGGCGCGGCGCCCGAGCTTGCGCCAATCTATGCCGATGCCGAGGATATCAACGACGCCACAATCGTCGCGGGCGTCATGGCGCGGCACGAGGCCGCATTGCTGCCGTGGCTCGACGGTCCGCCGCAAACCAACGAGGCGGGCCGTTCATCTAACTTCGTCGCCGCGATGCTGTGGCTCGCCGATCGGGGCCTCGCGCCGCAATTCGATTGCCTGGAGATCGGATCGAGTGCCGGTATCAACCTGATGCTCGACCGCTATCATTACGATCTGGGCGGGGTGCAGGTCGGCCCCGAGCCGGGCGCCATCGCCTTCACGCCCGAATGGCGCGGCCATCATCCGCCGCAATTGCCGATCGCGATCGCGAGGCTGAAAGGATGCGACGTGGCGCCGGTCGACCTGACCGACCCGGCGCAGGCGATGCGCCTTAAAGCCTATATCTGGCCCGAGCACCGCATCCGCTTCGCCCGCATGGAGGCGGCGATCGCGGCCGCGCGCGAGAAACGACCGAACCTCGTCCGGGCCACGGCCGCCGACTTCGTGGAAGCCGAGCTGAAGAAGCCGCAGGCTGCCGGGACAACGCGGGTGCTGATGCATTCGATCGTCTGGCAATATGTTCCCGAGGACCAGCAGATGCGCGTCACGACCGCGATGGAGGAAGCCGGCGCCGAGGCGACGGCCGACCGGCCACTGGCGTGGATCGCACTGGAAGCCAATCGCACCTCGCATCATCACGAACTCGTTGTCCGATACTGGCCGGGCGGCGAGGCAGGCCACACGCTGGCACGCGCGCACCCCCATGGTGCATGGGTCGAATGGATCGGCTGACCCGCTAGAGCCGCGCTTCCAGTCGCGCGATCAGTGCCTGCACCGGCGTGACCGCGGGAGCAGCCCAGCCTGCCTCGATCGCGGCGATGCGTTCGAACAGACGTTCGCTTGCGGCGACGATGCGGCGGAGCGGTTCGTCGAACCCGGCACAGATATCCCAGTCGGCGGCGACCGGATCGCCGATCCGCGCCGCACTGTCGTCCGGACCGGCGCCGGGGTCGCCGGCGATCATCGCGCGGCGATGAAGCAGCCAGGCGATGATGTGCATCAGCCGCGTCGTCGTTTTCAGCGACTCGCATGCGAGGCCGATCTGGCGGATGCTGTCGCCGGGCGTTTTGCCAAGATCGCGCTGCGCGGCGAAGGCGGCGTGCGCCTCGTCAGCGAGCAGCATCGCATCGACATAGAGGTTTTCGACCTGCGCGCGCTGTAGTGGTAGACCGATCATGCCTGCTTCTGTTCGCCCCGCCATCATCGCCCGCGGAATGCCATGACCGGTGGTGGGGCCGCAACGTCGGTAACCATGAAATCGGATATCGCGCCCGTCCCGTTTTGAATCAGGCGCTGCGGACGGGCCGGCGCCGCTTATGCGATAATGTCGGGAAGCAATTGGTCTTCGCACCACGAGATTTCGTCGCGCAGGCGAAGCTTGCGCTTTTTCATTCGCGCGAGCTGGAGCTGGTCGGGAACCGTGCCTTCACCAAGCGCGATGATCGCGGCGTCGAGATCGCGATGCTCGAGCCGAAGCAGTTCCAGGCGCTGGGTGATTTCCTCGGGGTTCACACCTTGCTCCTGCCACGATCGGCTCCGGTCTGCAACGGGCCGTCCGCCCCATGGACCGGCTGGGCGAATCGCGACGACATCGCGCCCGATTCGTGATTTACTCCGTCCTGCCAACATGAGTCGAAAAGGAGAATGGCCAATGACCACGTCGCACCTTTCCGCCCTGAAGTCCCGTCACGCGGACCTCGACGAGAAAATTGCGAATGAAGAGCGCCGCCCCAGTCCCGATACGACATTGGTGGCGCAGATGAAAAAGCAGAAACTGCGTATCAAGGAAGAAATGGCCGCGACCGCCTGACCGTCGCCTGACCGCTACCGCCCCGCTGACGCCTTCCCCCGGAACGCCTCAGCGCCGGCGGTAGAGAGGTCCGTTCAGCGCCGAGATATGCGGCGGCACATCCATCTTTTGAACCACCTGACGACGGACCGCCAGCGGATCGACCGGCCGGTCGAACGCAATGCCGAACTTGCCCTCGCCGACCCAGACGATGCGACCGGGCACGAAACCGACGTTCCTGAGTTCGATTTCCACCACTGCGCCCTGCGCGACGCCGCGGACGGGTGCTTCGGCCAGCATCCCGCCGGCGGACAGGTTGCGGACACGCACGACCATCGGCGCCGCCTGGCCGGGGAGCGTCAGATTAGCCTGCATGAACAGGCTGTCCCGATCGGCGCTGCGCGACAGCGCTGCGACCTCTTCGTCCACCGATAATGATTCACGCGATTCCATTGCGACCTATCCCCGCGCTGAATGTCAGGCGGCGAATCTAGAAGTCAGCCATTGCGGAAACGTAAATAGCCGGAACCCGCTGTCCCGATCCGGATCAATCTTCGCGCGAGATGCGCTCGTTGCGTTCGTGCCGTTCCTGCGCTTCCAGCGTCATCGTCGCAATCGGGCGCGCCTGCAGGCGGGCGAGCGAGATGGGTTCGCCGGTCACGGCGCAATAGCCATATTCGCCCTCGTCGATCCGGCGCATCGCCGCGTCGATCTTCGCGATCAGCTTGCGCTGGCGGTCGCGGGTTCTGAGTTCGATCGCCCAGTCGGTCTCGCTCGACGCGCGATCGGCCAGGTCGGGCTCGCGCAGCGGGCCGTCCTGCAGATGGGCAAGCGTCGATTCCGATTCGCTGAGGATCGACTTTTTCCACGCCAGCAGCAGGTTGCGGAAATACTCCTGCTGCCGCTCGTTCATAAACTCTTCGTCGTCGCTCGGAACATAGTCCGAATCGAGGTTGGATTTCGCTTCCAGGAGCGCGTCAGCGCCAACATCGGCAATCTGGGTTGGCATAAGGGGCTCTTCGCGTCCTTTCCTTTACCTTGCCGCCCGGGACGGACGACCAGGGGAATGCGCCGCGCCTATAACCAGCCCTAGAGTGCGATACAAGCGCCGAAGCTGCGGCTAGCGATGACGCGGTGAAGCGAGGCTGAACCGAGAGCAGTCGAAGCGATCGCTCCGCCCCCTCCCTTCCGTCCCGAATTTACCAATGGCGCCGAATTCAAGGGAATTTCGTTCTGATTTGGGACAGTTATGCGTATTTTTCTTGATTTCACCCCCCTTTTCCCGCTGACGGACAGGTAAACGCGGTTAACGCGATGGACGCGTTCATAAAGCTTTGGCCTTTTGGCTTCAGCGGGAGGTGTAGCAGGGGGTCCTGTCGCACCTGCAACGGGAAAGAGAGCGAAGATATGTCTGTCCGAATGGCCCTCGCCAAGCTTTGTGCCTGCACTTGCGGCGGCGCCCTGATCGGTAGCGGCGCGATGCAGATTGCCGAAGTGCCCAAAGCACGGGCATCGACCGTGCAGTCGTGCACGCCGTGCAGCGGCAAGAAGGTCGTGCGCAAGCGCCATGCGGCGCGCAAACCCGTGAAGCGCGTTCGCCGCGTCGTGACGACAAAGCGCGTCATCCGCACCGCAACCCCGCAGCAGCAGGTCGTCACGCAGACAATCCCGCTGCCCCCCATCCCTTACGCGCCCTTCCCGCAGCGCGGCTGGGAAGGCGGCGGCGGTAGCGGCGGTGGCGTGACCGTGATCGGCGGCGGGTTTGGCGGCGGCTTCGGCGGCGGCTTCTTCGGCGGATTCTTCGGCGGCAGCTCGGGCGGTGGCAGCAGCGGCAGTATCGTCGTCACCTCGACGACCACTGGCGGTGTCTCGACCTCGACCAGTTCGACCT
>JAEWIL010000029.1 GCA_023387085.1 Pseudomonadota bacterium | reverse complement strand
TCGGCGGCGCGATGATTCCGACGGTGTTCGCGACCGGCTATATGCTGTTCGAGGGCAGGCAGCGCGCGATGATCCCCGCGATTCTCGGCATGGTGTCGGTGCTCGCGCCGACATTGGGGCCGACCGTCGGCGGCTGGATCACCGACAGCCTCGGCTGGCGCTGGGTCTTCTTCATCAACGTGCTGCCGGGTGCCGCCGTCACCTTGCTGATCCTCGCGCTCGTCCGCTTCGACAAGCCCAACCTGCCGATGCTGCGCCGCATCGACTGGGTGCATCTGGGATCGATGGCGGTCTTCCTCGCGGGCCTCGAATATGTGCTCGAGGAGGGGCCGAAGCACGAATGGTTCAGCGAGCCGTCGATCGCGATCGGCGCCTGGCTTTCGTTCGTCGCCTTCGGCCTGTTCCTCGAACGCTCGTTTCGTTCGGACGGGCCGATCGTCCGCCTGTCGCCGTTCCGCAAGCCGACCTTCGCCTTCGCCTGTGTGTTCAATCTCGTGATCGGCTTCGGCCTCTATTCGAGTACCTATCTGATCCCGATCTACCTCGGCCGTGTGCAGGGCTATAATGCGTCGGAGATCGGAACGACGGTGTTCGTCGCGGGGCTCGCGCAATTGCTCGGCGTCCCGATCGCGGCCGCACTGTCGCAGCGCGTCGACCAGCGCATCGTCATCACCTTCGGGCTCAGCCTGTTCGCGGCCGGCCTGTGGATGTTCAGCTTCATGACTCCCGAATGGGGTTTCGCCGCGCTCTTCTGGCCGCAGGTGGTGCGCAGCTTCGCGATCATGCTGTGCATCGTGCCGTCGGTCGGCCTCGCGCTCGGCAATTTCGAAGGGGCGGAACTGCGCTATGCGTCGGGTCTGTTCAACCTGATGCGCAATCTGGGCGGCGCGATCGGCATCGCGCTCGTCAACACCTGGCTCGGCGACAATATGCGGTGGCACGCCCTCCGCCTGTCCGAAGCGCTCGGACGCGGCGGCGAGGCGGCGCGTGAAGCCGCCCCCAACCTGGCGCACGGCATCGGCCAATATGTTTCCGACCCCGCGCTCGCCGCGCAGATGGCGAACGGCGTTCTCGGCCGCCTCGTCGGACGCGAGGCGCTGACGCTCGCCTTCGACGATGTCTTCCGCCTGATGTCCTGGATCTTCCTCGCGGCGCTGGTGATGGTGCCCTTCTGCAAGCCCCCGCCGATCGGCGGCCCGGCGCCGACGGATGCACATTAGTTGGTGACGAATCCTGGCGGTTCCGACCAAAATCGGACGCTGATCCTCCCTGCGGCGGAGCCGTGGGGAGGTGGCAGCGCGAAGCACTGACGGAGGGGCAAAAGCGCAAGGTCGCGGCCCCTCCACCCCCGCCTGCGACGGCGGTCCCCCTCCCCCTCGCTACGCGACAGGGAGGATCGCATCTTGCATCGTCACCCCGGACTTGATCCGGGGTCCCGCTTGAGATCGAGGGCCGTGCATTCACGAAAAAAGCGGGATCCCGGGTCAAGCGCGGGATGACGGAAAGCGGTGAAGCAACGTCCGCTTACCACCCCAAAGCGGACCCCCAATTTTCAATACTGGATCATCACCCGCCGCGCGAGCGCGGGCGAAATGCTGTGTAGCATCTGGAGCATTTTCACCATCCCTGCGTTTACCTCTCGCTTGTCGGCGCGAATGCCGTGGACGATTTCCGCCGCGCAGGCGTGGGCGCTCATCTTCTTGCCCACGCGGCCTGCGGTCATGTTGGTCTCGACGACCGGCGGCAGGGCTTCGATCACGCGGACGTTGCTGCCCTTCAGCAGGTGGCGGATCGCCTGGGTATAGCTGCGAAGGCCGGCCTTGGTCGCGCAATAGACCGACCCGCCGGCGCGCGGCGCAATCGCGAGGCCCGATGTGACGTTCACGATCGTCGCCGCGGGCTGGGCGCGCAGCAAGGGCAGAAGCCGGGTACAAAGCGCGATCGGGGCGTCGAGATTGGTGCGGATGCATCGGGCCGCGCTTTCCAGCGTCGCGCTGTCGTCCAGTTCATACTCGCTGCCCACCCCCGCATTGTTGACGAGGATTGCGAGCGGCTTGTCGGTCACGCCGTTCACGACCGCGTCGATACCGGCAGACGTCGACAGATCGCCCGCGATCGTCCCGAACCCCAGTTCAGCCATCGCCCGCAGCTTGTCGGCCGAGCGTCCGGTGACGATCACGTCGGCGCCAGCGGCCTGTAACTGGAGCGCGATCTCGCGCCCGATCCCGTCGCTACCGCCCGTCACCAGCGCCAGCTTGCCGCGAATATCCATAAGACCCCTCCCATGTTTTACCTCACGCACTATGGCGAGGCGCATCGCCTTCGCCTACATGCAAAATCATGGCCCGCCCGAACGCTCCCGACCGATTCAACGAAGAAAAATCGGCCTATGTTGTCCGCGGTGAAGGCGAGGGCGCCGACAAGCCCGATCTGGAGCGCGGCGCCGACGTGATCCGCGGTGTCGTCCGCAAACTGCCCGTGCGGCCGGGCGTCTACCGCATGCTCGATGCCCGGGGCGAAGTCCTTTATGTCGGCAAGGCGCGCGCGCTCAGGAACCGCGTCACCAATTATACGCAGGTCGCACGGCTGCCGCAGCGGCTCCAGCGCATGGTCGCGCAGACGCGCGCGATGGAGATCGTCACCACGAACAGCGAGGCCGAGGCGTTGCTGCTCGAGGCACAGCTGATCAAGCGCTATCGTCCGCCGTACAATGTCCTGCTCCGCGACGACAAAAGCTTCCCCTTCATTCTGCTCCGCACCGACCATGATTTCCCGCGCGTCCAGAAGCATCGCGGCGCCCGCCGCGCGAAGGGGCGCTATTATGGTCCGTTCGCCAGCGCGGGGTCGGTGCATCGCACGCTCAACGCGCTGCAGAAAACCTTCCTGCTCCGAAGCTGCACCGACAGTTTCTTCTCGAACCGTTCGCGGCCCTGCCTGTTATACCAGATCCGCCGCTGCTCGGCGCCGTGCGTCGACCGCATCTCGAAGGACGATTATGCCGCGCTGGTCGGCGACGCGCAGGATTTCCTCGAAGGACGCTCGACAGCCGTGCAAAAGCGTCTCGGCGACGCGATGACGCAAGCCGCCGAGGCGATGGATTTCGAGCAGGCGGCGGTGCTGCGCGACCGGCTGAAATCGCTGACCTTCATCCAGGGCAGCCAGTCGGTGCATGCCGAGGGGCTTGGCGACGCCGATGTCTTCGCGCTCGCGGCGAAGGGCGGGCAGCTTTGCATCGCGGGCTTCTTCATTCGTGGCGGACAGAATTGGGGACATCGCAGTTTCTTCCCCGCGCATGTTGCCGGCGTGCCCGAGGGCGAGGTGCTCGAAAGCTTCCTGATGCAATTCTACGAAGGCGTCCCGCCGCCCAAGACGATCCTCGTCGACCGCGAGCCCGACGAGTGCGAATTGCTCGCCGAGGCGCTCGGCGAGATCGCGGGTCGCAAGGTCGAGATCAGCGTCCCGCAGCGCGGCAACCGCAAGCGCCTGCTCGAACAGGCGGTGCGCAATGCGGGCGAGGAACTCGACCGGCGACTCGCAGAGAGCAGCACCCAGGCCAAGCTCGGCCGCGAACTCGCCGACCTGTTCGACCTCGACGATGTGCCGCGGCGCATCGAAATCTACGACAACAGCCATATCCAGGGCTCCAATGCGCTCGGCGCAATGGTCGTCGCCGGCCCCGAAGGCTGGATCAAGGGCGCGTATCGCAAGTTCAACATCAAGCGCGCGGAGACGCAACCCGGCGACGATTTCGCGATGATGCGCGAGGTGTTCCAGCGACGGTTCGCGCGCGCGATCGAGGAAGACCCCGAGCGGACCAAGGGTGAATGGCCCGATTTGGTGCTGATCGACGGCGGCAAGGGGCAGGTGTCGGCCGTCTCTGCCGTATTCGCCGAACTGGGCATCGACGACCTGCCTTATGTCGGCGTTGCCAAGGGGCCCGACCGCAACGCCGGACGCGAGACTTTCTACCTTCCCGACGGCCGCGAATTCACCTTGCCGACGAACAATGCGGTGCTCTTCTACATCCAGCGGCTGCGCGACGAAGCGCACCGTTTTGCAATCGGCGCGCACCGGCAGAAGCGCGCGAAGGCAATGGGATCGTCGCCGCTCGACGAGGTTCCAGGGATCGGACCCGCGCGCAAGAAAGCGCTGCTCATGCATTTCGGCACCACGCGCTCGATTCGCAGCGCCAGCCTCGAGGATTTGAAGAAGGCGCCGGGCGTGAGCGCGGCGGTGGCACAGGCGGTGTATGATTTCTACAATCCGGGCGGATAGGGAGAGGACGGATGGATTTCGCGGCGATGATGCCGCTCGCGGCGACGCTGGGCGTGACGATCGACGAGGGTAGCAAGGAGCGCATCGCCGGCAAGCTGCCCGTGCGGCCCGAGATCTGCACTGCCGGAAACATCGTCCATGGCGGCGCGATCATGGCCTTCGCCGATTGCCTCGGCGCGGTTGGAGCTTTCCTCACCCTGCCCGAGGGCGCGAGCGGAACGACGACGATCGAGAGCAAGACCAACTTCCTTGGTGGCGGCCCGGTCGGGTCGGTGCTGGTCGGCGAAGCGACTCCGGTAAAGATCGGCAAGCGCCTGTCGGTGTGGCAGACGCGCATCCGCACCGAAGAGGGCGCCGATGTCGCACTCGTCACCCAGACGCAGATGGTGCTTTGGCCAGCCTGACAGCCGATGCCATCGTCTGTGCGGTCCGCGCGCACGGCGAACATGGCGCGATCCTGCGCGCGCTCACGCGCGAAGCGGGTTTGGTCGCCGGCTATGTCCGCGGCGGGCGCTCGCGGCGGCTGCGCCCGATCCTCGTCCCGGGTAACAGGATCGCGGTCGAATTGCGCGCGCGGACCGAGGAGCAATTGGCCGGCGCGACGGCGGAACTGGTCGAGAGCCGGGCTCCATTGCTTGCTGAACCGCTGGCAGCGGCAGCGATAGACTGGACGACCAGCCTGACCGCGTCGAGCCTGCCGGAAAGCCAGCCCTATCCGGCGCTTTTCGACGCGCTGTCCGCGGTGCTCGACGCAATCGGTGTCGCCCCCTCGGCGCGGCAATGGGCGGCGGCGCTTGCCCGCTACGAATTGTTGCTGCTCGCCGAACTGGGCTTCGGCCTGAATCTCGACGAATGCGTCGCGACCGGATCGACCGAGGAACTGGCGTTCGTCAGCCCCAAATCCGGTGGCGCCGTCAGCGCTGCTGCGGCGGCGGGCTATGAAGACCGATTATTCCGCCTGCCCGACTTTTTGCGCGGACGGGACGCGAGCCCTGCGATGGCGGATGTGCTCGATGGCCTGACGATCACTGGCCATTTTCTCGACCGCGACGTCCTGGACGGGCGCAATCACGACTTGCTCGCAGTAAGGGAAAGATTGACAGCGCGGCTCGGCAGGGCGGTTGCGTGACGCGCCGCCGCTGTCTAAGCGGCTGGCGAGACACGAAAGGGCGACACGTTGAAAATCTTGCTGCTGGCTGGCGATGGCATCGGTCCGGAGATCATGGCGGAGGCGGAGAAGGTCCTCGCGGCGCTTGCGCTTCCCGTGACGCTCGACCGCGCGCTTGTCGGCGCCGCCGCCTATGAGGCCAGCGGTCATCCGCTCCCGCCCGAAACGCTCGCCAAGGCAAAGGCGGCCGACGGCATCCTGTTCGGCGCTGTCGGCGATCCGCGTTTTGACGGCGTCGAACGGCATTTGCGCCCCGAGCAGGCGATCCTCGGCTTGCGCGCCGAACTCGGTCTGTTCGCCAATCTGCGTCCGGCTAAGCTGTTCGCCGGTCTCGAAGACAGTTCAGCCCTCCGCCCCGAGGTCGCATCGGCGATCGACCTGCTGATCGTCCGCGAACTCAACGGCGACGTCTATTTCGGCGAGAAGGGTATGCGCACCAACGCGACCGGTGAGCGCGAAGGCTATGACATTATGTCGTACAGCGAGAGCGAAGTGCGCCGCATCGCGCACATTGCCTTCCGCGCCGCGCAGGGTCGTCACAAACGTCTCTGCTCGGTCGACAAGGCCAACGTCCTCGAAACCTCGCAGCTTTGGCGCGACGTGGTGATCGAGGTGTCGGCCGATTATCCCGACGTCGCGCTCAGCCACATGTATGTCGACAATGCCGCGATGCAGCTTGTCCGCAATCCCGGGCAATTCGATGTCGTCGTCACCGGCAACCTGTTCGGTGATATCCTGTCCGACCAGGCGTCGATGTGCGTCGGGTCGATCGGTCTTCTCGCATCGGCGTCGCTGAGCGACGGAAAGCGGGGGTTGTACGAGCCGATCCACGGCAGCGCCCCCGATATCGCCGGCAAGGGTGTTGCCAATCCGCTTGCGATGATCCTGTCGCTCGCCATGCTGCTCCGCCATTCGGGGGGCGACGAGGCGAGCGCGGCGCGAATCGAGGCGGCGGTCGCCAAAGTGCTTGCCGATGGATGCCGCGGCGCGGACCTCGGCGGGACGATGGGTACCGCGGCGCTGGGCGATGCGGTCGTTGCTGTTTTGAACGGATAGACAAGATGAAGAAGACGACGGGTTTCGATCGCAACAAGACGCGGAACTGGCACTCTGCGACGCAGGCCGTCCGCGGGGGAACCTGGCGCAGCGAACATGGAGAAACGTCGGAGGCGCTGTTCCTGACTTCCGGCTATACCTACGACAATGCCGAGGAAGTCGCGGCGCGCTTTGCCGGCGAAGAACAGGGCATGACCTATTCGCGGCTTCAGAACCCCACCGTCGCCATGCTCGAAGAACGCATAGCGCTGATGGAGGGTGCCGAGGCGTGCCGCACCCAGGCGACCGGTATGGCGGCAATGACCACCGCCCTGTTATGCCAGCTCTCGGCGGGCGACCATATCGTAGCGGCGAAAGCGGCGTTTGGATCGTGCCGCTGGCTGGTCGACCATCTCTGCCCGCGCTTCGGGATCGAGACCACCGTCATCGACGGGCGCGACAATGACGCATGGGAAAAGGCGATCAAGTCGAACACCAAGGTCTTCTTCTTCGAAACGCCGGCGAACCCGACGATGGACATCGTCGATATGAAACATGTCTGCGGTCTCGCCCGGGCACACGGCATTACCAGCGTTGTCGATAACGCCTTTGCCACCGCTGTGCTCCAGCGTCCGATGGATTTCGGCGCCGACGTCGTCGCCTATTCGGCCACCAAATTGATGGAAGGGCAGGGGCGCGTCCTCGCCGGAGCGGTTTGCGGTACCGAGAAATTCATCAACGACGTGCTGCTGCCGTTCCAGCGCAACACCGGGCCAAACCTGTCGCCGTTCAATGCCTGGGTGGTGTTGAAGGGGCTCGAAACGCTCGACCTGCGTGCACGGCGCCAGTCGGAAAATGCGCTGGCGGTCGGCAAGGCGATCGAAGGGCGCGTGGCGCGCATCCTCCATCCCGGCCTTGCGAGCCACCCGCAGCACAATCTGGCGAAGAGCCAGATGGACGATTGCGGCCCGATCTTCTCCTTCGTCCTCGATGGAGGCGCGGCGCGTGCGATGGCGTTTCTGAACGCGCTCGAACTCGTCGATATCAGCAACAATATCGGCGATGCGCGCAGCCTGTGCTGCCACCCCTGGACCACGACCCATTATGGCGTCAGCCCCGAAGCACGGCTCGACATGGGGGTCGAGGAGGGCATGCTCCGCATCAACATCGGGCTCGAGGATCCGCGCGATGTGATCGCCGACCTGGAGCAGGCATTGACCAAGGTCGGGCTTTAGGCGACTCTGGGGTGGAGATGATCGACTCCTTCTTTCCTTTTGCGGCGACCACGGGGCCGATTACCGTGCGCGTTTCGGTAAGCTATCTGCCCGAACAGTCGCACCCTGCGCTCGGGCGGTGGTTCTGGGCCTATCATGTCCGGATCGAGAATCACGGCGATGTCGCGGCACAGCTGCTGACCCGGCACTGGCGGATCAGCGACGGCCGCGGGCAGGTGAGCGAAGTCGAGGGTGAGGGCGTTGTCGGCGAACAGCCGCTGATCGCGCCCGGCGGCGCTTTCGACTATGTCTCGGGCTGTCCGCTCCCGACGGCCGAGGGGTCGATGGTCGGCAGCTATACGATGGAAATGGGCGACGGATCGCAGATGCTGATTGCAATCCCCGAATTCCCGCTTCAGGCGCCCGCGACCGCACCATGAAACGTACGCACCTGCCCCTCAACGCGCTTCGCGTTTTCGACGCCGCTGCCCGGCATCTGAGCTTCACCCGCGCCGCCGACGAACTGGCGGTGACCCCCGCTGCCGTCGGTCAACAAATCCGCGCGCTGGAAGATATGCTGGGCGTCGTGCTTTTTCGCCGCACCCCCAAGGGGCTGGAGTTGACCGGCGAGGCTACGGCGGGGCTCGATGCGTTGCGCCATGGCTTTCTGCATTTCGAGGAATCGGTTCGCGCGATGCAGGCGGGGCAGTCGTCGCAATCGCTGACCATTGCCGCCCCGCGCGATCTTACCGCCAAATGGCTCGCCCCGCGGCTTGCGCGGTACAGCCAGCAGGCCCCCGACGTGCGCTTCACTTTGGTGTCTGCCGACGGCGGGATCGATTTTACCGAAGCCAACCTCGATCTCGCGATCTTCTGGACCGAGGGTGCGGGCGAGCATGAGGGGGTTGCGCTGGCCGAACCCGCCATGGTGACCGTAGCCGGACCCGGCAGTGCAAGCGATACGCGTATCGCATGGCCCGGTTGCCCGGTCGACGACGGCGAACCCGCCTTGCGACTGGGCGATGCGGGGCTGGCGATCGATGCCGCGGCGAACGGCTTGGGGCAGGCCGATGTTCCCGCGATGCTGGCCGAAGCCGACATTGCATCCGGACGCGTCCGGGTGGTGCGTGAACCGTTTGCAGTACGCCGCGGCTATTGGCTCGTCGCACCCACGCCGCAATGGCGGCAGGCGAAGGTCAAGGCGCTCGTCTCCGCGCTGACCAGCTAGCTTTTGGCGGTGAGCGCGAGCAATCGCGTCATAAATCCAACCAGTTGCACAGTGTCAACATTGGCCGCGGGGTTATTCCAGCTCGCGGTAACGGCAAACCACTTCGCATCCGACTTTCGCTGGCCGAGGAAGCTCATCGAGAGCACGCCATTTTCAGAGCCGCCCTTATAGCCAAGAAAACTCCACGCTGTGCCAGCTTCCGGCCCCAAGCCATTGTTTATAGACAAGGCTGACATCAGCTGCGGGGAGTTCCGGCGCTTGAGATCGATCATCACGCGCGCGATATCATCGGGCGAAGCGAACCACTCCAGACTTTCGATAAATCGCGGACCTTCGACGAAGCTTACGCCGTCAACATTGGCCAAAATCAGTGTGGACGCGTTGGTATCCAGCAATTTGCGCTGCGCCGCATCGTCGCGTTTGACATAGGTGCCGCGCAGATCGGCAAAATTATTGCCCTTCAGCGCGAACGCTTCGACAGTCGTGAGGAAGGGGATGTTGCGGGATGGATCGCTATGCCCTGCGGCGCGCATCCGGGCTTCGATCCGTTCGCGACCGAGAAGGTGGATCAACGTGTCGGCGGCGCCATTGTCGCTCACCGAGATCATCCAGTTCGCGAGCGTCTGGAGGGTGACCGGCATATCCTTCGGCCAGTTCGCAGTCGCGACCGACGAGAAGCTCAGGTGGGTGAGGGGGACAACGTCGCTCCATTGCCGCTGCCCGGCGGCAATCTGCGCGGCGAGTTCGTCGAGAATATAAAGTTTGAAAGTCGAACCCACGGCAAACTGCCGATCGGCGTTGGCCGCAGCGATCGCGCGGAAGCGATCTCCGTCGATCTCAGCCACCAGGAAGCCGGCGGTTCCGGGCAAGGCCGCAATCTCTCCCGCCACCCGCGCGAAACTGTCGTCGCTCATGGCGAAGCCGGTGATGCGGAGGCCAGTGACGCGCTCGTCGGGGAGCGCGCCGGCATCGAGCAGCACCGTGGCGACGCCCTTCTCGAAGCGCAGTTTGAGGGACCCCGACCGTCCGTTCGCCGAATGCAGGTCCTCGACGGCCACCGCGCGCCCATATTGCTTGGCGATTCCGCTGGCCATCGTTCTGAACTGGGCTTCGGGCACCGCAACCTGAAATTGAGGCGCGAAATAGGCATCGAAGGCTATGTTACCGTTGATAACATCGACCAATTGCGCGGCGCGGCGGTCGAAAGCGCTTTCGGCGGCCGGGACGGAAGCCTCTTGGCTCTGCGCCGAAGTTGACAACGGCAACATGGCAACAATCAGTCCCGCCGCTACCGCGATCAGCGCTTTTGTCGCCATATTGCCTCCTCAGGCGTCGATCGCCGCCTCGTCGAGCGTTGCGGCATTGGCCTGAATGAACTGGAACCGATGTTCGGGATGCTTGCCCATCAGCCGATCCACCAGATCCTTGACGCCCTGCCGCTCCTCATATTCTTGCGGCAGCGTGACCTTGAGCAGCGAGCGCGTCGCCGGGTCCATCGTCGTTTCCTTGAGCTGGTTCGGGTTCATCTCGCCGAGCCCCTTGAACCGGCCCACGTCGACCTTCTTCCCCTTGAAGATCGTCGCTTCGAGTTCGGCGCGATGCGCGTCGTCTCGCGCATAGGCCGAGGTCGCGCCGGCGGTGAGCCGGTACAGCGGCGGCTGAGCCAGATAGACATGCCCGTTGCGGACGATGTCGGGCATTTCCTGAAAGAAGAAGGTCATGAGCAAGGTCGCGATATGCGCGCCGTCGACATCGGCATCGGTCATGATGACGATCTTTTCGTAGCGCAACCGGTCGGCATCGCAATCCTTGCGCATCCCGCAGCCCAGCGCGAGGGCCAGATCGGCAATCTCCTGGTTGGCGCGGATCTTGTCGGCGCTGGCGCTTGCGACGTTGAGGATCTTGCCGCGGATCGGCAGGATCGCCTGCGTCTTGCGGTCGCGTGCCTGCTTCGCGCTGCCGCCGGCGCTGTCGCCTTCGACGATGAACAGTTCGGTGCCGTCCGGGCCGTCATTGGCGCAGTCGGTGAGTTTCCCCGGCAGGCGGAGCTTGCGGCCGCTCGTGGCGGTCTTGCGCTTGACCTCGCGTTCCGCCTTGCGCTTGAGCCGTTCGTCCATCCGTTCGAGGATCAGACCGAGCAGCGCGCGCCCGCGGTCCATATTGTCCGACAGGAAATGATCGAAATGGTCGCGAACGGCATTTTCGGTGAGGCGCGCCGCCTCGGGGCTCGAAAGGCGGTCCTTCGTCTGGCTCTGGAACTGTGGGTCGCGGATGAACACCGACAGCATCATCTCGCCGCCATTGAAGACGTCCTCGGCGGTGATCTGCGCCGCCTTCTTCTGCCCGATCAGTTCGCCGAACGCGCGCAATCCCTTGGTGAGCGCCGCGCGCAGCCCCGCTTCGTGTGTGCCTCCGGCTGGTGTGGGGATGGTGTTGCAATACCAGCTATAGCTGCCGTCGGACCATAGGGGCCAGGCGATCGCCCATTCGGCGCGTCCCTGGTCGCCCGGAAAATCCTGACGCCCGACAAACGGCTCGGACGTCGCGCATTCGCGCGCGCCGATCTGTTCCTTCAGATGATCGGCCAGACCGCCCGGAAACTGGAATGTCGCTTCGGCAGGCGTGTCGTCGCCGATCAGTTCGGGCGCGCACTTCCAACGGATCTCGACCCCCGCGAACAGATAGGCTTTCGATCGCGCCATGCGGTAGAGGCGCTGCGGTTTGAACCGGCCATGCTCGCCGAAGATCGCCGCGTCCGGAACGAAGGAAACGCTCGTGCCCCGCCGGTTCGGCGTCGGACCCAGTTCCTCGACTGGCCCCAACGGAACGCCTTGCGAAAATGACTGCCGATACAATTGCTTGGAGCGCGCGACTTCGATGACGGTTTCAATCGAAAGCGCGTTGACGACACTTACCCCGACGCCGTGCAGACCGCCCGAAGTCGCATACGCCTTGCCCTCGAACTTGCCGCCCGAATGGAGCATCGTCATGATGACCTCGAGCGCCGACTTCCCAGGGAATTTCGGGTGCGGGTCGACCGGCATACCTCTGCCATTGTCGACCACAGTCAGCCGGTTTCCGACATCGAGCGTGATTTCGATCCGCGTCGCGTGGCCCGCGACGGCTTCGTCCATGCTGTTGTCGATGATCTCGGCGGCGAGATGGTGGAGCGCGCGCTCGTCGGTTCCGCCGATGTACATGCCGGGACGCCGCCGTACCGGCTCCAGCCCTTCGAGCACCTCGATCTGCGAGGCATTATAGCTATCGGTCGCGGGCTGGTTGCTGTCGAACAAATCGTGACTCATATATTGGCTATACGGGGGCGCGAAGGCCGCTGGCAAGCGCGGTTTTCGGAGCCTTCCCCGTTGATGAGCCTGCTCGGTTCGTCCCGTTTTAGCCACGGGGAGGAAACCCGGGACGGATAGGCGTGTTTCTCCGCTGACTGCAAAGTCATTCAAAAAGTGGAGAAATATAATGAAATTCGCAGCTCTCCTCGCTGTTTCGGCGACGTCGTTGTTGGCCGCTCCCGCAATCGCGCAGGATCATGACAAGACCCAGGACTTCAATGGCCCCTATATATCGGTTGGTGGCGGCGCCACGCTCCAAGGCAGCGACCGCGGCGAGACGCTCGTTTTCGACACCGATCGTGACGGTGTCTATGGCGACCCCGTCAATACAGTCGGCGGAACCAACGCTTTCGCGCCGGGATTTTGTAATGGCGCGGCAACCGGCACCGCAAATCGCGGCTGTCGCAACGACAAGGACGGCCCCGAATATTTCGGCCGCCTTGGCTATGACCGCCGCATGGGCAACTTCGTTATCGGTGCGCTGATCGAAGGCGGACGCAGCGAAGCGCGCGACAGCGTCAGCGGCTTTTCGGCCACCCCGGCGGCTTACACGCTGAGCCGGGAGGCGGACTATCAGGCCAGCGCACGGCTGCGTGCAGGGTACACCCCGGGTGGTGGCGCGCTCTTCTACGTCACGGGCGGTCCGGCTTACGCGCGGCTCGACAACAAGTTCGCGACGACCAATACCGCCAACAGCTTTACCGACAATGGCAAGACCAACGGCTGGGGCTATGCCGCGGGCGGTGGCGCGGAAATCATGGTAAGCAAGAATATCGCGATCGGGCTCGAGTATCTCTACACCGACCTCAAGGACAAGGATTATGTCGTGAACGTCGGCGCGGGTACCGCCAACCCGGCTACCAATCCGTTCCTTCTGGATAGCGGCGGGACCGACATTCAGCGTAGCGACCCGCATTTTCGTACACATAGCGTGCGCGGCACAGTCAGCTTCCGCTTCTGACCTCTTGGGAAGCGGATCGGGAGGCGTCGGCCCTGATAGGGGGCCGGCGCCTTTTCCTATTGACCGGCAGGTGCCGCGAATATGGCGAAATTGCCGTTTGCGCTCGCGACGAGCCGATCATGCTGGAACAGACGCGCGTCGATGTTGGCGATGCGTTTGCCGCGATGCAGAACTTCAGCCTTGCAGGTCAGCAAACCCTCCACGACGCGGACATGATAGTTGAACTTGATCTCGAGCGTCGCACACCATTGATCAGCGGGCAGCAGGCTGGTCAGCGCGCCGCCCATGGCCGTATCGGCGAGCGAATAGGCAACGCCGCCATGCGCAGCACCTTGCGGGCTGAAGTGGCGGTCGCGATCGACGGCGAGCGCCATTGTGCAACGCCCCGCGCCGCGCTCGACCATTTGCAGGCCGAGCGCGCGCGCGAACTCGAAATCCTGTTCGAAAGGCCTCAACGAACCCGCGGTCCGCCAAAGGGCGGCGGCGGGGGCGGGCGACGGGTGCCGCGCGGGAGCTGCGCCTGATAGGCGCGGCCGCAATGCTCGACGCAATAGGGGAAGCCGGGGTTTACCGCCTCACCGCAGAAGTGAAAGTCGGGCTCGCCCGGATGCCCCATCGGCCAGCGGCAGATGCGGTCGTTGAGGTCGAGCAGGCTCGTCTTGCCGGCGATCTCCGGACTCGGCTTCGCGGGCACCAGCCGGCGCGGCGGGGCAGGCGGAATCGGTGCCTGCTGGTCGCCCGGACCCTGCCGGATAAAGCCGCCAGGGCCGATCGAGACGATACGCGGCGCATCGGATTTGACCGGCACGTCGGCGACATCTTCGCTCGATGTTTCGGCGACGGGCCTGGGTTCGGCCCGGGGGGCGACCGGCGCAGGGCGCGGCGCAACCGGTGCAGCCATGCGCGGCGCGGCAGGAGCCGGCGCGGCGGGCTTGGGCGCTGCGGGCGCCTTCGCCGGTTTCGCGACCTTTTCGGTCGCCTTCACGGGCGAGGGACGCGACTTCAGCCCGAGCCGGTGGGCCTTTCCGATCACCGCATTGCGGCTGACGCCGCCGAGTTCGTCGGCGATCTGGCTGGCGGTCAGCCCCTTTTCCCACATATTGCGCAGCTGTTCGATGCGCTCATCGGTCCATGACATCTTCTATTCCTCATCATTTCCGGCAAGAAATGGTCCGGCGATCGCTGCTGCCGGCTCCTGTTGGAACCGGAAACGGTCGCTGCCCAGCTTGCGGTAAGATCGGGGAGGCGATAGGCGAGAACGCCATGAACGACCAGCCCCAAATTTCGTATCCCGACTCGGCCAATTCCGCCAAGGCCCCGGCTTTCGCCGAGCCCGGCGTCCCGCAGATCCGGACCCTCAACGTGCCTGGAATGCAGGCGCTATATGTCAAGGAGGTGCGGCGGTTTTTCAAGGTGCAGCTCCAAACAATCTGGGCGCCGGCGATCACCACACTTCTTTACCTCGTCATTTTCACCGTCGCGCTCGGTGGAGCGGGCCGCACGGTGATCGGCGTTCCCTTCGCCGATTTCATCGCGCCGGGACTGATCATCATGGCGATGCTGCAGAACAGCTTTGCCAATTCGAGCTTTTCGCTGCTCGTCGGCAAGATCCAGGGCACGATCGTCGACTATCTCATGCCGCCGCTCGCGGTCGGCGAACTGATCATCGCGCTGATCGGTGCCGCCGTGACCCGGGCGATCCTTGTCGGCCTCGCGCTGTGGCTCGCCATGCTCCTCTGGCCGGGCGTCCATGTCGGCCCCGACCATCTGTGGGCGGTCGCGCTGTTCGGGATCCTCGGCGCGATGATGCTCGGCTTCCTCGGGCTTATTACCTCGGTCTGGGCCGAAAAGTTCGATCATGCCGCCGCGGTCACCAATTTCGTCGTGACACCGCTCGCGCTGCTGTCGGGGACCTTTTATTCGGTCGACCGTCTCGCGCCGTGGTTTCAGACGATCGCGCACGCCAATCCCGTCTATTACGCGATCATGGGCTTTCGGTATGGCTTCATCGGCACGGTGGATTCGACGATCGCAAACCCCGTAGCAACCGCGGCGCTGTTCCTGATCGTTGTCAACGCGGCGCTCGGCCTGATCACCTACCGCCTGCTCGTGACGGGATGGAAGCTCAAGGCCTGATCTCAGGTCGCTTTAGTGCCGGTGGATCGCGCGGACGCGATACCGCCCCTTGATCAGCCCGTCGAACATCGCATCGATCTGCGGATGATCGACCGGACCCCGATCGGCATCCCCGACCAGATTCTGCTGGCTGACATAGGCGATGTAGGACGAATCCTCGTTTTCCGCGAGCAGATGATAATAGGGCTGCTCCTTCGCGGGGCGGATTGCCTCGGGAATCGCCTCATACCATTCGTCGCTGTTCGAGAAGACCGGATCGACGTCGAACACGACGCCGCGAAAATCGAACATACGGTGGCGCACGATATCGCCCGGCGCGAAACGCGCCCGTTCGATCAGCGGCGCTGCCGTATGGGGAGGGATCGAATCCCGAAAACCGGATGAAGTTCCTGACGTCATTGCATCAATCTATGGGAATTTACGCCCGTTTCAACCCCGCCGCTATCTCGGCAAGGGCGTCCCGCCGGGCTTTGTTCCTCATTTCCCCATAGGGCCACCGAAAACCGCCTGCTCGATAAATCATACGGAAATACTATGCGCGTGGCGATTTCGCGCTCTCGCTTTCAAACGCGCCTGCCGCCTATTTGAGCCTCCTGCAGACGACTCGCCGCACATCGCGGCCTGCGTGCTGCCGGAGCTACACCCATGCAGGATCTGATCTCGATCGGCACCATCCTCGCTCTCCTCGCCGCGAGCCTCGGCTATGCGCGCCTGTGCGACGACGCATAAGGATCGGTGCCCATGTCTCTCGACCTTTGGCTCGCGGGCCTCACCGCGCTCGGCCTTCTCCTTTATCTTGTCACCGTGCTCGCGCGGCCTGAACGCTTTTAGGGGAGGCGCGCGATGACCTTTCAGGGATGGCTTCTTATCGTCGTCTTCGTTGGCCTCTTGCTGGCGTTTACGAAGCCGATGGGCCGTTGGCTTTATGCGCTCTATGACGGCCAGCGCACACCCTTGCACCGTATCCTCGGCCCCGTCGAGGCAGGCATTTATCGCCTGTCGGGCATCGACCCGGCCGAGGAGCAGGGCTGGCGCCGCTACGCGGTCCACATGCTCATCTTCAACACGGTGCTGGCGCTTTTCACATATGCGATCCTGCGCTTGCAGGGCGGCCTGCCGCTCAATCCGCTGGACTATGACGGCACCAGCGCCGATCTGGCGTTCAACACGACGATCAGCTTCACCGCCAATACAAACTGGCAAAGCTATGGCGGCGAATCGACGATGTCGAACCTCAGCCAGATGCTCGGCCTCGCGATCCATAACTTCCTCTCCGCAGCGACGGGCATCGCGCTTGCTTTTGCCCTGTTCCGTGGCTTCGCGCGGCGCCAGGTGAAAACACTCGGCAATTTCTGGGCCGACATGACGCGCGTCACCCTCTATCTGCTTCTCCCGCTCTGCTTCGTCATCGCGATTTTCTACATCGCCAGCGGCGTTCCGCAGACGCTCGCCGGGTCGGTGGACGTGACGACACTCGAAGGTGTCAAACAGACACTCGCGCTCGGTCCGGTCGCAAGTCAGGAAGCGATCAAGATGCTCGGCACCAACGGTGGCGGCTTCTTCAACGCCAACTCCGCGCATCCCTTCGAGAATCCGACCGCGCTCACAAATCTTGTGCAGATGCTCTCGATCTTCGTCATCGGCTTTGGCCTGACCTGGACCTTCGGCCGGGCCGTCGGCAACCAGCGTCAGGGCTGGGCGATCCTCGCCGCGATGGTAACGATCTTCCTCGCCGGAGTGACGATCACCTATTGGCAGGAAGCGGCGGGCAACCCGATCCTTCACCAGATCGGAGCCGCCGGCGGCAATATGGAAGGCAAGGAGATGCGCTTCGGCATCGCCCAGTCGGCGCTGTTCACCGTGGTCACGACGGCCGCTTCGTGCGGCGCTGTCAATGCGATGCACGACAGCTTTACCGCGCTCGGTGGCCTGATCCCGCTGTTCAACATGCAGCTCGGCGAAGTGGTGATCGGCGGCGTTGGCGCCGGCATCTACGGCTTCCTGCTGTTCGCGATCCTCGCGGTGTTCGTCGCGGGACTGATGGTCGGACGGACGCCCGAATATGTCGGCAAGAAGATCGAGGCGCGCGAGGTCAAGCTCGCGGTGCTGGCCATTGCGGTCCTGCCGCTGACGATCCTTGGCATGACGGCGATCGCGTCGGTGACCGAGGCTGGTCTTGCGGGCCCGCTCAACAAGGGGCCGCATGGCTTCTCGGAAATCCTCTACGCTTTCACGAGCGCAGTCGCGAACAACGGGTCGGCCTTTGCGGGCCTCACCGCCAACACGCCCTTTTATAACGGCATGCTGGGCGTCGCGATGTGGATCGGCCGTTTCTTCATCATCGTTCCGATGCTGGCGATCGCCGGCGGTCTGGCGGCGAAGAAATACACGCCTGAAACCGCGGGCAGCTTCCCGACCACGGGACTGCTGTGGACGGGCCTTCTGATCGGCATCGTGCTGATCGTCGGCGGCCTGACCTTCCTGCCCGGCCTCGCGCTGGGTCCCATCGCCGATCATCTCGCGATGATGGGCGGCCAGCTCTTTTAAGGATCATGTAAATGGCTCGGTCCGAAACCAAGTCCCTGTTCACCGCAGATCTGGTCGTCCCGGCGATCGGCGACGCCTTCCGCAAACTCAATCCCAGGGAACTGATCCGCAACCCGGTGATGTTCACCACCGCCGTGGTCGCGGCGCTGCTCACTGTGCTGCTGGTCGTCGGCCACGACGGCCTTACGACCGGCTTCAAGCTGCAACTCGTCATCTGGCTGTGGCTGACCGTGCTGTTCGGCACCTTTGCCGAGGCACTTGCCGAAGGACGCGGCAAGGCGCAGGCGGCTTCGCTGCGCGCGACCAAGGCAGACCTCACCGCCAAGCGGCTGAAGGGCGAGGGCGGGGCGTATGACAATGTGCCGGCCAGTACGCTCAGGGTAGGGGACATCGTTCTCGTCGAAACCGGTGACCTCATCCCCTCCGACGGCGAGGTTGTCGCGGGCGTCGCCTCGGTCAACGAGGCCGCGATCACGGGCGAAAGCGCGCCGGTGATCCGCGAGGCGGGCGGCGACCGCAGCGCGGTGACCGCGGGAACCCGCGTCATCTCCGACGAGATTCGCGTGCGGGTCACCGTCAATCCGGGGCAGGGCTTCCTCGACCGGATGATCGCGCTCGTCGAGGGCGCCGAGCGGAAGAAGACGCCGAACGAAATCGCGCTGACCCTGTTGCTCGTCGGCCTCACGATCATCTTCCTGATCGCCGTTGGCACCATTCCGGGCTTTGCCTCCTACGCGGGCGGTTCGATCCCGGTCGCGATCCTCGCGGCGCTGCTGATCACGCTCATCCCGACGACGATCGCAGCCTTGCTCTCGGCGATCGGCATCGCGGGGATGGACCGCCTCGTGCGCTTCAACGTGCTCGCCAAGTCCGGCCGCGCGGTCGAGGCGGCGGGTGACGTCGATGTGCTGCTGCTCGACAAGACCGGTACGATCACCGTCGGCGACCGGCAGGCGACCGAATTCCGCCTGGTCGGCGGTCATTCGATGTCCACGCTCGCCGAGGCGGCATTGCTCGCGAGCCTGGCCGACGAAACGCCCGAAGGCCGTTCGATCGTCACGCTGGCGCGCGAGAAATTCGGTCAGACTGCAAGCGAGTTGCCGCCGGGCGCCGAAATCATTCCTTTCACCGCCCAGACACGCATTTCGGGAATCAGGGACGGGAATAGCGTGATCCAGAAGGGCGCGGTCGATTCGATTCTCAAGGCCAATCCCGGCGCGGAAGCAACCGCCGCGGCCACCGAACTGCGCCGCGTCACCGACGAGATCGCGCGCGCCGGCGGCACACCGCTTGCCGTGGCCAGGGACGGCCAGCTCCTGGGTGCGATCTTCCTCAAGGATATCGTCAAGGCGGGAATTCGCGAACGGTTCGGCGAACTGCGCGCGATGGGCATCCGCACGGTGATGATCACCGGCGACAATCCGCTTACCGCCGCGGCGATTGCCGCCGAGGCGGGGGTCGACGATTTCCTCGCGCAGGCGACCCCCGAGGACAAGCTCGACCTGATCCGCAAGGAACAGGCGGGCGGCCGCCTCGTCGCAATGTGCGGCGACGGCACCAACGACGCTCCCGCCTTGGCACAAGCCGATGTCGGGGTGGCGATGAACACCGGCACGCAGGCGGCGCGCGAGGCGGGGAATATGGTCGACCTCGACAGCGACCCGACCAAGCTGATCGAGGTCGTCGGGCTTGGCAAACAATTGCTGATGACGCGCGGCGCACTCACGACCTTTTCGGTCGCGAACGACGTGGCCAAATATTTCGCAATCATCCCGGCGATGTTCATCGCGCTCTATCCGGGGCTCGGCGTGCTCAACGTCATGGGGCTGACAAGCCCCACCAGCGCAATCCTGTCGGCGATCATCTTCAATGCGCTGATCATCCCGCTGCTCGTACCGCTGGCGCTGAAGGGCGTGACCTATCGCCCGATGGGGGCGGGACCGCTGCTCGCGCGCAACCTTGCCATTTATGGGCTTGGCGGCCTCGTCGCGCCTTTCGCCGGCATCAAACTTATCGACCTGGCCGTTGGCGGCTTGGGTCTGGCTTGAGGACAAGTAAATGAACAAGGATTTCACCAGTTCGCTGCGTCCCGCACTTGTCATGACGTTGCTGTTCGCGGTGCTGCTCGGGCTCGCCTATCCGCTGGCACTTACAGGCATCGGACAGGTGCTGTTCCCGGACCAGGCGAACGGCGGCCTCGTCCGCGAGAAGGGCATTGTCGTCGGCTCGACCGTCGTCGGTCAGGCCTTCACCTCCGAACGCTATTTCAACACGCGTCCGTCGGCCGCAGGCAAGGGCTATGACGGGCTCGGTTCGTCGGGCTCGAACCTCGGCCCGACTTCGCAGGCGCTCGCCGACCGCGTGAAGGCCGACGTCGTCAGACTTTCCCGAACGGCGCCAGGGCAAAACGTCCCGCCTGACCTGGTGACGACCTCCGCCTCGGGGCTCGATCCCGATATCAGCCCCGAGGCGGCTTTTTATCAGGTCGGCCGGGTGGCGCGCGTTCGCGGCCTCGATCCCGCCGCGGTCCGCGGCCTCGTCGAACGGAGTATAGAAGGGCCGATTCTCGGCTTCCTCGGCGAACCGCGCGGCAACGTGTTCGAGCTCAATCGACGACTCGATGCTTTTGGAGCTAAACACGCGACGTGACAGAAAAGGATCGCCCGTCTCCGGAGGCCTTCCTGCGCCAGGCGGCGCAGGAGGGCCGCGGCCGTTTGAAACTATTCCTCGGCGCCGCGCCCGGGGTCGGCAAGACATGGGAGATGCTCAGCGACGGCCGCCACCGACGCGAGGCCGGGGTGGATGTCGTCGTAGGCCTGGTCGAGACGCACGGGCGGCGCGAGACGGAGGCGCTGGTCCATGGGCACGAGATCGTTCCACGGCGGCAGGTCGACCATCAGGGGCGCAGCCTCGGCGAGATGGATATCGATGCCATTCTCGAACGCCGCCCTCAACTCGTGCTCGTCGATGAGCTCGCGCACAGCAACGCGCCGGGCAGCCGTCATCCCAAACGCTATCAAGACGTCGAAGAACTGCTCGATGCCGGGATCGACGTCTACTCGACGCTCAACATCCAGCATGTCGAAAGCCTCAACGATGTCGTTGCATCGTTCACACGAGTCCGCGTTCGCGAAACCGTCCCTGACTCGATCCTCGAAAATGCCGAGATCGAGGTCGTCGATATCCCGCCCGACGAGCTGATCGAGCGACTGCGCGACGGCAAGGTCTATATCCCGCAGGAAGCAACGCGCGCGCTTGCCCATTTCTTTTCCAAGGCCAACCTCACCGCGCTGCGCGAACTGGCGCTGCGCCGCGCGGCGCAGGCGGTCGATGCGCAGATGCTCGACCACGTCCGCAGCCATGCGCTTGCGGGCAGCTTCGCGGTCGGCGAGCGGATCGTGGTGGCAGTCAGCGAACTGCCGGCGGCGGCGGGGCTGGTCCGCGCGGGCAAACGCCTCGCCGATGCGCTGCGCGCTCCATGGACCGCGGTCTATATCGAAACGCGGCGCAGCCGGTCGCTGACCGACGACGACCGCAAACAACTCGCCGACACGCTGGCGCTGGCCTCGCGGCTCGGCGCCTCGACCGCCACCGTCCCGGCGGCGAGCGTCGTCGAAGGCCTGCAGGTCTTCGCC
>JAEWIL010000027.1 GCA_023387085.1 Pseudomonadota bacterium | reverse complement strand
CTGCGCAGGCCATTGCTTATGCAGTTCGGCGGCGAACGCCGCCGGTGTCTCATATCCAAGGGCCGAGTGCGGCCGCGACTGGTTGTAATCGTCGGCCCATGCCGCGATCACCGTGCGGGCATGAGCGTCGATCGCGAGGCAAATGAGGGAGGCAAATATGATGATGCGACTTGCCCTTTCGGCAGGATTGGTGCTCGCGCCTGCGACAGCACAAGCGCAGGAAGTCATTTGGCCGCCAGACCTTAAGGCCTCGCTAGAGGGCATCTGGCTCAACGAGCGTGATGCCATGGCGATCGAGATCAAGAATGGCGACGTCTACGTCCGGCAGCTAAGCCAGTTCGGAAATGGCGGCATCTACAGCCATTCTCTGGGAAAGAAGATCGGGACGATCCACGCGTTCGACCGGACGCGGGATGCGCCGACTTACCGCTTTTTCAGCGCAACCTGCACCGACCGCTCGTCTAATTGGACACCCTATGACTGCAAGGGGTCAATCAACCGGGTGCCGAATGATCCGCGCAAGCATTCGATCTTGTCCTTTGCGGGCGGCCTGTTCCATCCAGAGAAGGACATGACGGCTAGCAACCGTGAATATCGGATGCGTAAGCCAGGAAGCTGAAGGGCCGTGCCAGCGCGATGCCGACCACCTTGATCGGACATGCTGCAGAGTTCTGAGGGCCGCTCGTCGCGGTGAGCGAAGAAGCGATTTTGTACATTCTCTCTGTGCTTCTAGCCGGGTAGCAGCCGACTGGTCCAAGCGGTAGTGGGGCGTGCCGCCGGAGCGTGCTGACGCCCGATAAATTCTGCCAGCACGATCTTTCGGGCAAGCTCGAAATCGTCCAGACAGGGCGCCGTCGCCTCGCTTGCAGGCTTCGCCGGGGGCGGGCATGAAGTCTTCGATGGGTCATCGCAGATCTAACGAGGACACGGACATTTCATGAATTCAGTAAAGATGGCGTCACTCGGGCGCGACGCCCGCGCCAACCGGCTCATCATCCTGTTGCTATCGGTCGGCTTTCTTGCCTTGCTCGCAGCGGCGGCGGCGGCTTTCTGGGTTCAACGACAAAATGAGGAAGATGCGCGCATGGTTGCGCACACGCTAGCGGTCGAGGCCAGCCTCGGCTCTTTTGCGAGTGCGAACGAGCGGATGGAAACCGCGCGACGGGGTCTGCTCCTGACCGGCAATCCTTTGTTCACCGATCTGGTCGCTCAGTCCGAACGCGCCGCGCGCAGCCAGCTTGGAGAACTCGACAAGCTGATCGCCGACAATCCCGAGCAGAAGACGCGTGTCCATCGCCTTCGCGCGTTGCTAGACGCGTATAGCGGTAATTATCGCAAGTCTGTCGGGCTCAGCGGAGCGGCGCGCGAGCGCATGCTGGCCGATTTTACCAACGACGCTGCCGTCGCAAATGTGCGGGCAGCGCGCGATGTTGTGAGCGAAATGGTGAACGATGAGCTGGCGCTGTTGCGGGCGCGGGAGGCGAACCAGAAGCGCACGCAGGGTCTATTCAGCGCGATCCTGATCGCCACCGGACTGCTGATCTTAATTGTCGCAGCGGTCACGCTCTGGCTCGTCCGGCGCAACTTGGTCGAGCTCAGGGAGTCGCGGGAAGAGCTTCACAGTCTGAACCTCGGGCTGGAATATCTCGTCGACGCGCGCACGTCCGAGCTCCAGCGCGCCAATAACGAAATCCAGCGCTTTGCCTATATCGTCTCGCACGATCTGCGCTCGCCGCTCGTGAACGTCATGGGCTTCACCGCCGAGCTCGAGACCGCGCGCAAGGCAATCGCAGGCTATCTGGCGAAGAGCGATGCCGAGGGCTGGCGGGCGCCCGACAGCGTCACGCGCCTCGCGATCGAAGAGGATTTGCCCGAATCGATCGGCTTCATTCGCAGTTCGACGCAGAAGATGGACCGGCTGATCAATGCTATCCTCAACCTGTCGCGGCAGGGCCGGCGTACGCTTGCTCCCGAGGCACTCGATCTGACCTCCGTCGTCCAAGGCATTGTCGAGAGCCTGCAGCACCGGATCGAGGAAACCGGCACGAAGGTCGACATCGATCCGCTGCCAACCGTCGTGAGCGACCGCGTTGCGGTCGAGCAGATACTATCCAATCTTGTCGAAAACGCTCTGAAATATCTTTTGCCCGGAAGGCCGGGGACGATCAGGGTGAGCGGGGGTATCGAGCACGGCCGCGCGGTCGTTGCGGTGACCGACAATGGGCGCGGCATCGATCCGCGCGACCATGAGCGCGTGTTCGATCTCTTTCGACGATCGGGCGTGCAGGACCAGCCGGGCGAGGGGATCGGGCTTGCGCATGCCCGTGCGCTCGCATATCGCCTCGGCGGATTCATAGAGTTGCAGTCGGTGTTGAACGAAGGATCGACCTTTCGCTTGATCCTGCCGACCGAGTACGCGAGCGAGAATGAAGATGCCTGACCAAAAACCAGTCAATATCGTGATGATCGAGGATGACGAGGGCCATGCCCGACTGATCGAGAAAAATATTCGCCGCGCCGGCATCTCGAACACGATCCATCATTTTCTCGACGGCACCTCGGCGCTCGAGTTCCTTTATGATGGCAAGGATGGTCCTGTACGCAACGGGCCCGCGCTTGTCCTGCTCGACTTGAACCTGCCCGATATGAGCGGCACCGATATTCTTGCAAAGTTGAAAGCCGAAGACAGCCCGCTTCGCCGTACGCCGGTCGTGGTGTTGACGACGACCGACGACAAGGTCGAGATTCAGCGTTGCTACGATCTGGGCTGTAACGTCTACATCACCAAGCCGGTGAACTACGAGAACTTCGCCGATGCGATCCGCCAGCTTGGCCTCTTCCTGTCGGTAATCCAGGTTCCCGACCCCGATCCTGTCTGAGACGCGTGCCACCGCATATCCTTTACATCGATGACGACGAGGGCATCAGGCGCCTCGTTTCGCGCGCGCTCGGCCGAAAAGGCCTCAAGGTCAGCCTTGCCGCCAGCGGCGGCGAGGGCGTCGCAATGGCGCAGACAACGCACTTCGATCTTATCGCCGTCGATCATTATATGCCGGGACAGGACGGTCTTGCGACGATCGCGGCACTGCGCGCGCTGCGCGATTGCCCTCCTATTGTCTACGTCACAGGTTCTGAAGAAAGCCGCGTTGCAGTCGCAGCCCTTAAAGCTGGCGCCGACGATTATGTCGCGAAATCGGTTGGCGAGGAATTTTTCGATCTGCTCGCCAGTACGTTCTCGCAGGTTCTCGAGCGCGCCCAGCTTCGCCGCGCACGCGAGCTCGCCGAGGCTGAACTGCGTGCCAGCAACGCGCGGCTCGAGGCGATGCTCAAAGAGGTCAACCACCGCGTCGCCAACAATCTTCAGATGGTTATGTCCTTTATTGCGCTGCAGTCGAAGGGCCTTGCGGACGCGGGGGCACGTGAAGCGCTCCAAAAGACGCAGCAGCGCATAGCGACGATCGCGCAGGTGAACCGGCGTCTCTACACGACCGACGACGTCGAATTCGTTGCAATGGACGATTACCTGGCCGGGCTCGCCGACGACATCGGCTCGACCTGGTCGACTGGCAGCGCGCGGCGCACGGTCGTCGCAAAGGTCGATCCGATCCGGTTGCCGACCGACAAGGCAGTGGCGCTCGGCATGATCGCCAACGAATGGATCAGCAACGCTTGCAAATATGCCTATGGAGACGCCGAGGATGGGGAGATTCGCCTATGTCTCCGTCGAAACGGGGATAAGGAAATTGAACTGAGCGTTGAGGACGACGGCCCCGGCATACCGGCAAACGGCACCGTCCAAGGGACAGGTCTCGGCACGAAACTGATAGATGCATTGGCTCGTACCAACAAAGCGGATGTTCGATACAGCGCCGTCGACGATACGGAAGCGCGGCCGGGCATGCGCGCCTCGATGACATTGAGGGTGCAGGCGAAGGATCTGCGACGCACTTCAGAGGAATAAGCGTCGATTGACGCTATATTGCCAGGGGCGCTTAGATTGTCCGTTGGAAGGGCTGCTATTCAGATTCCAGGTCGCAAAGCGGACATTCCGCTGTCGGCCAGCATTACAAATAGCGGGAACGGGTAGGGTCTCTGTTATTGCCGCTAAGGGGCGAAGCCGGGCTGCCTGAACCGGTTCAGGAAGAAGGAGTAAATGTCGGCGCGCTCCTCGAGACTCTGATTGCGCGTCGAACCCATCCCATGGCCTGCCTTGCCGTCTGACCGTATGAGCACCAGATGGTCGTCGCCCCAGCGCGCGCGCATCATCGCGACCAGCTTTGCCGACATCCAGGGCTCGACGCGCTTGTCGTTGAGGCCGACGGTGAAGAGGAAATCGGGACCGCCTTTCGCCTTGCGCAGAAAGAGGGTGGAATCCTGCGCGGCGAGTGCCTTGAACCCTTCCTCGGTTCGCGGGTCGCCCATCTCGTCATATTGGTTCGCGCCATTGTTCGCGACCGCGAGGCGGGTCGGATTGACGACGCCGACGCGGGTGACCGCCGCCGCAAAGAGATCCGGTTCTCGCATTGCCGCCATCGGCACAAGGAGCCCGCCGGCGCTCGCGCCGAAGATGCCGAGCGTCGTCGGGCTGGCGTAGCCGAGCTCGACCAGCCGCTTGCCGCATGCGATGAGATCGGACTGCGCATTGACCTTATTGGCGGAGCGGCCGCCCTCGTGCCACGCGCGCCCGAGCTCGCCGCCGCCGCGCGCATGACAGCTGGCGTAGACACCGCCGCGGCTTGCCCAGACAGCCGTGCTCGTCGAATAATAAGGCTCGGCCGACATACCGTAGCTCGCATAGGCTTCGAGGATCGTTGGCTTGGGACCCGCTTGCTTGCCGGCCGAGACGATCGTCAGCGGAACCCTGGTGCCGTCGGCGCTGGTCGCCCATTCCTCGGCGACCTTCAGCGCCGCGGCCTCCGGAAGGGTCGAAGCCTCGAGGCCCAGCGGCGTGAGCTCGCCGCGATCGACGCGGTAAAAAATCGTGCTGCGCTGAAAGCCGTCATAACCGAATGTCAGTGTCTTGCGGTCTGCGGAGACAGCATAGCTATATCCCGACCCGATGAAGGGAAGGGCGATCTCGGCCGCTTTGCCGCCATCGGGGAGATAATAGAGCTTGGTCGCGCCGAAGGGTGACTGGGCGGTGACGTAAAGCCCACCCAGCGTAGCAGCAATGCCGGTGATGACGCCGATCTTGCCGATAACCGGTTTGCTTGCGGCGAGCGTTTGATCGCCCTTGAGGTCGATGCGGCGCACCTCGCCGTTCGGATCGTCCCTGGTGGTAAGATAATAGAAATTGTTGCCGATCAGCTCGAACTGGTTGATCCGGTCCGCGAGCGTCGCAACCTGCTTCCAGTCGGGCTTGCCGGCCTTCAGCGCCGCGACCGTCCCGAGGGCGACCGGCGAATCCGCGCGTGCGCCGCCGGCACCTGCCACCGCATAGGGCGATGTCTGATCGAGCGTGACATAGGGAATCTCCTTCTCCTCGATTTTGAGACCGCTCGCGACAGCGAGGCCGAGCACCGGGACGTCGCCATCGGTGGCCGTGCCCATGCGATGCACGACCGCGGTCTCGCCGCGCATCCCGTCCTCGCCGATCTTCTGCTCGCGCATCCGGTTATAGACGATCGTCTCACTGTCGATCCACTGGACGCTGGCCTCCCCCCAAACGGGTTTCAGAACCTCGCCGGCTGCGATGCCTGTCGCCGCGTCATAGAAGCGAACTTCGCCGACTTCGGCGCCGCCCTCCGACATTTGTATCGCGACGCGCTTGCCGTCGGGCGACACCGAAAAGCTCCCGATCGACCGGGGATTGCCCTCATCGCGCCCGGCGAGCGGATCGAGAAACAGCCGCTCCTTGCCGTCTTCGACGACATAGAGGGCGGGGACATTTCTCTCCTTGCTCAGTTTCAGAAAGAAGAGCCGGTTGCCGACGAGCTTCGCCTCGTTGAAGGCATCGGTCGAGCGGCTGGCTGCTTCCAACGCCCTGATGAGCTCCTCGCGGCCTGGAAGCTTCGCAAGCTGCGTCGTGCTATGAAGGCTCGACGCGTTGACCCAGGTCTCGAGTTCGCTGCGACGGTCCGCTCTCTCCATCCAGCGGTATGGGTCTTCGATCGCCACTCCGAAAACACTCTCGGTAAAAGGCTCCGCTTTCGGTATCTCCGGATAGTTGGTCAGATCGCCCGTCGATTGCGCAAAGACGGTTACCGGCAGCGCCAGCAATGCAAGAAAAGCCGCATATTTCATGAACGTCCCCCCAAATACCCACGAACGGCAAGCTGCCATCCTTTCAACACCAAGTCGATATCGTATCTGGGGGGACTTCGCTGGACCTTGTGATGTGGCCGCCCGGTCGGCGCTTGCGCTTTTTCAGCTCCTCGATTGAAGGTTGTCAGTCTTCTGCCCGCCAGATCAAGCCGGCGAGATTGGCCCCTTAGCCGGGCGGAGCGGTACCGCGCGCCAACCCCACCAGAGCGCCGCCGCCGCGGCGAGGGCAGCGCCCGCGGCATGTATCGAGGGCGAGATACCAGCGAATGCTGCGAATGCTGCTTTCCATGTTGCCGAAAACCCTAATGTCTCGAATGCGAGGGATTGCAGCACGATGACGGCGGCGACGATCAGCCAGGGCTGTCCGTGGCGGCGGTGGCGGGACCAGATCCAGAGGCCGATAACGACGCCCGTGAGCCCGCCGAGATGGACGCTCCAGCGGAAAAGCGGGAAGTCCTGCGGTCCGTTGATGATGAGGCCGGGAAGATGCGCGTTGTAGACGCGGGCAAGTGCAGGAGGGATCAGGAGCAACGGGGTCGCAAGCAGCCAGGCGGCGTGCCGGGCGGCGTTGCGTCGTTCCTTGAGAGCCATCGCAGCAAACAGAAGAAAGGCTGCAGCACCAATCAGGTCGACGAAACCGAGCGCCGGCCCCCAGAGTTTGTAGAAGGGATCTCGTCCTGAAGCGGTCGCGATCGCCATGCTGTGCTCGACGCCCGCCGCCCCGACCATGAACAGCGGCACCAATAGGAAGATGGCAAGGCCGAAACGCCGGTGGCGCGCGCGCTCGCCGCGGTCGATCGACCAGCTTTGGGCCGCGAGCAGCAGCATCCAGGCGGTCGCGGTGGCCGCGTGGATATGCTAGGCGATTTTCGCGGTACCGAGCCGGGAGAAATATCCGGGCCAGAAAGCCAGGATGGTCATCGCGATCACCGCGAGACAGTAAACCCACGCATTGCGATACGGCATATTCTTTGCCCCCACCAATGTCAGCCGCTGTAGATGACCAGCGCCTCAGTCCCCATCGCAAAGTCACACAGTCGCATGTGCGTAGCAAGCGATAGTGAAGTCTGCTGTTCGTCACCCATGATTTCAATCGAGATCGCCTGCTTGCGGGCAAGGCTGACCCACCCTCCTCGCTCGGTCCGGCCGAGTTGCCCGTTCTCGGGCAGCAACGAAATCTCCTGCCGCGTGTATCCGGCCGTCATGGCGACCGGCTACAATGAGGAGCTTGTTGCCGAGGAGCCGCAGCGCTAAGGACGCAACGTGCTGGGCAAGCCCTATCGAAAGGCTGAGCTCGTCGATCGCGTGTCGCAGGCGCTCGCCAAGCCCGGGCCCGATGGGGATCGGCGTGTGCCCTCGGATTTTGGCGCCGCCGAGGAATGACCCCTGCGCGGGCGCAAGCGAGCGGCATTGGCTGATACAGTCGAGAGCGTTTGCCCGGCCGGCACTTGGCCGAACGGAAATTGGCCTCGCGAAGCAGACAGTCAGTATAGAGCATTGTCCAACCCCGTAGCCCCAAGCCCAGAACCTAATGTGGCGGCCGAACCCTGATCGGAATATAGTCGGAGATGACGGCGAGTTCCCTGACCTGGTCAGCACGCGTCAGGTGGATGAAGAGATGCTGGTCAGCTGCGGCGGACGCAAGCTCGAACGCCTGTTCGGCCTCATAGACATCGTCGCGATGTGCCTGGCTCCAGCCCTGTGCGCCCTGGAGCGCGCGCGCCTTCGCCTTGGCGAGACTGTCGGCGACGATAAACATATTTTTGTGGAGTTCGGCAAACTCGCCGGGCGCATATCCGCCGAGATTGACGTAATAGAGACGCTCGAGACCGGCAAAGGGCTCCGGCCGCAACGTGACATCATATCCGTCGACCTGATCGAGCTCGGCCCAGCAATCGATGTGAAGGCTCTTGGGGATGCCCCACCATTGCTGGCGAAGCGCCGGATAAGTATCGCGGATCGAGCGGGCGACGATGAAGCGCATGTCGTGAAGCTCGATGTTGGCGCGCTCATGCTCGCCGCCGATATAGATGGCGAAGAGCTTCATGCTGCAATCTCCCCCTCTGCCCGGCTCGGTTCGGCTGCGGCGCCTCGCTCGAGGGCCGACGCCAGCTGCTCGGCCACGATCTCGCCCATCTCGTGCGAACTTGTAATGCCTTGGATGAAAGGATGGCGCCCGAGCAGGAACGGCAGGCTGAGACAGAACAGCTGATCGCCCGGAATATTGTCGGCCACCGGGTGGAACCTGTCGTCGACTGCTATTCCGCGCAGCGCGCTCGGGGGCGCGTCGGGCTGAGCGTCGCGGATGACGCCCTGCTGGAGCAGGGACGGGAACGGAAACGCCTTTGCGGCAAGCGGACGCTGCCCGGTCGCCTCGATAAAGACGTCATAGTCATATCGCGCGCCATCGGCGATGACGGTCGCGCCGCCTTGCGGCCGGTGGCTGTCGACACGGTAATCGTCGCCGATCGCGATCACCGAGAGCTTGCGGGCGCGGTGCAGCGCGAGCATGCGCCGGATCGACGCATGCGGGACGGTCGCATAATCGTCCACGAACACCGGTTTGAAATGCCGGTTGAAACGGCGATATTCCTCAGGGTCGAGGTGGGGAACGATCAGCGCGATTACTTCATGCATACGCAGGATCGCATAGCGCCAAGCCACGACCCGTTCGTCGGCGTAATTTTGTTCGGCCTCGGCAAGATTTTGCTCCGCCCATTCAAACGGGTCCGCACCAGCGCGATTTGCAAAATAATTCTCGCAGAAGTCCTCGATCTCGAGAGCATCGAGGCCGATGCCTTCGGCATAGTCCGGGTCGGCGGCTGCCAGCTCTTGCCTGAACAGCGCGAAGGCAGGTTCGAGGAGCAAACCGTCCGCAGCGATCAGCGCTTCCATCGCCTCGGCCGTGCAGATGGCGAGCGGCTCATAGGGAAGGGGCGCGAAGAAGTCGGCCTCGGGCAGAAGGCCCTTTCGCGACATCATCGTCATATGAAAGGCGTCGGTGCCGTCGGCGGGCGCGTACACGATACTGCCATCCTCGCTCTCGGTAAATTCGCCATGCGCGACCGCCAGCCCAACCGCCGCGTCGATCGCGCTCAGCGACGATCCGCGAATGCCGACCGTGCACGGCGGGATAGCTGCCAGAGCTTCGGCCGGCCACGGGCTCGTGAAATAGCCCGGCCGCGCCTCGGGATTGTCGGGCCATTGATGACCCGTTGCCAGCACGACATGATCGAAGCTTTCTTCGCGAATAGCGCCCGATCGCTCGCGAAGCTGGAGCGTCATGGCGTCAGGGCCGCTGGTCGCATCGACGACCTTGCAGCGCGTTCGCAACCTTACGTCGATCCCCATATCGCGAGCTTGATCGAGAAGAGCCTCGAACCGCGCGTGAAAATAGTCGCCCAGGACGAGGCGAGGATAAAAAGCGCGTTCGTCGATCTCGCTTCGGGCGATGCCCATCGCAGCGAGCCGCGCGTCGGGCTGTGCCTGAAGCCAGTCGACGAGGCTCAACCCGAGCGGCGGAATCTCGATGCTCGCGATATTGGCGAGCATGGCCGGATCGTTCCAGCCGGGGCGGTACGGCGTCCCGCGGCCGGCGACCGGCTGCGCCTCGAAGATGGTAAGCGCGAAGGGGCGGGGCTTGTGGTTCAGAAGCGCGTGCAAGGTGTAGATGGCGGTCGGTCCGGCGCCGACAAAAGCGATGGATCTGGTCATGTCTTCCTAATGCGCCGTGGGGCCGAAAGCTGCCTGAATTTCGGCGCGCAGGGCCCGGCGCCTTGCCGATCCTGATTCAGATCAAGTCCGGATCCTGCGCCGCGGCGGTGCCGCGGGCCGACCATGGTCAGGGCGCGGGAAGCTTGACCTCCGGCAGAGCGTCGAGCCGGGCTTTGGTCATCGTCGTCTGCAGATCGGTGTCGCTGCCCTTCACCACCGGTTTTAATCCCAGGATCGGTACATGAACATAGCGATCGCCAGGACCTTCGAGTTCGACGAGCAGGCGATCGACCTTCTGGTCGGAATCCCGAAGCACCTGCGCGACCTCGCCAAGTTCCTTGCCGTCGCCATCGATGAGATCGGCGTCGAGCAACTGGGATTCGCTGAGGCCGAGCGCGGCGGGAACGGGGCCCGCGACGGTGGCGCTGGTCTCCGCGGCCTTTTCAAGCTTCTCTTCCGCCGCCTCATTCGCGTCGGAGCAGGCAACAAGGAGGCCGAACGGTGCGGCAATCAGGATCAGGGCGCGCATGGGAGTTCCTTTCATTGGCAGAGTAACGCGCGCTGTCGCCGGACGGTTGCCCAATCTGCCCCCGTCGCCGCGACGAAGGCGCTACGGGCAGCCCGCATATGCGACGGGCCGGAGTTGCAGCGAAGCATCCAATTTTTTTAAAGGAACCTAGCGACTTGCAAGCGGTTTGAGCGGGCAGGACTTCCCATGAACAGAGACGCACCCTCCGATCGCCGCAAGGCGCGCCGCGTGACAGCGCCGCTTCCGCATCCCAACTGGCGGCATGTCGAGCCGTGTCCGCGCGAGGAGCGCAGGTCGCTCAGCGCCGCCGAATTCTGGCAGCGGCTCGGACTTTGATCAGCGCGGCCGATAGGGCTCGCACGCGATGCCGTCGCCGTCGCCATCCATTTCCGGTCGGTAGCCGGGCGCTCCGCGGCGAAGCGGCGCGGCGCCCGCTGCCCATGCTTCCTTGCAATTCCGGTAGTAGACGCCGCTGGGCCTTGCAGGGACAGGCGAAGGCGCGCGGGTGGTCCGGGGCGGAGCGGAGCCGGCACGCGGCACCGGGTTCGCTCTTCGATAGTCGGCGGGCATCTGGAACTCGCCGGCCCAGATTCCAATCCGCCGGTCCCGAGCGCGGGCTTCGTTGGCGACATAGGCCGTCGTGAAGTTCGGGAGGGCGACAGCGAGGCCCGCATCGACCATCGCCGCCGAGAGGTCGATTGGGCCGACGCGGCAGGTCGCGACGGTGCGGCCATAATCGTCGGTATCGCGATATTCGCAGCGGACAGGCTTCCCCTCAACGAGCGCTGAAAGCTTGGCGGCCGCCTCTTTGCCGCAGGCCCAGCTTTCGCCGCCGCGCGTGCACGTCTGGCTATATTCGGGAGCGTCGATCCCGTGGAGGCGGATCACGATCCCGGTCATGTTGAGCGTGTCGCCATCGGTTCGGCGGGCGCTGCCGCTGACGTCCTGAGCATGCGCCGCGGCAGCGGAGATTCCCAATGCCGCCACGGTCAGGATCATCTTGCGCATTCTTTGCCCCTCCTTTCGCAAACTTATCCCGGTGGCGCGGCAATTCAATCGGATCAAGGGTGATTCATCCAATCCTGTTCTATTGGAAATTGCGGCTGCGCTGGCGGAGCGGCCCGCGGCTGTCCGGACCGCCGCCGTTCGATACGCCGTCGCCGCGCCCCGGTGCGACCGTGAAGCCGGTGCGGCCGATGCTCCGCAGCATCGCGTCATGATCGGCGATGCGGTCGGCGATGACGTGGATGACCTCGCCTTCCTTCTGGAGCCGCCCGCGGATCGCGATCATTGAGGCAGCCATGACCTGCCGGCGATAGATCTCGAAGCGGTCGGGCCAGAGGATCGCATTGGCGATACCCGTCTCGTCCTCGATGGTCACGAAGAGCACGCCCTTGGCGCTTCCCGGGCGCTGGCGCACGAGGATGACGCCGGCGACCTCGATATTGCGGCCGTCGCGGATGTGCCGAAGGTCTGCGCAGCGGACGATGCCCATGTCGTCCAGCTCGTCGCGCAGGAAGGATAAAGGGTGCGCGCGAAGGCTTAGCTGGGTGGCGCGATAATCC
>JAEWIL010000163.1 GCA_023387085.1 Pseudomonadota bacterium | reverse complement strand
CCTCTGCGCCGCGCCATGCACCATGCGCCGCGGCGACCGCAGCGGTATCGCAGCGACCATAGGTATCGAGCAGCGCGCGATGCCCCGCGGGCGCGAGCAGGCCGCGGTCGTCGTGCTGTCCGTGAATCTCGACCAGATGGCCACCGACTTCGCGCAGCAGCGCCGCCGAACAGGGCTGGTCGTTCAGAAAGGCCCGGCTGCCGCCGTCGGCTTTTAACGTGCGGCGGACGAGCAGCGGCTCGCCGGGTTCGATCGCGATTTCATTCTCGGCGAGCAGCGCCGCAAGCGGAGTTCTGGCCGGGGGTGGCGTAAAGCTCGCGGTCACTTGCGCCTGTCCGCTTCCCTGCCGCACCAGCGCGCTGTCGGCGCGCATCCCTAGCGCGAGCCCCAGTGCGTCGAGCAGGATCGACTTGCCCGCGCCCGTTTCGCCGGTCAGCACGCCGAGCCCTGCCTCGAAATCGAGGTCGAGCCGCTCGATCAGAACGATGTTGACGATGGACAAGGCGGTCAGCACGCGACCTCCCTACCGCAGAACAAAATGCGAATCTATGGGCCGCGTATCAGCTGCTCGGCGCGTGCCGTTGCATCAGCTTATAGGCGCGCTCGTACCATTTGCTGCCCGGATAGTTCGCCCCGAGCACCGCCGCCGACTTCTTCGCCTCGTCAGGAATGCCGAGCGCGAGATAGCATTCGGTCAGGCGATAGAGCGCCTCGGGCGTGTGGCTCGTCGTCTGGAACTTGTCGACGACCTCGCGGAAGCGGATCGACGCCGCGAGCCAGTTCGAGCTGCGCTGGTAGAAACGGCCGATCTCCATTTCCTTGCCCGCCAGATGATCCTCGACGAGATCGATCTTGAGCCGCGCGTCGGCGGCGTAGCGGGTGTCGGGATAGCGACGGATCACTTCGCCCAGCGCATCCTTCGCCTGCTGCGTGATTTTCTGGTCGCGGGTAACGTCGCTGATCTGCTCATAATAGCTGAGGCCGATCAGATAATAGGCATAGGGCGCGTCCTTGTTGCCCGGATGGATCGCGAGGAATCGCTGCGCCGCCTCGATCGCGGGGGTATATTCGCGGTCCATATAATAGGAAAAGCTGCTCATGAGCTGCGCGCGGCGCGCCCAGGGCGAATAGGGATGCTGGCGCTCGACCTCGTCGAACAGCGCGGCCGCGATCTTATATTGCTTGCGGTCGAGCCGGTCCTGCGCCGCACGGTAAAGCGTATTGACGTCACGCGCGACATAGCGCGTGTCCTTTTTGACACCCCCACCCCCGGCACAGGCGGCCAGCATCGGCGAAATCACGAGTGCGGCGGCGACGAGGCGCACGGCGGCGCGAACAAAGGGGCGCTGAGTCATGCGGGCGGTATAGCCACAGCGCGGATGAACGCAAAATAAATGATCATGCCCTTTCGCCGCTTCGCGCGCTCGCTCGCCGGATCAAGGCACACCCTTTACGATGCATCCCTTGGGCGCGTCGGCAGGCGCCGGAACGCGGCGTGCCGAGAGGATCTTGAACTCGGGTTCGAGCATCTGCCCCACCATCACGCCCTCGCCCTTCGTTGGCGAAATCGGCGCGGCATAGATTTTCTCCGCAACATCGAGTCCCGACACCACTTCGCCGAATACCGCAAAGCCGGCGTTATCGCCGCTCCCGCCCGGATTGGCGTCGAAACCCGGGATGTCGGAAAGGAGGACGAAGAAATCGCTGGTCGCATCGCCGGGTGCAAGCCGGGCCATCGCGACCGCGCCCTTGCAGTGGGTCAGCCCGGTGACGGTGGTCGGCTCGTGCGCGATTCGCGGGAAATTCAGCCGCGCATCACCGCGATTCCCGCCCTGAACCAGTGCGTTGCCCTCTCCCCAACTGCGCGTCGTGCGATAGAATTTGAACGTCGTCGGCATCCGTTTGCTGTCGACGTAGCGCAGGAAGTTCGCGGTGGTGATCGGCGCACGCTTGTTTTCCAGGCGGATCACCATCTTTCCCGCTTCGGTGACCAGTTCGACATAGGGCCGGGTATCGACCTGCACCACCGGCGAGACGGGCGCCGGGACAGGCTGGGGTGCCGGGGGCAAGGTAGTCGCCGCGGGAGGAAGGGTCGTGGCCTGGAGAGCGAGGGCGAGCGTGGAGAAAATGGTCAGCATGGGCCAAGGCATAACGCCGGGGAGCAGACGTGGCGAGCCCCTTTGCGGCAACCATGAGCCGCTTCGTCGCTGCTGTCGCAATCGGGATTTGTCTGCCGGCATACTCTGGCTAAGAGAGGTCCATGGAAAAGAGGATTGTTACGCACTTCCTGACGGCCCTGTGCGCGGCGACCGCAGTTTTATCGATTCCAACGGCGACGGCCTCCCCGCCCGCGACGGCCGATCAGGACACCAAGGACTGGTGGGCGATCACCGAGGCGCTGTCGGACGATGCCATGGAGGGGCGCGACACCGGCACGCCCGCCTATGACCGCGCCGCCGAGCTGGTCGCCAGGAAATTCGCCGCAGCGGGGTTGAAGCCCGCGGGCGACGATGGCGGCTGGTTCCAGCACATCGCGATGGACGAAATCCGGATCAACGCAGCCGATCTGCGCATCGGTGCCCACGCCTTGCGATATCTGCACGATTACAGAGTGACGCCGGGTGCGGCGATGCCGGAGCGGTTCACCGCAAAGCTTGCCTATCGCGGCTATTGCGATGCCGCCGCGCTGGGATCGGTCGCCGGCAAGATCGTCATCTGCCACGCCACGCGGCGCACAGGCTTGCCGAACGACGCCGCGCGCGAGGTCGCGGTAAAAGCGGCCGGCGGCATAGGCATGGTGAGCATCGCCGACCCCGGCTTCACCGTCGAACCGCCGCGCTGGCCGGCGGCCTATGGCCGCTCGGTCCGGTTGGCCGCCGCGCCCGCCGACAAAGATCCCTTCGTGCGGATCACCCTCAACGCCTCGGCGCTCGGCGCGATCATCGGCAAGGCGGGCGATGCCGCGGATCTGATCGCCAAGGGCAGCCGCGGCGATCCGCTACCCGTCTTCGATATCGCGAAACCGATCGACGGCCGGTTCGACCTCGAACGCCGCCGCATCACATCCGCCAACGTGCTGGGCCTGTTGCCCGGCAGCGACCCGGCCAAAGCGGGCGAGGCGATCGCGCTTTCGGCGCATCTCGACGGCTATGGCTATGGCGAGCCGATCGATGGCGACGCGCTCTATAACGGCACGCTCGACAATGCCGCCTATGTCGCGTTGCTGATCCGCCTCGCCGAGCAGCGGCGTGGCAAGGGATACGCTCGCCCGCTCTTGTTCGCGGCGTTCACCGGGGAGGAAAAGGGTCTGCTCGGCGGCGAATATTTCGTCGCCCATCCGACGATCCCGAAGGAGCGGATCGCGGGCAATATCAATCTCGACCAGCTCCGCCCCATCTTCCCGCTCGACCTGCTCACCGTTCACGCGATCGACGACACCAGCCTCGGCGCCGATGCCCGCTCGGTCGCCGCTTCCCTCGGCATCGCGACGCAGCGCGATCCCGAACCCGAGCGCAATATGCTGAAGCGCTCGGAGCATTGGGTGTTCCTGAAGGCCGGCATTCCCGCAACCGGCTTCGTCTTCGGCTATCGCCCCGGATCGAAGAGCGAGGAGGTTTACCGGCACTGGTACAAGACCGGTTACCACACCCCGCAAGACGATCTCGCCCAGCCCATCGACTGGAAGGCGGCGGCCGATTTCAACCGCTTCTTTTACGCGCTGGTTGACCGGATCGCGAACAAGGCGAGCGCGCCGGCGTGGAATCCGCAGAGCGGGCTTGCGCCAAAATCCCAATAAGTCGTCGGCCGCCGAACGCTCCGATTAGGCCGGCTAATCAGGCCGCCCATTCGGAGGGATCGGGTTCTTCACCGATCAAGGCGAGACCGTGCGCGATCGAGGTCAGTTCACCGCCCACCGCGATGCGCCCGGCGCCGAAGCGGCGGTCGAAGATGGCGCGGATCGCCGGGATCAGCGACGATCCACCGGTCAGGAATACGCGGTCGATCGCGTCCGCCGCAAGCCCCGCCTTTGCCAGCGCCGCGTCCATGCCAGCCTCGATCCGAGCCAGATCGTCGGCGATCCACGCCTCGAAATCCGCGCGCCGGACGGGAACCGCGATCTCGACCCCGCCGCCGGCAAAGCGAAACTCTGCCTCCTCGCTTTCCGAGAGCGCGCGCTTGACCCGGCCGACGGCGTCATAGAGAGGGAAGCCCTGTTCATGCTCGATCAGCGCGATCATCCGCCCGACCGGCGCGGGATCGACGGCATCGCGCTGCAGACGCCGCAGCTCCTCGATCGTGCGGCGATTGCGCATCATCGCAAGCCGCGACCAATTGGCGAAGTCGTTGAAATAGCCGCCCGGAATCTCGAGGATCTTGTCGAACGAACGATAGGAACCGCCCTTGCCGAGCAACGGCAGGATGAGTTTGTCGACGATGCGCTCGTCAAAGCGGTCCCCCGCAATCGCGACGCCCGACGATGCGAGCGGGACGCAGCGGCGCACGCTGCCCGGCTCGGCGATACGGACGATCGAAAAGTCGGTCGTGCCGCCGCCGAAGTCGGCGACGAGGATCGTCGCGGGCTCGGTCAACCGCGCGGCATAGCTGTGCGCGGCGCCCAGCGGCTCATAGACATAATGGAGCTCGATCCCGAAGCGGTCGAACATCAGGTCATAGCGCTGCCGCGCCAATGCGGGGTCGGCGCGCGCCCCGGCATATGCGACTGGCCGCCCGACGATGACGCGGCGCGGCGGCGTATCGAGGCGGCCGCCGGCGTGTGCCACGAGCCGCTGAAGGAACAGGCGTCCCATATCCTCGAACCGGAACGGCCGGCCCCAGATCATCGCGCGTTCGAACAACGGACTTGCCGCGACGCTTTTGAACGACTGGATGAAGCGGCTGTCGAGCGGCGACTGGAGATATTCCCGGATCGCCCATGGCCCGGCCTCGGATGCAATGCCCTGCCACGCGCGCTCGTCTTCCCAGAAGCACAGTGCCGAACGGAATACCGGACCCGTCGCCTCCTCGCCCGCGAAATCGACCAGATGCGAGTCGCCGCTTCCGTCGGCGAGCGCGACGACCGTGTTCGTCGTGCCGAAGTCGAGGCCGAGCGCAGTCGCGGCGGAATGGCTGTCCATGATCTGTCCTGTGCGGCGGCTGTGCGAGGGGCGGCGCCTATTGCACAGGCTGCCGGGCGGAGCAAGCCGCGACTATTCAGCCCTTCGGCAGCTGGAAGGCCGCCCGCGCTTGCGCGATCCGACCGCGAATCGCGCAGCCCTCGGCATGATCGTTGACCAGCCCCATCGCCTGCATGAAGGCATGAACCGTGGTCGGGCCGACGAATTTCCAGCCACGCTTCTTGAGATCCTTCGACATCGCGACCGAGGCGGGCGACGTCGAGGCCAGATAGGGAATCTCGCCCTGTGGTTCGAAGCTCCAGACATAGGCCGCGATCGAACCCTTCTCGCGCACCAGCTCCTGCGCGCGGCGGGCGTTGTTGATCACCGCCTCGATCTTGCCGCGATGCCGCACGATCCCGGCATCCTGCAGCAGCCGCTCGACGTCGCTCTCGTCGAAACCCGAAACGCGGTCGAAATCGAAGCCGGCGAACGCAGCGCGAAAATTCTCGCGCTTCATCAGGATCGTCCGCCAGCTAAGTCCCGACTGAAAGCCTTCGAGGCTCAGCTTTTCGAACAGGCGGCGATCATCAGCGACAGGAAAACCCCATTCGTCGTCGTGATAGGCGATATAATCGTCCGACGCGGCGCACCATCCGCAGCGCGCGATACCATCGGGGGCGGTGAAGAGCGTCATGGCCGGCCTCGTATTTGTTCATAATATGTTCTCATATCGCGGCCGACGTCGAGCATCAAGACGGAATGACAATGCTTGACCGCGCCCCCGCGATCCACCGCTCCACGCGCGCGGTCGGGAATGGCCGGAAACGACCGATTGCAGGCGATTAGAAGCGGGCGCTATTCCGTGTCTGGCTGCCGCCAGCCCCTGCCGCTAGCAAAGTCATTCACCACACCCATGCTGTAGAAGTAAGCGAGGCCCGTAGGGATTATCCACCAGCCATCCGCAGTGTCCCCTGCCCCGGCTTCCACGCAGAAACGAATAAGAAATACGGCCCCTGTCATTAGCCCGGTGATGACGGTCATCAAGATTGTCAGATGAACCCCTCCCATTAACCTTCGCCTTAATTCGCCCACTGCGTCTCCTCCTTTTTTGCCTCTGACGCACTTCGCGGATCGTCGCAAACTAGCCAAGCCACGGGCAGCTGACCACCCCAATGCCGCAAAAAAGGGGCCGCCTTACGGCGACCCCTTCCCTGTTCCGGTATCGGAAAGACTTAGTCCTTCAGGAAGTCGGGCACATGGCCCTGGTCTTCCGGACCATTGTCGCTGCGTTCGCGGCGCGGGCCGCGGTCGCCGCCGTCACGACGGGGACCACGATCGCCGCGGCCGCCATCGCGGCGGGGGCTGCGGTCACCGCGGTCGCCGTCACGCCGCGGACCACGATCGCCGCGCGGTTCGCGCGGTTCGCGGGCCGGGCGGGTGTCTTCCAGTTCCTCGCCGGTTTCCTGGTCGACGACGCGCATCGACAGGCGGACCTTGCCGCGCTGGTCGATCTCGAGGACCTTGACCTTGACTTCCTGGCCCTCGGAGAGGACGTCCGAGACCTTCTCGACGCGCTCGTTCTTGATTTCGCTGACGTGGACGAGACCGTCCTTGCCGCCCATGAAATTCACGAACGCCCCGAAATCGACGAGGTTGACGACCTTGCCGTCATAGATCTTGCCGACCTCGGCTTCCTCGACGATGCCGCTGATCCACTTGCGGGCGGCTTCGATCTGCTCGAGATCGCTCGACGAGATCTTGATCAGGCCTTCGTCGTCGATGTCGACCTTGGCGCCGGTGGTCGCGACGATCTCGCGGATCACCTTGCCGCCGGTGCCGATGACGTCGCGGATCTTCGACTTGTCGATCTGCATCGTCTCGATGCGCGGCGCGTGGGCGGACAATTCGCTGCGGGTTTCGCCGAGCGCCTTGTTCATCTCGCCGAGGATGTGCGCGCGGCCTTCCTTGGCCTGGTTGAGCGCCGCTTCGAAGATCTCGCGCGTGATGCCCGCGATCTTGATGTCCATCTGCATCGTGGTGATGCCTTCGGACGTGCCCGCAACCTTGAAGTCCATGTCGCCGAGGTGATCCTCGTCACCGAGGATGTCGGACAGGATCGCATAATCCTTGCCTTCGAGGATCAGGCCCATCGCAATGCCCGAGACCGGACGCTTGATCGGGACGCCAGCGTCCATCATCGCAAGGCTGCCACCGCAGACCGATGCCATCGACGACGAGCCGTTCGACTCGGTGATGTCGCTGGTGAGGCGGATCGTGTAGGGGAACTCGTCCTTCGACGGCAGCACGGGGTGAAGCGCGCGCCACGCGAGCTTGCCGTGACCGACTTCGCGGCGGCCCGGCGCGCCGAAGCGGCCGACTTCACCGACCGAATAGGGCGGGAAGTTATAGTGCAGCATGAAGTTCTGGTACGACAGGCCGTTCAGGCCATCGACCATCTGTTCGCTTTCCTTGGTACCGAGCGTCGCCGTGGCGATCGTCTGCGTTTCACCACGCGTAAACAGCGCCGAACCGTGCGCGCGGGGCAGGAAGTGCGTTTCGGCGACGATCGGACGGATCTGCGTCGTCGTGCGGCCGTCGATGCGCTTGCCGTCCTTCAGGATGGCGGTCCGGACGATTTCGGCTTCCAGCTTCTTGGTCAGCTTGATGCCAGCCATGACGTCCTGCGGGCTGAGACCGTCGGCGGTGAAGCTTTCCTTCGCCTTCGCGCGCGCTTCGTTGAGCGCGTTCGAGCGGGCCGACTTGTCGGTCAGCTTGTAGGCGGCAGCGATGTCCTTGCCGATCAGCTTCTTCAGCTTGTCCTTGAGCGCGGCATTGTCGTCCGACGACGCCATTTCCCACGGATCCTTGGCGGCCTGCTCGGCGAGCTTGACGATCGCCTTGACGACTTCGCGGCACGCATCGTGCGCGAACATGACGGCGCCCAGCATGACCTCTTCCGACAGCTCGTTCGCTTCGGATTCGACCATCATCACCGCATCGTAAGTGGCGGCGACGACAAGGTCGAGGTCGCCTTCGGCAACCTGCGCATCGGTCGGGTTCAGGATATATTCGCCGTCGACGTAACCGACGCGCGCGGCGCCGATCGGGCCCATGAAGGGCACGCCCGAGATGGTGAGCGCGGCCGACGCGGCGACCATCGCAAGGATGTCGGGCTCGTTATGGCCGTCATAGCTCAGCACCTGGGCAATGGCGTTGATCTCGTTGTAGAACCCTTCGGGGAACAGCGGGCGGATCGGACGGTCGATCAGGCGGCTGACGAGCGTTTCCTTTTCGGTCGCGCCGCGTTCGCGCTTGAAGAAGCCGCCCGGGATGCGGCCGGCGGCCGAATATTTTTCCTGATAATGGACGGTGAGCGGGAAGAAATCCTGGCCGTCCTTCACCGACTTCGCGGCGGTCACGGCGCACAGAACGACCGTTTCGCCCAGCGTCGCCATCACGGCGCCGTCGGCCTGACGGGCAACCTTGCCCGTTTCGAGCGTCAGCGTTTCACCGCCCCACTCGATCGATACTTTTTTCACGTCAAACATGTGGTTTCCTTCGCCCGCCGGGCCCTATGCCGGGCGGGGCCTCTGATTCCGGGCAATCCGGCCCGGGGCGGTGTAGGGCGTCTGTCTGCCCTGATGGCGGTCCCGCCGGATGCGGGAGCGGCCCTGTGGCGCCGCAGTCATGCGGACGCCAATATGACAGCGGCCCCGGAAATCCGGGGCCGCCAGAAACTCTTACTTGCGAAGACCCAGCTTCGCGATCAGCGCCTGATAGCGGCCCTCGTCCTTTTTGCGGAGGTAGTCGAGGAGGCTGCGGCGCTTGTTGACCATCATCAGCAGCCCGCGGCGGCTGTGGTTGTCCTTGTGATGCGCCTTGAAGTGGGCGGTCAGCGTGTTGATGCGGTCGGTCAGGATCGCGACCTGCACTTCGGGCGAACCGGTATCGCCCTTTGCGCGGGCATTGTCGTTGATGACTTCGGCTTTACGCTCGGCGGTAATCGACATGGTTTCATTCCTCGAACATCGTGCTTACAGATTGAAGCCCCGCACGACTTTCAGCGTTCCCGCCAAAGCCTCTATCAACGCAACGGGTCGCATTTCGCTGTCCCGTCCCCAATAGAGCCCGTCGTGCGTGCTTTCCCCGGTCCAGACGCGACCCTGTCGGATCGCCCCTGCCGCTTCCGGGGAAAGGTTCAGAGCCGGGATGTCGACCAGCCCTGCCTCGAGCGGCAGAAATATTTCTGATTGGGCGGCCCCTTGGCCGAATGCATTCAATTTGTCCAGCGAAATCGCCTGCGACAGGTCGAACGGCCCGGCCCTGGTGCGGCGGAGCATCGTGACATGGCCCACGGTGCCGACGGCTCGCGCGATATCGCGGGCGAGGGAGCGGATATAAGTGCCTTTCGAGACATGGGCGGTAAGGGTGATGGATTCGAGTCCACCTGCCCCCCCCTCGTCACCCCGGACTTGAGCCGAGGTCCATTGTTCGCCCGGTGCTTTGGATGCCGGATCATGTCCGGCATGACGAAGTGAGTAGATCGTGACGTCCCGCGCCTTCATCTCAATATCTTCGCCTTTACGCGCGCGGTCATAGGCGCGCTGGCCGTCGATCTTGATCGCCGAATAAGCTGGAGGCACCTGCTCGATGGGACCCGTGAAACGCGGCAGTACCGCCTCGATTTCGGCCCGCGTCGGCCGCACATCGCTTGTCGCAACGACGTCGCCCTCGACATCGAGCCCCGCGGTCTCGGTCCCGAACGCCACGGTGAAATCATAGACCTTGCTGGCATCGAGCATCCGCCCGCACAGCTTCGTCGCCTCGCCGAGCGCGATCGGGAGCACCCCCGACGCCAGCGGATCGAGCGTACCGCCGTGACCGACCTTGACCTTGCCCAGTCCCGCCTCGCGGCAGACGCGCTTCACCGCGCCAACCGCCTGCGTCGAGCCCAGCCCCACGGGTTTATCGAGAATGATCCAGCCGTTCATCCCGCGCGATTGATCGCGCGCGGCCGCCTTGTCAATTCGACTTGGCGGCCTTTTCGGCTTCACGCTTCGCCTTCAGTTCGGCCTTGGTCGGCGGCGGCGCCGAGGAGACGAAGGAGATCAGCGGGCAACGCTCGCGTCCGACGATGACCGTCGCGAAGCGGTCGAGTGTCGACGTGCCGCGATTGTCGATCCCGATTGCGAGCGCAAAATCGGCATTACGACAAATCACGGCGAACTTGCCATAATACCAGTCGCCCTTGCGGTCCTGGACCCAGAGGCCGTTCTCGCCGTCGGCGCGCCAATTCTTGATCGTCGCGCTGTTGGGAAAGGTGATGCTCGATTCGACGCCGAGCGCGCGCGTCGAGCCCTTGGAGGCGGGCTCGTCGGCCGCCGCAGCTGCTGAAAGGGAAAGCAAGGCGGCGGCCAGGGAGAGTGCGAGTGTCTTTCTCATGGGCGAGTCTTTCAATCTATCCACCCTGACGAACGCGCCTTAGCATGGTGTTTCTGAACCCGCGCTGACCCTATCCACGCCATTCCTCCGCGAGCAGCGACCAGAGCCCGGTATCGCGCACGAAACCCGTCCACGAAATGCGTTCGGCGCGCAGCACTCCCTCTTTCGTGCAACCGAGCTTGGCGACGGCTGCCTGGCTCCGCTTGTTGCGCTCGTCGATCCGGAATTCGATGCGGCGGATGCCGGCCGCGAAGGCATGGCCCATCATCAGCCGCTTCACCCGGCCATTCAAACCGGTGCCCCGCACGTCGGGGTGGATATAGCTGTTGCCGATCTCGATCGTCTGCGCCGTCCAGTCGGGGCGCAGCCACGCGGTCATGCCCACGAGCCGGTCGCCATCGAGGATCGCATAGGGCATGCGGCTTTCGTGCCCGACGAGTTTCGAGAAACTCTCGTCGAAATGCTCCGGATCGAAGCTTGTCGCGTAGATCGTCCAGATATCGGCATCGGCAGCGCAGGCGGCGCGCAGCGCAACGCGATGCGCCTCTTCCAGTTTGACGAGCCGCAAGTCGCCATCGGCAAGCTCGACATACAGCGCGTCACGCATCGGCGAGTGCTTCCTCCCCCGCGCGCGCCGCCTCGCGCCGCATTTCCATGAAATGACGGCGGCACATCGCGACATAACGGTCGTTGCCGCCGATCTCCGTCTGCGCGCCCTCGACCACGGCCTGGCCGCTTTCGTCGACGCGCAGATTCATCGTGGCCTTGCGGCCGCATTCGCACACCGCCTTCAATTCGACGAGCGCGTCGGCCAGCCCGAGCAAAGCCGCCGATCCGGGGAAGAGCTCCGCCGAGAAATCGGTGCGGAGTCCATAGCAGAGCACCGGAATCCCGGATTCATCGGCGAGCCGCGCGAGTTCGAGGACCTGCGCGCGCGTCAGGAATTGCGCTTCGTCGACCAGCACGCAGGCGAGCGGGCGCTGGCGGTTCTCGGCATTGACCGCTTCCCACAGATCGCTGTCGGGATCGAATTTATGCGCCTCGGCGAGCAGGCCGATGCGGCTGGTGATCTGCCCTGCCCCGTACCGGTCGTCGAGCGCCGCGGTCCACAGCATCGTCTCCATCCCGCGCTCGCGATAGTTGAAGTCCGCTTGGAGCAGCGTCGTCGATTTGCCCGCATTCATGCTGGCATAATAGAAATAGAGCTTGGCCATACGCGATCGATACCGTCTTGGCGACACCGCGTGCAATCGAAAACCGGCGGACGTCAGCGGGTGCCGAGCAGCTCGCGAAATCGCGTGGGGCGCGGCAGAAGATCAGCAAGCGTGTAGCCGTCGAGATGGATCAGGAAAGCCCCCAGCGCCCCGCTCAGCGCAGCCTGCAATCCGCACCCGCCGCGCACGGGGCAGGTCGACGTCGCGGCATCCATGCATTCGACAAGCCCGTCGAGATTCTCGAATTCGCGCACGACCTTTCCCACGCCGATCTCGCGAGTCTTCCGTGCCAGCGTCAGTCCTCCGCCTCGCCCGCGTTGCGCGTCGACATAGCCGAGCATCTGAAGCCGCTGCGCGACCTTGGCGAGGTGATGGCGCGAAATGCCATATTGGCGCGCGATCTCGTCGACCGACATCTGCCGCCCGGTCGCGGCGAGCGCCATCAGGACGCGCAGGGCATAATCGCTGTGCAGGCTCAATCGCATGAAAATACGTATATGGAATTTGCTTTTCGGTTCAACCGATATAAATGGTATGTAATTTACCTATTATCGAGTCGAGCCATGAAAAGGACCGTTTCCGCGCATCCCCACGCCATTGCCGCGCGCGAGACCCGGCGCGCCGCCGCGATCGCGATGGGCGTTGACGAGGAGTTCATCGCGGCCTTGGTCGATCGCTTCTACGCTGCAATCCGCGCCGATAGCGAGCTTGGCCCGATCTTCGACGAACGCGTGGACGACTGGCCTGCACATCTCGCCCAGATGAACCGCTTCTGGCAGTCGATCCTGCTCGGCGCCGGAAATTTCACCGGCAATCCGATGGTGAAGCATCTGGCGATCCCCGCCATCGGGCAGTCGCATTTCCAGCGCTGGCTCCGGCTTTTCTATCGCACGCTGCACGATATTGCGCCGACCGGAGCGGCAGCCGAGCTGATCGGAATGCGAGCCCGGATGATCGCCGAAAGCCTGCTCACCGGCATCGCGATCCACCGCGACCGCGATCCCGATCTCGCGCGCAAAGTCGATCTCCCCGACTTCGCACCGGTCGCCGGCCGACCATGATCGTCGATCGCGGCCCGCCGCTTCCCGCAGGCGCCATATCCTATCGCCGCATCGGCCCGTTCGATGCCGACGCCATTCCCACAGGATTGCTGCGCCGCCACGACCTCAAGCCCGGCGTTTGGGGTGTATTGACGATAGCGGCCGGTCGCATCCGTTTCTGCTGGGATGACGATGCGGGCGGCAGCCACCTCCTCGCGCCGGGCGATGCGATGCTCATTCCGCCGACAGTTCCGCACCACCTCGAACGCGACGGGCGGGTGAGCTTTTCGATCGCCTTCCACGCCGAACCTTTAACCAACAGCGCCGCTTGACTCGATCATCACCGCTGCCATGCTGCGCGATAAAAGTCGCAACATAAGAGCGGGGAAGCGACGATGCGGCTGATGCCGATCAGCGATGCGATGTTCCTGGTGGGCGAAAGCCGCGAGATGCCGATGCACATCGGCGGCATCAACCTCTATACCCTGCCCGACGATGTCGACGAGACCGACTGGCTGAACGAGCAGCTTGCGTTGCTCCGCCAAGCGGAGGGGCTCCGGCGCCCGTTCAGCGAGGTGCTGAAGCTCACCCCGCTCGGCCAATATGGCCCGATCCGGCTCGAACCCGACCGCGACATCGACATGCATTACCATGTCCGCGCTGCCGCGCTGCCCAAGCCGGGACGCTATCGCGAGATGTTCGAGCTCGCCTCACGGCTTCACTCGGGTCTGCTCGACCGTACCCGCCCGCTGTGGGAAATCACTCTGATCTCGGGTCTTCCCAACCGCCAGATCGCGACGTTCAAGAAAGTCCACCACGCGCTGATGGACGGCGCGGCGAGCATCCATTTCTACAATTCGATGCTCTCGCCCGACCCGAAGGAACGACGCGCCTATTCGCCGCTCTCGGTCGAGGCCTACGAGGCGTACAAACGCCAGTTCCCGACCCCCAAGAAGCCGCCGCGCCCCAACCTGATGGACATCAAGGCGATCGGCGATTTCCTGAAGGAGCAATGGGGGAACAGCGTCGGCGTCACCAAGGCAATGAACCAGTATCTTGCCGCGATGTTCGGGATTGGGGGCGACGGGCTCGTCACGCCCTTTGCCGGCGTGCCGCGCACCAGCTTCAACCGCAATATCACCGGCGCCCGCCGCTTCGTCGCGCAAAGCTGGTCGCTCGAGCGCGTCCGCGCGGTGGGCAAGGCCTATGGCGGGACGATCAACGACGCGGTACTCGGCATGTGCGCGGGGGCGATGCGCAAATATCTGCAATCGCTGAACGAGCTGCCCGACAAGCCATTGAAAGCCATGGCGCCGGTGTCGATCCGGCCCAAGGACGATATCGATTCGGGCAATTCGGTCGCGTCGGTCACCGCCAATCTCGCGACGCATATCGACGATCCCGCCGAACGCATGGCGGCGATCCAGGAATCGATGAACTCGGCAAAGGCGCAGCTGCGCGCGATGACGGCGGGGCAGATCCAGCTCTACACCGCGCTTACGAGCTTCCCGATGATGCTGACCGCACTCACCAAGACCGCCGACAAATTCCCGGCGTACAGCGTGACGATCTCGAACGTCCCCGGCCCGCGCGAACAAATGTATTGGAACGGCGCGCGGCTCGACGGCATGTACCCGGCGAGCATCCCCGTCGACGGCATGGCGATGAACATCACGCAGGTGTCAAATTTCAAGAATATCGACTTCGGCATCACCGCCTGCCGCCGCAGCGTGCCCCATGCGCAACGGATGATCGACTATCTGGAGGAGGCGCTGGTCGAACTGGAGGTGGCGGCGGGGATCAAAACGCCCAAGGGGAAGTAATTGTCGCCGTCATTGCGAGGAGCGAAGCGACGAAGCAATCTCCAGCTATCGTCTTACATTCCCGATAGCTGGAGATTGCTTCGCTTCGCTCGCAATGACGACCCGATAAGAACGGCGCTATTCGCCCCCATCGCTCTCCAAATCCCGCGCCACCTTGGGATCGCGCAGCAGTTTTTCGATGTGGCTCGCTTCGTCGAAGCTTTCGTCCGCGAGGAATTTCAGCTTCGCCGCATATTTCATCCGCACTTTCGACGCGACGGTCTTTTGCAGATAGGCGGTGTTGGTGCGCAGTGCCTTGAGCACCGCTTCCTCGTCCTTGCCGAGCAAGGGTTTCACGAAAACCGTCGCATGACGAAGGTCGGGCGACATGCGCACTTCGGTGATGCTCACCGGGTGCGTCGCCAACACGTCGTCGTGGACGTCGCCGCGCGCGATGATCTCGCTCAGGATGTGGCGCACCTGCTCGCCGACGCGCAGCACGCGGACTGAGGGGCCTTGGGATTGTTCTTTGTGTCGCATTCTAGTCTTCCGGCTGCAGCCAGCCCTCGCGTTGCCCGACCTCCCACAGGGAGCCCTGCACTTTCCTGAGCTTCAACACCCGCGCCAGCCCATATTCCGTCGAAGGCAGAACCAGCGACGGCTCGGCGGAATCGCAGATCATGACCACATTGGATCGATCGTGCGAGTCGACGATCACTATGCTGCCGTTGCCCCATTCGACATTGGCGGGCCTTATCTTGTCATAGCCCGAGAACAGAATTTCCGCGACGTCCGGATCCTTGCGAATACGAACGCCGATGGAGACCCCGTCGGCCGGAGCGCGATAGACGAAGTCGCCTTCGCAGGGGTGCGCGGCGGCGGCGGTCGCCGATAAAAGCAGGGCCGTCAGAAAGATCATTCCGCTTCCCCCTCTCCGCACCGGGTCGCCGCGTGCGCGGGAACCCGAAACGATTACAGCGTGCGTTCGCGCAGCTCCACTTCGAAGACTTCGAGATTGTCGCCCGGCTTGATGTCGTTGGTATCCGCCAGCACGACGCCGCACTCCAGGCCCGCGCGCACTTCAGCGACATCGTCCTTGAAGCGGCGGAGCGACGCGATCGTCGTTGCCGAGACGATGACGTCGTCGCGGGTGAGACGCGCGTGGAGCCCCTTGCGGATGACGCCTTCGAGCACGAGCAGACCGGCCGCCTTGTCGCGCTTGCCGGCCGGGAACACGTCCTTGACCTCGGCGCGGCCGACGACATTCTCGATCCGCTCCGGACCCAGCTCGCCCGCCATTTCCTTCCGGACCTCATCGGTCAGGTGATAGATGACGTCATGATACATGAAGCGCACTTTTTCGCGCTTCGCGATCTCGCGCGCCTTGGCGTTCGGGCGGACGTTGAAGCCGATGATCGGCGCGCCGGTGGCACCCGCCAGCGTCACGTCGCTCTCGGTGATCGCGCCGGCGCCCGACTGGAGTACGCGGACGCGAATTTCGTCCGTCGATATCTTGTTGAGCGCATTGACGATCGCTTCGACCGAACCCTGCACGTCGCCCTTGATGACCACCGGATATTCGATGACCTTCGCCTTGTCGGCGAGCGCGGAGAACATGCCCTCGAGGCTGACCGGCGCCTGCGCCGTCCGCTTCTTGAGCGCTTCGGCCTGGCGATAAGCCGCGACCTCGCGGGCGCGCGCCTCATTCTCGACGACAGTCAGCGTGTCGCCCGCCATGGGAACGCCGCCCAGACCAAGAACCTCGACCGGCATCGACGGGCCGGCTTCCTTGATCTGCTTGCCCTGGTCGTCGATCAGAGCGCGGACGCGGCCACTTTCGGCGCCGCAGACGAAGATGTCGCCGACCTTCAGCGTGCCGCGGCGGACGAGGATCGTCGCAACGGGGCCGCGGCCCTTGTCGAGCTTCGCCTCGACCACCGTGCCTTCGGCCGCGCGGTCGGGGTTGGCTTTGAGTTCCATGATTTCGGCTTGCAACGCGATGGCATCGAGCAGCTTGTCGAGACCGGTCTTCTTCAGCGCCGACACCTCGACATTCTGGACGTCGCCGCCCATTTCCTCGACGACCAGCTCATGCTCGAGCAGGCGTTCGCGGACGCGCTGCGGATTGGCGCCTTCCTTGTCGACCTTGTTGATCGCGACGATGATCGGCACGCCGGCCGCCTTCGCATGGTTGATCGCCTCGATCGACTGCGGCTTGAGGCCGTCGTCGGCGGCGACCACCAGGATGACGATGTCGGTGACGTTGGCACCACGCTGCCGCATCTCGGTAAAGGCCTCGTGGCCCGGCGTATCGAGGAAGGTGACGAGCGACCCGTCGGGGGTCTTCACCTGATAGGCCCCGATATGCTGGGTGATGCCGCCGGCCTCGCCCGCCTGCACATTCGCGCCGCGAAGCGCGTCGAGCAGACTGGTCTTGCCGTGATCGACATGACCCATGATCGTGACGACCGGTGCGCGCGGCTTGAGGTGCGCGGCATCGTCGACGTCCTCGTCATGGCGGATGTCGATATCGGCTTCGCTGACGCGCTTGATCTCGTGTCCGAACTCGGTGACGAGCAGTTCGGCGGTGTCCTGGTCGATCGTCTGGTTGACCGTGACGGGCATGCCCATCTTGAACAGCGCCTTCACCAGATCGCTGCCCTTTTCGGCCATGCGATTGGCGAGTTCCTGCACCGTGATGCTGTCGGGCACGACGACTTCGCGGACCTGCTTCTCGCGCGGCCCGCTCGACACCATGTGCGAACGCTTTTCCTTTTCGCGGGCGCGCTTCAGCGCCGCGAGGCTGCGCGCGCGCGCGCCTTCATCCTCGTTCAGCGCACGCGTGACGGTCAGCTTGCCCGACTGACGGCGGCTGTCGCCACCGCGCGTGGCCTTCGGCTC
>JAEWIL010000119.1 GCA_023387085.1 Pseudomonadota bacterium | reverse complement strand
CCTCATAGGGCTCCGCCGGCACGCCGAACGTCATGCGGAGGAAATTGCCGGTGTAGCTCAGCTTGTTGTCGGGATAGACAAACGGTTGGCCGACCGAATATTTATACGCCATCGCGGCGATCGTCGGCATCTTGGCGATCAGGCGGTGGCTCGCGATCATCCGCTGGTGCGGATCGTGGATTTCGGTCGAGTCGTGATAGAAAGCCGAAAGCGCACCTACAACGCCGCACATGACGGCCATCGGGTGCGCGTCGCGGCGGAAGCCGCGATAAAAGGTCGAAAGCTGCTCGTGCAGCATCGTGTGGCGCGTGATCGTGTTGTCGAAATCGGCCAGTTCCTGTGCGTTCGGCAATTCGCCGTTCAGCAGCAGGTAGCAGGTTTCCATGAAGCTCGAATGCTCGGCCAGGTCGCCGATCGCATAGCCGCGGTGAAGCAGCACGCCTTCGTCGCCGTCGATGTAGGTGATCTCCGACTCGCAGCTTGCGGTCGAGGTAAAACCGGGATCGTAAGTGAAGGCGCCGGTCTGGGCATAGAATTTGCGGATATCGACGACGTCGGGGCCGACCGTGCCCTTGAGCACCGGGCTTTCGACAATCGTGTCGCCCAGGGTGATTTTTGCGATTTCGGACATTTCTTTCCCCTGAAGTTTAGGGCGGGAGACGTTGCGGTTACGCCCCTGCCGGATAATTGTGCGCTGCGTCAAGTCGCGCCAGGCTTGTCTCGCGCCCGAGCAGCAGCAACACATCGAAAATCCCCGGAGACACCGTCCGTCCGGTCAAGGCGGCGCGCAGCGGTTGCGCGAGCTTTCCCAGTCCGACCCCGGCCGACTCGCTCGTTTCGCGGACGGCGGCTTCGATCTCGTCGGCGTTCCAGTCGTTCAGCCCGCGCAGCCGTTCGGTAACGCTGGCGAGCACTCCCTCCGGTGCATCCTTTAGCACCTGTGCCGCCTTTTCGTCCACCGTCAGCGGGGCGGGTTCGAAAAGGAAGAGCGAACCTTCGGCGATTTCGTCGAGCGTCTTGGCGCGGGGCTTCAGCGATTCCATCGCGCGTGCAAGCAGATCGCGATCCGACCCATCGAGCGCCCGGTCGACCAGCTTTTCAACCCGCGGCGCGATCAGGCCCGCGAGCCGGCCGTTGTCCGCCTCGCGGAGATAATGGCCGTTGAGATTTTCCAGCTTCTTGAAATCGAAGCGCGATGGCGAGCGGCCGACATGGTCCAGGTCGAACCACCGGATCGCCTGCTCGCGGCTGATGATCTCGTCGTCGCCATGGCCCCAGCCGAGGCGGAGGAGGTAATTGTTCACGGCTTCCGGCAGATATCCCAGTTCGTCGCGATAGGCGTCGACGCCCAGCGCACCGTGCCGTTTCGAAAGCTTCGCACCGTCGGCGCCGTGGATCAGCGGGACATGGGCATAAACGGGCTCGCGCCAGCCCATCGAACGAATCAATGCGAGCTGGCGGAAAGCATTGTTCAGATGATCGTCGCCGCGAATGACATGGGTGATCCCCATATCGTTGTCGTCGACGACAACGCTCAACATATAGGTCGGCGTACCGTCGCTGCGAAGCAGGACGAAATCATCGAGTTCGGCGTTCTGGACGGTGACATCGCCCTGTACGCGGTCGCTGATCGTGACTTCGCCCTCTTGCGGGGCCTTCAGGCGCAGGACGTGGGGAACCGACGGATCGCCATCGTCGCGGTCGCGCCACGGGCTGCGGACGCGGAAGGGGACGCGCTTTTCCTGCGCTTCGGCGCGCATCGCCGCGAGTTCGTCTTGGGTCAGATAACAGCGATAGGCCGCGCCGCGCGCCAGCAAGTCGTTTGCAACCTCGGCATGGCGCGGCGCGCGGGCGAACTGGAATACCGTCTCGCCGTCCCAGTCGAGGTCGAGCCATTGCATACCGTCGAGAATCGCGTCGATCGCCGCGTCGGTCGACCGCGCCCGGTCGGTGTCTTCGATGCGCAGCAGGAATTTGCCGCCATGGTGGCGTGCGAACAGCCAGTTGAACAGTGCGGTGCGGGCACCGCCGATATGCAGATAACCGGTGGGGGAGGGGGCGAAGCGCGTCACGACGGCGGCGCCGGTGGCTTCGGGAGTCGCTTCTGCTATTTTGGTCGGGTTTTCGGTTGCCACCAAAGTCTCTTTCACTCAATTTGCGCTCTTCGGGACGCGGGATCGGGGCAGCCCCTAGCATGGCGACAAGGCCGCTTCAAACGCCCATTGGCGCACGCATCCTCGCTGCCGCGCGCCATATTTCGGAACGGATGGAAGCGAAGCTCGATGTCGAGCGCGAACGGATCGCGCTCTGGATTCCGGTCGCGCTGGGCGCGGGCATCGGTGTCTGGTTTGCCTTGCCGGCGGCCGTTCACTGGGCGGGCCTGCTCTTTCTGCTTGGCGCCGGCGCTCTCGTTGGACTGTTGATCGGCTGGCCGCGTCGGACAGGGCGCGCCCTCACGGTCGGCTGCGCGCTCATGGCCGCAGGCATCATCCTGATCTGGTCGCGCGCCTTATGGGTTGCGGCACCGGTGCTGGCGCAGCCGGTGACAACGCAATTTTCGGCGCGTGTCGAGGCGGTCGAACCGTTGCCCGCGCGTGCGCAGATTCGCCTGATCGTCCAGCCGCTGCGACGCCCCGATCTGCCGCCGCGCGTCCGGCTGACGGTGCGTGACCCCGGCGGGGACGATGAAGGCTCGCACGGCGACGTCGGGGATATCGTTCCGGGCGATCTGATGGGGCTGCGCGCGCGGTTGATGCCGCCGCCGACCGCGAGCCTGCCGGGGGGCTATGATTTCGCCCAGCGCGCGTGGTTCGACCGGATCGGCGCCGTAGGGACGGTATTAGGCGACATTGTAAAGGCGCCGCGTGCGGGGCGCGGCGACCCGCCGCTGCGGGCGCGACTCAGCGCCCATATTCACGATCAGGTCGCGGGCTCGCCCGGCGGGGTCGCTGCGGCGTTGGTGACGGGCGACCGCGGTGCGATATCGGTCGAAGACGACGAGGCGATGCGGCGCGCCGGGCTTGCGCATCTGCTGTCGATCAGTGGCTTGCACGTGACCGCGGTCATCGGATTCGTCATGTTCCTCGCCATGCGGCTTTTCGCGCTCAGTCGGCGATTGGCGCTGGCGGGATATGTTCTGCCGATCGCCGCCGCCGCCGGCGCGCTCGCCGGGGGTGGTTATACCTGGCTTGCCGGCGCCGAGGTTCCGACCTTGCGCTCGCTGATCGCGGCGCTGCTGGTGCTGGCGGCCTTGCTGATGGGGCGCGAGGCGCTGACCCTGCGGCTGGTGGCGGCGGGGGCGCTTCTCGTGTTGCTGTGGCGCCCCGAATCGCTCGCGGGGCCCAGCTTCCAGCTCAGCTTCGCGGCGGTGACCGCGATTATCGCGCTGCACGAAAGCCGTCCGATGCAACGCTTCCTCTCGCGGCGCGACGAGCCCTTGCCGCTTAGATGGGCGCGTGGCCTTGGGGGGCTGCTCATCACCGGCTTCGTGGTCGAAGCCGCGCTTGCGCCGATCGCGCTGTTTCACTTCCACAAGGCCGGACTATACGGGGCGCTCGCCAATGTCGTCGCGATCCCGCTGACGACTTTCGTGATCATGCCCGCCGAGGCGCTGGCGCTCTTGTGCGACACCGTCGGCCTCGGCACCCCCTTCTGGTGGACCGCCGACCACGCGTTGCGCGCGCTTATCTTGCTCGCGCACACCGTCGCTGAAACGCCGGGCGCCGTTACCACGCTGCCGACCTTTCCTCGGTGGGGTTTCGCGCTGGCGGTCACAGGCGGGCTGTGGATCATGATCTGGCGCACCGGGTGGCGTTGGGCGGGAGGAATTCTGCTGGCCATGGGAATGGCGGCGTTGATCGTCCAACCACGTCCCGACCTGCTGGTTACCGGCGATGGCCGAAATATCGCGGCGGCGGTGCCGGGAGACGGTTACGCGTTGCTCCGCGACCGGGCGGGTGATTTTGTGCGCGACGCGATGAGCGAGGCGGCTGGCGTCGATACGCCGCTCGGTGCGCTCGCCGACCTCGATCATGTCGAATGCAATCGCGACTTTTGCCGTTGGCGACAGGGCAGCGGTAATAATCAGCGCGTCGTCCTTGCCTCTCGTGGTCGCGATCGGATCGAGGGCGCCGATATGGCCGCCGCCTGCGCCGCCGCGGATATCGTGATCAGCGATCGCTGGTTGCCGCGCGAGTGCAGTGGGCGCTGGCTGACGATCGATCGAGACAGCCTCGCGGCAACCGGCGGGCTGGCGATCTATCTTGCCGAGAGGCCCCGCGTCGTCGCCGCGC
>JAEWIL010000074.1 GCA_023387085.1 Pseudomonadota bacterium | reverse complement strand
TGCTGATGATCATCAACCTGGTCGTCATCACCAAGGGTGCGGGGCGCGTGTCCGAGGTTTCGGCGCGCTTCACCCTCGACGCCCTTCCCGGCAAGCAGATGGCCATCGACGCCGACCTCAACGCCGGGCTGCTGACGCCCGACGAAGCCAAGGCGCGCCGCCAGGAGGTCGCGACCGAAGCCGATTTCTACGGCTCGATGGATGGTGCCTCGAAATTCGTGAAGGGGGACGCGGTCGCCGGCCTGCTGATCCTGTTCGTCAATATCGTCGGCGGCCTGATCCTCGGCATGTTCAGCCACGGCCTGTCCTTTTCCGAGGCCGGCAGCACCTATGTCACGCTGGCGATCGGCGACGCGCTCGTCGCGCAGATCCCTGCGCTGCTGCTGTCGATCGCCGCCGCCGCGATCGTCACCCGCGTCACGTCGCCGCACGACCTTTCGGGGCAGATCGGCACCCAGTTCGCCTCGCCGCATGTGTGGTTCGCGGTTGGCGGCGTGCTGTTCATTCTCGGCCTCGTCCCGGCGATGCCGCAGATGCTGATCCTGCCCGCCGCCGCGATCGCCGGCGCCATCGGCTGGCAGCTTCGCAAGAACGCCGCTTTGGCCGAAACCGCGCCGCCGCCCGCAGCGCCCGCACCCGACCCGCACCATATCGAATGGGCCGACGTCAGCGACGCGAGCCCGTGCCAGCTCGAGATCGGCTACGCGCTCGTCGCGCTCGTCGACGAGCGCAAGGGGGCGCCGCTGATGACGCGGATCACCGGCATTCGCCGCCAGTTGTCGAAGGAACTCGGCTTTGTCGTTCCCGCGGTGAAGGTCACCGACGACCTGTCGCTGCCGGGGAATGTCTATCGCATCTCGGTCGCCGGCGTGATTGTCGGCGAGGACGAAGTCTTCCCGCACGAGATGCTCGCGCTCGATTCGGGCGACCTCGTAACCAAGGTCACCGGGCGACCGTGCAAGGACCCGACGTTCGGTCTCGACGCGCTGTGGATTCCGAAGTCGGCGCAGAACGACGCGATCGCGGCAGGCTATACCGTTGTCGACCCGGCGACCGTCGTCGCGACGCACCTCAACAACAGCATCGTGGCCTCGGCATCGGACCTGTTCGGCATCGACGACGCGCAAGCGCTGATCGACACGCTGAAAACCCATTATCCGCAGCTCGCCCAGTCGCTGACACAGGGCTACCCGCTGCCGCGTGTCGCCGCGCTGTGCAAGGCGATGCTCGTCGAGCGCGTGCCACTGCGCGACTTCCGCAAGATCGCCGAGGCGATGGTATCGCTCGGCAGCCAGCAGCTCGGCGACGCCGATCTGGTCGAGGCGGTGCGCCAGCGCATCGGCGCGCTGATTGTCCAGACGATCGTGCCGAGCCGCATGCCACTTCCCGTCGTCACGTTCAGCCCCGAGATCGAGGTGCTCCTCAATCAGGCGGTGCGTGCAAATCCCGGCGCCGAATGGCCGTTCGAGCACGGCATGGCGATGAAGATCGTCGAGCAGATCGGCGATGCGGTCGAACCGCTGCTGCTGTCGACGCGCAGCTTCGCGCTGGTCGCCTCGCCGCTCTGCCGGTCGGCGCTGTCGCGGCTCGTGCGCGCGACCTTCCCCGATGTCGCGGTCATTTCCTACCTCGAAATCCCCGCGAACAAGGCGACCGAGATCGTCGCCACCATCGGTGCCGAAGTGCCTCGGCTGACCAGCGACGAGCATGACCACATGAAGGACGAGCCCCATGAGAACTGAGCCCGCCGAGCAATTCGCGGCGGCAAGCGCCCGCGCGCCGCAGCGCGGCTATGGTGAAAGCGCCCGGGCGCTGGTGGACGAATATGCGCCGCTGGTCCGGAAGATCGCATGGCAGGTCCATTCGCGTGTCTCACGCACCAGCGATCTGGAAGATCTGATCCAGGTCGGATTGATGGCGCTGATCGAGGCGAGCCGGACCTATGAGGAGCGCGGTTTTGCCTTCACCACCTATGCGACGACGCGCATCCGCGGCGCGATGATCGACCAGCAGCGGCGCGAAGCCGATGTCGGCCGGTCGGCGATGGGCGCCGCGCGCCAGCTGAGCCAGACGCGTGCCACACTCGAGCAGACGCTGATGCGCGCACCGACGGCGGCCGAGATGGCCGAGGCGCTCGATCTTTCGGCGGAGGATTATTTCGCGATGGAAAAGAATGCGACGCACGGTCGCTCGATCTCGCTCGAGGATCTGATGGAAGACGGCAGCTTCCTGTTTGCCGACGACCGCATTGGTGCGGGCGAAGCGTTCGAGCAGGAAGATCTGATGGAGGCGCTCCGCCGGTGCGTCGGGCAATTGTCCGAGCGCGAGCAGATGGTGTTGCAGCTCTATTTCTTCGAGGAGCTCAATCTACAGGAAATCGGTCTGGCGCTCGATGTCAGCGCCGCGCGCGTCTGCCAGATCAAGCGCGATGCGATGATCCGGATCGACCGGATGATGCGCGAGATGACCGACTGACGCGCGCCATTGGCGGCGACGGCCCGCCGCTTCGTTTCACCGACGCCGTAGCACAATCACGCCGCGCGATTATATTCGCTGCGCATCGCCGATCCGGCCTTCTCGAAATAGCTCGCCATCTTTTCAGCGCCCGCCTCGGTCAGTCGAACGATAGTGCGGCGACGGTCGCGTTCGTCGACCGACCTCCTGGCAAGGCCGGCTGCCTCGATCGCGGCGATCATCCTGAGCCCCGAAGACAGCGGCACCCCCGCCCCGGTTGCGAGATCGCTGGCGCTGAGCGTACGCCCATTGGCGTTTGCCAGCATCAGGTCGAGCATCATGTCCCACGTCGGCCCCGACATCTGCGCGCCTTCGAAATGGCTCTTGCGCAGGCGCCGAAGCTGGATGCTGAGGGCTAGCTGGTCGACCAGCCGCAGCTGCGGCGCGTCGAGCCCGAAGCCCGGGATCGCCACTCGCGCGGCATCGTCGCCGCCCTTAGCGAGCATGTCGTGAATCTGGTCGATGCGCGACCGGATCTCGGCAATTTCATGGTTCGAGAATTGCTGCATGTGATGGGACCCCTCGGGTGCCTTTCATCTTCAGGCCGCGGCACTCCCTCTCCGTCTGGTCGAACCCGATGCGTACAAGATCAAAAAGAGGATCGGGTAGGAAATATACATTGAAAGCAGCGCGTAGGGACGCGCCAATATCTCCGAAAACATCAGCTTCTGAACGTGCCCGAAAATCGCGATCAATTGCCAGCCGGTGATCCAATAGGGCCAGAAACGATTTGTTTTCAGGGCGATGAGCCAGAAACTCGCCAGCGCGACGATGTCTATTGCAAAGATATTATATTCAATGTGCGACCAATCCGGAGCAGGTGCCATGACCGTGGTGCAGATCGAAGCGAGCAAAGCGGTATAGGCTGCCCAGCGCTCCATGGGGCCGCCGCGCCACATCGCGACGGCCACCGTGAGCAATAATACCGCGTAATAAGCCGCAACGGTCCACATCTGGATCGTCTACTCCGCTCTTACGATGCGCGTGCGAGCGGAAGGGGCACGACGTCGCCGCCGTCCTCGACGAGCGCGCCATTCTCGGTCGAAGGCGGTTTGACGCCTGCCCCGAACATACGCGTTCCGAGCCCGACCTGCTTTTGTGTAGCGGTCAGCGCGACGTGCGCATCAGTAAGCAGTTGGCGGACTTCGCCGGCAGCGGCCAGTGCATTGGCGACCTTCGCCATCGCTTCCTGGCCGACGATCGCCGACATGTTGGTATCGCGCCGCGCGGCAGGTAGCACCGCCGCAAGCTGGGCGATGCGGATCATTGTTTCGTCGATGGCATCTTCGGCCTGATGAAGTTCGGACGCGATCTTCTTCGCTGCGGAAAGTCGTTCGTTCAGCATGTTTCCTGGTCCTCGAAAGCGAATGCCGACGGTTCCCCCCCGCAGCATTCAGGCTAAAACACGACCGAGGCCGACGAGGATCGAGTAAAGAGCGGAAAAAGCCAATATGGTCGCGAAGGCGATCAGGATCGGCCAGATTATCCTTTCCATCAATCCATGCCGGTTGGCCGGCTGGGACGCGGTAGGAAATGGCGAACCAATATCGAAAACCCGCCGCAACGAACTACGCCCCACTCGGGCTTCGTCGGGGGGCGCGGCCGCCGCTAGGTCGATCAATTGATATGTCAAAGGCTGATACGGGGTAACCTGGTCGAATACACCGTGACGAGCAAGGATGGTCGCGGCTTCTATTCTGTTAGAAACATTAAGTTTTTTTAAGGCGCGGCGCACGCGTTCGTCGACGGTGTGCGGCGACACATCCATAATGCGAGCGATTTCCTTGGAATTTTTGTGCTCGAAAACATGCCGCAGCGTTTCGATTTGCGCGGCAGAAAGGAGACTGATGTAATTGTCCGGGTCACCTTGCACGCGAGAGGGCATAGAGCATCGAAACTTGAAATCAAGTTACGTACCTAAGCGATTCACATCCATGTTACCCGATTCATTCGCGACATTGAGTCATGTTAGGAACGATGTGACGCTCGCGAGTGACGCTCGCGATGGACAAGAAGGTCGGGGTCGCGATACCCCATAGCATGACCAACGATCGACACAGCGCTCCCGCGGGGGCGACGGTAGTGCGCCGGCCTGTTCGCCGCCTGGGCCTCGCGACGCCCGGCGACAGCGATCTGTCGCGCGACCTGGCGATCGAGGCGCCTGTTTCAGTCGAGGTGAACGGGATCGGCTATGCGGTGATGATGGCAACGCCCGCCGACCTCCACGATTATGCACTCGGCTTCGCGTTGGCCGAAGGGCTCGTCGATCGGGCAGAGCAATTGGACAAGGTCGATGCTCGCCCGATCGAAGGCGGCTGGGCGCTGCGGCTATGGCTGTCGCCCGAGCGCGCCGAGCACGCGCTCGAACGCGCCCGGCGCCGCGTCGGCGAGAGCAGCTGCGGCCTGTGCGGGATCGAGAATATCGAGGAGGTTCTGCGGCCGCTTCCTCCCGTTACTGCGCGACTGACGGTCGGCCGCGCCGCGATCGCCGCTGCGCTTGCGGCGCTCGGCGATCATCAGCCCCTCGGGCGCTCGACCGGCGCGGTCCACGCCGCGGCCTTTTGCGCACCGGGCGGCGGCATTCTTTGCGTTCGCGAGGATGTCGGACGGCACAATGCGCTCGACAAGCTGATCGGTGCACTCGCGCGCGCGAACATCGCCCCGGCGACGGGGTTCATCCTGCTGTCGGCGCGGTGCAGCTATGAACTTGTCGAGAAGACCGTGCGCGCCGGCTGCCCGGTGCTCGTCACCATTTCGGCGCCGACGAGCCTCGCCGCCGAACGCGCCGCCGCCGCCGGATTGACCCTCGTCGCGCTTGCCCGGACCGATGCCGCGCTGCTGATCAACGGTGCGATCGATTAGGATCCGCCGAGCGCGTTCACCGTGAACGCGAGAATCCCCATGTTGAAGATGAACGCCGCCATGCAATGGCCGAGGACCACCCGCCGCATATGCCGGCCCGGGATTGTGACATCGGAGGTCTGGAAGGTCATGCCGAGCGTGAAGCTGAAATAGAGAAAGTCCCAATAGCTGGGCTCTTTCGCTCCGGGCACCTCGATCCCGCCTCGATCGCGTCCGCGCGCGCGCAAATAATAGAGATGCGCATAATGGAGCGCGAAGACGGTATTGGCGAAGAGCCACGCGAGAACGAGCGTCGCGACGATCAGCGCGACCTTTTCGTGGCCGAGCGGCCCGGCGCTCGCGATCAGGGTGCCGACCGCGAAAAGGACGACGAGCGACAGCAGCACCGTGAGGGCAAGCAGGCCGGCGCGGTTCGCATCATTTTCCTCCGAGCGGCGCCGCATCTGAGCGGTGGTTGATCGAAGCAGCGGCACCCCGGCGACCAGGAAAACGAATGCCGCGGCATCGAACCCGATCAGCAGCGCGGCGCGCGGATCGTGGCCCGACAGAAGCGTCCCGGAGCCCGCGAGCAGCAACACTGCCGCGAACAAAAGAAAACGCGTTGGCGCGAGATGCCGTCCGGGCGCGAAAGGCTTGCCCCGCGCCATTGGCGTCAGGTCGTCACCGGCACGGCCGCGATCCGCACGGGAATCGACTTTGCGGCAGGGCAACCGCTGATCCGGTCGAACAGTTCGAGCGGGAGCAGCGGATTGAGCTCGGGATAATAACCCGCGACCGCGCCGCGCGGCATCGGATAATCGATGAGCGTCAGCCCCTCGACGCGGCGGTCGACGCCGTCCGCCGCGATCGTTTCGACGGCGACCTTCGCGCCCGCCTCCAGCCCGCGCGCTGCGCGGTCCTCGGCGTTGACGAACAGGATCATCCGGTCGTTATACACGCCGCGATAGCGGTCGTTATAACTGTAAATCGTCGTGTTGAACTGATCGTGCGAGCGCACCGTCGCGAGCCGCAGCATGTCGGGGTCGTCGACCGGCGCGTTGATCGCCAGCCCCGGCAGCACGAGAAAATTCGCCTTGCCGTTCGGCGTCAGCCACGCGCGCCGCCGCGGCGCAACGTCGAGATGAAAACCATGCGGTGCCTTGATCCGCTCGGCAAATCCTTCGTACAGTGCCGGATAGACCTCGGCGATCTTGTCGCGGATCGCGCTATAATCGTCGATATAGCACCCCCAATCGACGCGGCTTTCGGGCAGCGCCGCCATCGCCATGCGGCAGACGATCTCGACTTCGGGTTTGCAGTCGGCGCTCGCCGGGTCGAGCACACCGCGCGAGGCGGTGACGTTCGACATCGAATCCTCGATGGTGACAAACTGTTCGCCGGCCGCGGTCTCGATCCGCTCGGAGCGCGCGACGACCGGCAGGATCAGCGCCTCCCTGCCATGGACCAGATGCCCGCGATTGAGCTTCGTCGCGATGCCAACCGTCAGGTCGAGCTTGCGCATCGCCTGATAGGAGCGTTCTGTATCGGGGATCGCGCGCACGAAATTACCGCCAAGTCCGATGAAGACACGCGCCGTCCCCCGCTCCATCGCCTCGACCGATTCGACCGTATGATGCCCGTGCTCGCGCGGCGGATCGAAGCCGAAAACATCGCGGACGCGATCGAGATATGCGGGCGTCGGCTTTTCGTCGATGCCGACGGTGCGGTCGCCCTGGACGTTCGAATGGCCGCGGATCGGCGAGATGCCCGCGCCGGGCCGGCCGAAATTCCCCTTGAGAAGCAGGATGTTGGCGATCTGTTGGACGAGGTGCGAGCCAAGCTCGTGCTGCGTCACCCCCATGCCATAGCAGATGATCGTCGCCTTCGAGCGGATATAGATGTCGGCGCAGCGGCGGATCTGTTCTTCCGAAATCCCCGACGCCTCGACAATCGCCGGCCAGCCCTGCGCCTCGATGTCGGCCTTGAGCACCGCGAAACCCTCGGTGTGTCCGGTGATGAAATCGTGATCGAGGATCGCCTCGCCCGCCGCCTCGCGCTCGAACATCGCTTTCATCATGCCCTTGAGCAGCGCAAGGTCGCCGCCGATCCGGATATGGACGAACTCGCTGGCGATCGGGGTCGAACCGAAGGTCGCCATCTGGACCATGTCCTGCGGCTCGGTGAAGCGAATCAGCGCGCGCTCGGGCATCGGGTTGACCGCGACGATGGGCACCCCGCGCTTTCGCGCCTCGACGAGCTGCGTCATCATGCGCGGCGCGTTGGTGCCCGGGTTCTGTCCCATGACGAAGATCGCCTCGGCATGCTCGAAATCGTCGAGCACGACCGTTCCCTTGCCAACGCCGATCGCCGGCATCAGCCCGCGGCTCGTCGGTTCGTGGCACATGTTCGAACAATCGGGGAAATTGTTCGTGCCGAACTCGCGCACGAAGATCGAATAGAGGAAAGCCGCCTCGTTCGGCGTGCGGCCCGAGGTGTAGAATTCGGCCTGGTGCGGGCTTTCGAGCGCGCGCAGATGGTCGCCGATCAACGCGAACGCATCGTCCCAGCTTACCGGCACATAATGGTCGGTCGCGGCGTCGTAGCGCATCGGCTCGGTCAGCCGTCCCTGCATCTCAAGCCAATAATCCGACCGCTCCATCAGATCGGTCACGCTATGCTCGGCGAAAAAATCGCGCGTGACGCGGAATTTTGTCGCCTCGTGCGCGAGTGCCTTCGCGCCATTCTCGCAGAATTCGAGCTTCTTGGTGCACACGGCGTCGGGAAAGGCGCAACTCGGGCATTTGAAGCCGCCCGGCTGGTTCATCGACAGCAGCGCGCGCGATCCCTTGGTGACGACGCTCTGTTCGAGCAGCACCTTTGCCGTCGCCGCCGCCGCGCCCCATCCGCCCGCGGGCTGGTCATAGGTTTTATAGCGCGGCTTTTTTTCGGTCATGGCGGAATCCGGGAAGAGACGACGGGCCGGATTTAAGCACAGCTGCCGCCTTATATCCATCGGCGAGCATAGCGCGGCCAAAAAAAGGCCAGCCCCCGGGGGCGGGGGCTGGCCGGATGCAGGCGGGTCCGGGCTAGCGGGTGCCGGGTGAAGTCCTCGCCCGCCTGCGGTCAGGGTCGTTCGGGAACGCAATCAAACCCGAACCCCCTCCTGCTAGAGCCCGCCAGCCATCCGGGGCATGACCGCCACATGACAATATCGTAATCCACGGGTCAGCTTGCGGAGTCGTTCCGGCCCCTATGAAGGCGGCATGACGAGCGACACGACCAGCAAGCGGCGCGCGTGGGTCCGGGTGATCGGACTCGCGCTGTTGCTCGCCCTGCTCGGCGCGGGCGGATATTATCTTTACGCCGGCTGGTATCGCGCTTTCGCCTTCCATGACCTGCGACCGGCCAAGATCGATCCCGCCCGCCCCGCGATCGTCATGCTGTCGGGCGACATGGGCGACCGCGTCGGCATGACCCCGAAGATCGCTGCGCGGCTGCGCGCGCGGGGCTATGCGATCGTCACCGTCAACAGCCTGTCCTATTTTTCGCCGGGGCGTACCGCGCCCGAAGCAGCCGCGCTCGTCGCGGGTGCGATGCACCGCGCGATGGCACTCGGCCGGACCGACCGCGTCGTGCTGATCGGCCAGTCCTTCGGGGCCGACATGCTCCATGCCGCCCTTGCCGAATTTCCGGAAAGGGCGCGGCGCCCGATCAGCGCTGTCGTTCTCGTTGTGCCGGGACACGACATTATCTTTCGCGCCTCGCCCATCGAACTCGCCGGGTTCGAGACCCCCGACGCGCTCGCCTGGCCCACCGCGTCGCGGCTGACTTGGGCGCCGGTAACCTGCATCCGCGGAGCGAAAGAACATAGCAGCCTGTGCCCCGAGCTTTCGATGCCGAATGTGCGGCGCATCGTTCTGCCCGGCGGGCATCCGCTGCGGGGCGACGACGCGGCCCTCGCCGCAGCGATCCTGCCGGCAATCAAGGCAACCCGATCATGAGGAGTGAACCGCGATGAAGATGATGGCGATGGCGCTGATGCTCGCCGCCTCGGCCGGACTGACGCAGCCGCCGGCGGCATCGCCGATCGGCGTCTGGCAAAATCCGAAAGGGACAATCCGCGTTCGCACGCGGCCATGCGGTGCGCTGCTCTGCGGCAACATCGTCTGGGCGAGTCCCAAGGCGATGGCCGATGCCCGCGATGCCGGAGTGACATCGCTGATCGGAACCGAACTGCTCAGCGATTATCGCCGCACCGGACGCGGGCGGTGGACGGGGCAGGTCTATGTTCCGGACCAAGGCCGCCGCTTCTATTCGACGATCGAACAAAAGGGTCCGAACAGCCTGCGGATCTCGGGCTGCATCCTTGGCGGGCTGCTCTGCAAGCGGCAGGACTGGACGCGTCAATGAGCCCGACGCGCCTTCTGGCCTGGGGCCGCACGAACAAGCGGCTGCTGTCGATCCTCGCGGCGCTCGTCGTCGCAGCGATCGGCCTGTCGGCACTGTTCGGCCTGCTCCATTCGGTCCGCCCGCGCGCGATCCGCCACGCCTTCGACGCGCTGTCGGCGGCGCAGATCGGGGGTGCCTTGGCGCTGACCGCCGCAAGCTATCTGTTCCTGACGCTTTACGACCGTTACGCATTGCGCGTCATCGGCCGGAAACTGCCATGGCGAACCGCCGCGCTGGCGTCCTTTACCAGCTACACGCTCAGCCACAACCTCGGCCTCGCGCTCCTGACCGGCGGATCGGCGCGCTATCGCGTTTACCGCGCGGCGGGGCTCGGCGGGGGCGAGATCGGCAGCGTGATCGCGCTCGCGAGCCTTGCCTTCTGGAACGGGGTGATCCTTCTCGCCGGGATCGCGGCCGCAACGAGCACAATGATATTGCCTTTCTTCGATTGGGGTCTCTCGCTGCACTGGCTGCATGTCGCCGGACTAGCGACGATCGCGCTCTGTCTCGTGCCGCTTCTGCTCCGCCATTTCGGGTTCGGCGCGATCGAGATCGGCGGCTGGCGAACGCCGCTTCCCGGACCCGCGACGAGCGCGTCGATGACGCTCGTCGCCGCGCTCGACCTCGCGGCGGCAAGCGCGGCGCTCTATGTCCTGCTCCCCGCCCCCGACCCGTCGGCCTATCCACTCTTCTTCCTCGGCTATGCGCTCGCTATCATCGCCGCGCTCATCAGCCATGTCCCCGGCGGACTCGGGGTGTTCGAGGCGGTGGTCATCGCGACAGTTCCCGGCGAAAAGGCACAGTTGCTCGCGGCGCTGCTGGCGTACCGCGTCATCTATTATCTGCTCCCGCTGCTGCTCGCCGCGCTGCTGCTCGCCTGGCACGAAAGCCGCGCGTGGCATGGGCAGGCAAAGGAGTTCGCGGCCGCCGGGCAGTCGCTGCTCCGCGAACTCGCGCCGCCGCTGCTTGCCGCGCTCGCATTCGGCGGCGGGCTGATCCTGCTCCTGTCGGGATCCACCCCCGCCGATACCGCGCGGATGCACGCCCTCAAACATTTCGTCCCGCTCCCCTTCGTCGAGGCCTCGCACCTCGCGGCGAGCCTGTCGGGAACGCTGCTGCTCTTCCTCGCTCCGGGATTGCTCCGCCGCCTCGACGGCGCGTTCGTCGCAACGCGCGCGCTGCTTGTCGCCGCGATCATCTTCTCGATCGTCAAGGGATTCGACTATGAGGAAGCGCTGATCCTCACCGGCATCGCCGCCGCGCTGCAATGGAGCCGCCCCGCCTTCTATCGCCAGACCTCGCTGATCGACGCGCCGCTGTCGACGGGGTGGATCGCCGCTGCGCTGACCGCGATCCTTGCTTCGGTCTTCGCCGGATTCTTCGCATACAAGCATGTCGCCTATGACAGCAGCCTGTGGTGGCAATTCAGCCTGAGGGGCGATGCCCCGCGCTTCCTGCGCGCGCTGTTCGGGATCGCGGTGTTGCTTGCGGGTCTGGCGCTGTGGCGGCTGTTTGCGCCTTCCCCCCGCGCCGCGCGCCGCAATGGCACGACAGGCTTCGACCAGCTCGAACCGGCGCTCGCGCTTGCCGATCATACCGACGCCTTCCTCGCCTTCACCGGCGACAAGCGCTTCCTGATCGCCGACGAGGGTGACGCCTTTCTGATGTACCGGGTCGAGGGGGCGAACTGGATCGTCATGGGCGATCCGGTAGGAAACGAGGCGCGCTGGTCCGACCTGCTGTGGAAACTGCGCGAACGCGCCGACGCCGCGCAGGGGCGCATCCTCCTCTACCAGATCGGCTCGCGCACCTTGCCGCACGCGATCGACCTGGGCCTTGGCATCGTCAAATATGGCGAGGAAGCGCGTGTGGAACTCGCCGACTTCACGCTCGCGGGGCCGCAGGCCAAGACGCTGCGCCACGCCGAACGGCGCGCGGTGCGGGAAGGGGCGAGCTTCGCGATCCTGTCCCCCGCCGAGGTGGCGCGGCACATCGCTGAGTTGGGCGCGGTCTCGAACGACTGGCTGCGCGACAAGAAGCAGCGCGAAAAGGCGTTCAGCCTGGGCAGCTTCGACCCCGACTATATGGCGCATTTCCCGTGCGCCGTGGTGCGGATCGACGGACGGATCGTCGCTTTCGCCAATATTCTTGCAACCGCGAACCGCGAGGAGATGTCGGTCGACCTCATGCGACACGTCCCGAACCTGCCCTATGGCGTGATGGATTATCTGTTTATCCGGTTGGTGGAGCACGCCCGCGCCGAGGGGTTTCGCCGTTTCACCCTTGGCATCGCCCCGCTCGCAGGCATCGACGGGCGCAAGCTCGCACCCGCGTGGGCGCGCGGCGCGGCGTTCGTCTTCCGCCACGGCGAGATGCTCTATGGGTTCGGCGGGCTGCGCAGTTACAAGGCGAAGTTCGCCACGCATTGGGAACCGCGCTATATCGCTGGACCGCGCGGGATGGCGTTCGCGCAAGGCATGGCCGCGATCCATCGTATCGTCAGCCGTCCGCCCGCAAAGAAAAAAAGCGCCGTCCCCGCGCTGGTACTGGCTTAGACGGGGATCTGGCGATGCCCCTAGGTCCCCCGCGTCCACAGCCGATGCCTCCCCCCGGCGCGCTGCTGATCACACTGGCCGCCGTCGTCGCGCTTGCCGCGCATCTCGCATCGGCGCCGCATCCGCACCGCCGTGACCAGATTCCCGGGCTGACCTATGAAGCCGAGCGCAAGACCCCGCATGCGCCGCTCGCGCTGATCGTCACCAGCGTTCAGGACGGCAGCCCCGCCGAGAGGGCCGACATCGCCGCCGGCGACGTCATCGACCGCATCGACGGCAAACCGATCCGCTCGGTCTCGGCCGTCGCGCGCGCGGTGAAAAGCGACGCGGGGAAGGACGTGCTGCTTCATATTCGCCATGACGGCGAGAGCCGTTATAAGCATCTTCCTGCCCGTCACGCGAAGGAACCGCATGTCGCAAAAGATACTCGTCGTTGAAGATGACCGGACCACGGCGGATTTCATCGTCAAGAGCCTGACCGGCGAAGGCTTCGTCGTCGATCACGCCCCCGACGGCCGCGACGGACTGTTCCACGCGACCGACGGCAGTTACGATGCAATCATCCTCGACCGCATGCTGCCCGGCATGGACGGGATGGCGGTTCTCGCAGCGCTGCGCGCGGCGAAGGTCGCGACCCCGATTATCATCCTCTCCAACCTCGGGGCGGTTGACGCGCGGGTCGAGGGGCTGACCTCGGGCGCGAACGACTATCTGGTCAAGCCCTTCGCTTTCTCCGAATTGCTCGCAAGGCTGAAGCTGCTGATCGCCAAGCCCGCGGGCGGTACGCCGGTCGAAACGACCCTCGCGTGCGAAGATCTGGAAATGAATCTGCTCAACCGCCGCGTCACGCGCGCCGGCAAGCGGATCGAACTGCAGCCGCGCGAGTTCCGGCTACTCGAATACCTGCTCCGCCACAAGGATCAGGTCGTCACCCGCACGATGATGCTCGAGGGGGTGTGGGAATATCATTTTGACCCCGGCACCAACGTCGTCGACGTGCACGTCAGCCGCCTGCGCCGCAAGGTCGACGACGGGTTCGCGAGCCCGCTCGTCCACACGATCCGCGGCGCCGGCTACATGCTCGGCAAGGCCGACTGAGAATCGTGAAGCCGGGCTTCTTCCAGTCCACCACATTCAGGCTCGCGCTGGCGCTCCTCCTCGTCCAGGTCGCGGCGCTGGCGCTCGGCCTTACCATCATCCACCGTTTCACCGAGGCGACCATCCTCGCCGACGCGCGCACCGCCGCCGAAGTCGCCCGCGACGATTTCGCCGAGGAGTATAGGCAGGAAGGCGAGGCGGGTCTCGTCCGCGCGATCCGCGACCGGCTGGCGGCGCGCGACGACCGGAATTTCGTCGTCCTGCTGAAAGGCCCCGACGGCGCGGCGATCGCCGGCAATCTCAAGCAATGGCCCGCGACCGTCGGGCCGAGCGAACGCTGGCGGCAAATCAGCCTCTTCCGCGAAGGCGGGCTGGCCGCCGAAGAGATGGGAATCGTCACCGCCCGGCTGCCCGAGGGGCACGTTCTGCTCACCGGCGAGGTACTCGAGGCACAGGAGCAACTCGCCCGCGCGAGTCAGGCCGCCTTTCTCTATGCGCTCGCCGCCGGGATCCTGCTCGCCGCGATCGTCGCGGCGCTCGCTGCCTGGATCCTCGCGCGGCGCGTCGACGTCTTCGCCCGCGCCGCCGCGGCGATCGCCGGCGGCAAGCTCGACGCGCGCGTCGTGCGCGACGAGACCGGCGACGCGTTCGACCGGCTCGGCGTGTCGATCAACGCGATGCTGGAACGTATCGAGGCGCTCGTCGGCGAGCTGCGCATGGTCACCGATTCGATGGCACACGACCTCCGTTCCCCGGTATCGCGCATGAAAGCGACGCTCGAACAGGCGCTGGGCCGCGCGCGCGACGAAAATTCCGTTGCTGCACTCGCGAGCGCGATCGACGAAGCCGACAGCCTGCACCGCCTGCTCGACACCGCGCTCGAAATCAGCCGCGCCGAGGCTGGCATCGGTCGCAGCCAGTTCGCGCGCTTCGCGATCGCCTCGCTGGTCGAAGACCTTGCCGAGGTCTACGGCCCGCTCGCCGAGGACGAGGGTTTTGCGATCCATGTCGAGGCGCCCGCGGATGTCGAGGTCCTTGCGCATCGCGAGATGCTGCTCCGCGCGCTGTCGAACCTGATCGACAATGCGCTCAAATATGCCGAGGGAGGCCGGTCTATCCAGCTTACGGCGGCGCGGGGAAGCGGGGACGAGGTCAGCGTGTCGGTGGCCGACGACGGACCGGGCATTCCCGAGGACCGGATCGAAGAGGCGACCAGGCGTTTCGTCCGCCTCGACCCCGCGCGCGGCGGGTCGGGTGCCGGCCTCGGCCTGTCACTTGCCCGGACAATCGCGCACATGCATCGCGGGCGGATGGAGATCGCGCGCGCCGATCCGCATGGCATGGTCGTCACCCTGCACTTGCCGATCGCTTCGGATTGACGCCAAAGCCGATACGACCGCGCTGGCCCGACCGTCCGATCCGCTCCAACCTTGGCGCGTGAGTGAAAACGGGGGGCATATCCATCTGATCCTGCCGGACGCGGTCGAGCGTGCGGCCTGTTTTCGCGTCCTCGCCGACCGTCCCGGACGGATCGTCCGCAGTTTCGCGAACAGCGGGGCGTGGATCGAGGCGGGCGCCGACCACGACTGCGCGATCCTGCTCTTTCACTGGCACCAACCGGGCAGTGTAGGTGGCGAAGCCTTGCTCGAGCGTATCCGCGGACGAAGCGACATCACCGCCTTTGTCGCGGCAAGCCGCCTGACGATCGCCGAAAGCCGCGCGATCCTGCGCGGCGGCGCGCACGATCTGCTGTCCGCGCCGCTCGACCCGCGGCTCGTCCGCCGGACGATCGACGACGCGGTCGCGGGCTGGCAGGCACGACAGGTCGCCCTCGCGCAGCATCGCGAAGCCGAGGCGCGGCTCGCGGCGCTGACCCCGCGCGAGCGAGACATATTGGAGGCCATAGCTGCCGGGCTCGGTAACAAGGCGATCGCGCGCCGGCTCGACCTCAGCCCGCGCACGGTCGAGGTCCACCGCGCCAACATCATGCGCCGCACCGATGCGGGAAGCGTCGCCGAGCTGCTCCGTCTCGCCTTCACCGCCGAACGCACACCCGGCAATCCTCTCCATTTCGGCGCATGAAGCGCGGCAGCGACGGCCATCGCCGCGCGCATCCGCCTATAAGGGAGATGAACGGTCGCCGCCTTTGCGTTGGTCCCCATCGGCGTCGCCGTTCGCGCTCGCAGCCGTCCCCACCTGGCTGCGGATCCCAAGCGGGGCCGGCGGAGGATGTTCCACCTCCGCCGGTTCCAATTTCCTCCGCCGAGGATATTATCCGGTGACCAGCGCGCGCTGCTCGGCGCGGCCCATCGACAGCAGGATCGGGTCGATCGCCTGCCGCGCCATGAAATCGGCCTTGCCCCTGATCCCCTGCCATTCGATACCGGTCAACGACTGCGCGATCGCGCCGCCCAGCGTATCGCCGGGGCCGGGCAGGATGATGACATCGGGGGCGAATTCCTTGACCGCCACCTGCACCGACAGCGCAAAATCATAAGGCGCCAGAATCTGGTGGCCGAAGGTATAATCCCATTCGGCCGCCGGATCGCTCGCGAAACGACGCCAGATATGTCCGCGGCCGTCGATCATCGGGACCGTTGGCGGGCCAAAGAGCAAGGCGGGCAGCTCCGCCTTCGCCTTGTCCGAACTGCCGAACATCAGCGGCGTATGGAACGGCCCGTGCCCGGCAAGGCGCAGCGGGTCGCGCCCCGGCGTCGGCGGCGCTTCGGCGAGCAGCGCGGCGAGGCCTGCCTCGTTACCCGCGAGGACGAGCATCCCGGCAAGATCGATCGACAGAGCGAGCGCATGCCCCGGGCGCGACGCGATGTCGGCGACCAACGCGAAGAGCTTTTCGCGCAGCCCCGGCACTGGCCGCCAGTCCTCGTCGACGATCTGGAGCAATATCTGTCCGCCGGGACCGTGCGTCTGGCTGTTGAGCCCCATCGCATTGCTGATGCGAAAGCCGTCCTCGACCGACACCGCGCCGCCAAGCGCCAGCGCGCTGTACCAGCCCATCGAATTGCCGGCGACCGCGACGATGTCATATCTGTCGCGGTCGATGCTGAGCCAGTCGAGCACGGTCGCGGTGTAGATCAGCGGCGCCGCTACGTCGCCCCGCATGTGGGTTGCAACGCTGAAGCGGTCGGCACCGTCGAGTGCGGTCACCGTCGGCTGCCCGCGCTCGCGGCG
>JAEWIL010000060.1 GCA_023387085.1 Pseudomonadota bacterium | reverse complement strand
TGCCATCGTCGAGCATATTCGTGAGCAGAGACTGCCCGCCGGCTATCATCTCGGCGCGCAGCAGCTTGCCGACATGCTCCGGGTTTCCCGCGCACCGGTGAGCGCGGCGCTGAAGGAACTTGGCGAGGCGGGCATCGTCTACAGCGAACCGCACCGCGGTTATTTCGTCGCGAAGCCGATCGGTCATCTCCCGTCACCCACGCCGGCACCACCCGTGGATGGAGAGAAGGAACAGCTCTATTTCCAGATCGCGGAAGACCGGTTGTCGGGCCGGCTGCCCGACCGGATCAGCGAGAATGAATTGATGCGCCGCTATGGCGTCACCCGCAGTCGCTTGCAGCTTTTGCTCGGCCAGATCGCAGAGGAGGGGTGGGTTGAGCGCCTGCCCGGACACGGCTGGCTGTTCGGATCGACGCTGAATTCGGGCGAGGCCTATGCCCGGGCCTATCAATTCCGTGCGGTGATCGAATCGCAGGCGATTCTGCAACCCGCGTTCGAGGTCGATCCCGTCGCGCTGCGCAACGCGCGCGCCGAGCAGCAGAACTTGCTCGACGGTGCCATGTTCACCTTGCCGCGAACGCGATTGTTCGAAATCAACGCCAACTTCCACGAAACGATCGTATCCTGGTCCAACAACGCCTTTTTCCTCGACGCGCTGCGCCGGATCAACCGATTGCGGCGGCTGATGGAATATCGCGTCGGTGGGGGGCGCGGGCGGCTGAAGGAACAATGCGAGGAGCATATCGCGTTGCTCGACATGCTCGCGGCGGACCGCCGCGAAGACACTGCCGATTTTCTGCGCAAGCATATCGACCGCGCGTGGCAGTCGAAGGACCGCGCGATGGAGGTTGCGCGCTAGATTCGCGGCAGGCGCCGACGCGAGCGCGGTGAGGCCTCCCGCAATCGCCGCTCGGGTCGCGTCCTGCACAAAGGTACCGATTGCCGTCGCGATCATCGGCAGGCCCGGCTGCATCGGCCGAAGCGTCGCTACTCACGATCGATCCATTTGGGCCGCGTTCGTCCTGTGACAGCGTGGTGACAGCCGGTGGCCGCACGATGTGATAAAGGCTCTGCAAATGGAGTGAGGGGATGAGAGATATGAATATGACGCGGCGGCGGGCCGGGCAGCTCGTAATGGGCGCGAGCGCGTTCGTGATGCTTGGCGGCTGCGCCCTACGACCCGGCCGCTTGTCGGCTGCGGTTCCGGGCGTCGGGCCGGTCCAACCCGATTTCTATAAGGACGGCCTGCTGCGCAGCACGCCCGAAGCGCAGGGCGTCTCCTCCGACGCGATCCTTGCCTTCCTCGCCGACGTCGAAAGCGCGGGACTCGAACTCCACTCCTTCATGCTGATGCGTAACCGCCACGTTGTTGCCGAAGGCTGGTGGTGGCCCTATTCGCCGGGCCGAATCCACATCACTCATTCGTTGACCAAGAGCGTGACCGCAGTCGCTACGGGCCTTGCGATCGAGGAAGGGCGCTTCGGCTTCGACGACAAGGTCGTTTCCTTCTTTCCCGAATATGTGCCGGCCGATGCGAGCGAGAACATGCGCGCCATGACGGTGCGCAATCTGCTGACGATGCAGTGCGGGCACAATGTCGAAACGTCGGGTTCGGCATGGCGGCCGATCGACACGCCGTGGGCGGCCGAATTCTTCAAGATTCCCGTCGTCCATCAGCCGGGCGGGCACTTCCAGTACACGAGCGCCGCCAGTTTCATGCTGTCGGCGATCATCAGCAAGACGACGGGCGAGGCGATGGCCGATTATCTGAAGCCGCGCTTTTTCGAGCCGATGGAGATCGACCGCTGGCATTGGGACACGAGCCCCGGCGGGGTCAGCCCCGGCGGTAATGGCCTCACCTGGAACACCGCGGCGTCGATCAAGCTCGGTGCGGTGCACGCGAGTGGCGGGACATGGAACGGCCACCGAATCCTCTCCGAAAAATGGGTACGCGAGGCGACGACCGAGCAGACGCCGGGCGATGCCGACGGCGCCTATGGCTATCAATGGTGGATGGGGCCGGGGAAGGCCTATCTCGCGCTCGGGCTGTTCAGCCAGATGTCGATCGTCTTTCCCGAGCATAATGCCGTGCTTGCGCTCTTCTCGGCGATCAAGGGCAGCAAGAAGATCAAGCCCCTTATCTGGAAACATTTCCCGGCGGCGTTTGCGGCCGACAAGCTGCCTGCCGATCATGAGGCGGTGGTGTTGCAACGCAAGACCTCGGGACTGCGATTGCTGCCGCCGCTGAAGTCGATCAACTTCGCGGCGCCGGCGGACATCGGTGGCAAGAAGTTGCAAGTCGAAGCGAACGACCAGGGCGTCGAGTGGTTCTCGTTCGATTTTTCGGGCGACGCCTGCACCTACCGGATGCGCGACGAGCATGGCGAGCATAGCGTGACTGCGGGCTTCGGCGAATATCTGGAGCAGGACACGAGCATGACCGGCCACCGGCTGCACCATGAATATCGCCCTCCGAGCCAGCGCGTCGTTGCCGGCGCGCGCTGGACGTCGCCGCAGACGCTCGAAATGACGTGGCAGTTCGTCGAGACAGCCTTTCGCGACACGCTTGTTTGCACGTTCGCCGGAGACGGGGTCACGGTCGATCGAAGCGTCAACCTCAACTCCGCCGAGGAGCGGCTGCCTACGCTGAAGGCGCGGATTGGCTGACGAACCGAAGTGACGGTGCTGGACCTGACACCGGCATCCGATTTCCCTTCGTCGGCGCCTGCGGTGCTGGGGGCGTTCGCTATCGGGATGCAATCCATTGGAAATATTACGAAAAGCGATGATCGTTGGCGTGACAGCGGCGTGACAGGCATCGGCATTTAGTCAAGGCATGAACAAGGCGCACGACGAAGCAGGCGTCTGTAATCGAGACGGGGATGATGCTGACACTTCTGGCATTTTTGATGGTCGCAACCTTCATGACGCTGATCATGACGAAGCGGCTGTCCGCGCTCATCGCACTGATTGTCGTGCCGACGATCTTTGCACTGATCGCGGGCTTCGGGGCCGGACTCGGCGAGATGATGCTGGCGGGCGTCCGCGACCTCGCGCCGACAGGCGTGATGTTGCTCTTCGCGATCCTCTATTTCGGATTGATGATCGACGTCGGGCTTTTCGACCCTTTGGTCAAAACAATCGTGCGCATCGTCCATGGCGACCCGATGCGCATCTGCATCGGTACCGCCGTCATGACACTGATCGTCGCGCTCGATGGCGACGGAACCACGACTTATATGATCACCGTTTCGGCACTGCTTCCGCTATACCGCCATATGAAGATGGATGTCCGGATCATGGCGTGCCTGATCATGATGTCGGTCGCGGTGATGAATATCGTGCCATGGGGTGGGCCGACGACGCGCGCCGCACTCGCGCTCGGGGTCGATCCGCGCGAGCTGTTCGTGTCGCTGATCCCCGCGATGGCCACGACCGCGATTTGGGTCCTGTTCGTGGCGTGGATATTCGGGCGCCGCGAGCGTACGCGTCTCGCGAAATTGCCGGCTGACGCAGTTGACGAAGAAGCGACGGGCGAGGAAGTCATTCGCGAGCAGATGGACGGCGACCATCGCCGCCCGGGACTCTTCTGGTTCAACCTCGCGCTGACGCTCACGTTGCTAGGCATGCTGATCGGCGGCTCGATCCCGCTGGTCATCCTGTTCATGGGCGCCTTCGCGATCGCCGCGGCGGTCAATTATCCTAATCTCCAGCAACAGAAGGAGCGCATCGCGGCGCACGCCGGCAATGCGATGGCGACGGTCAGCCTCGTGTTCGCCGCAGGCATTTTCACCGGCATTCTGTCGGGGACAAAGATGGTCGACGCGATGGCGAGCTCGGTCATCGCGGTGATCCCCGATGCGCTCGGCCCCTATATGGCGCCAATCACCGCGCTCCTGTCGATGCCGTTCACCTTCCTGATCTCGAACGATGCCTTCTATTTCGGGATGCTCCCCGTGCTGGCCGGGACCGGAGCCGAATATGGCGTGACGCCGATGGAGATGGCGCGCGCCTCTCTGGTGGGTCAGCAAATCCACCTGCTCAGCCCGCTCGTTGCTTCAACCTATCTGCTTGTCGGCATGTCCGGAATCGAACTTGGCGATCATCAGAAATATATCTTCCGCTGGGCGGTCGGCGCATGTTTTGTCTTCATGGCGACATGTCTGCTGACCGGCCTCTTTCCGCTCCACGCCGGATGAGGCGGTCGCCGCTATTTTTGGGGTGTGCCGACGGCGGTGTGCCACTGGCTCAGGATACGGCGGCGTTTCATCTGGTCGAGATTGGCGATGAGCGCGGGGCCGATACGCAGCGCGCGGGCAGCGCTGGCGGGCGCGCGGGCACCGGCACGGGTACGAACATCGGTACGGACCGGGGTCATATAGCGATAGGCCAGTTGTGCCTGCCCTTCACGCGACAGCATGAAATCAAGGAACAGCTTCGCGGCGTTGGGGTGGCGCGCCTGGTCGGGGATGATCGCGATGCGCGACATGATCAGCGTATAGTCGCTTGGCATCACGACGCCGATATTCGCATCGTGCGACTGGCGTTCGAGTGCATAGGAGCCGATCATGTTATAGACGAAGGCGAGCCTCCCGTCGCCGAGGCGCGTGAGCATTTCGGAACTGGTCGGAAAGGTCGCGACCTTGACGCGTCCGAGGGCGGCCATCAACGGCACCGTATCGCGGCTGACCTGAAGATCTTGGCTGAGGAACAAATAGCCCGCGCTCGACCTTGCGGGATCGAAGGTCGCGATGCGGCCGCGATAGAAACGCGCCTTGGCGCGCAGCAGGCGTGTCAGGTCGGCGTGCGTTCGCGGCACATCTGCGGCTGGCACGAGCTTGCGGTTGTAGGCGAAGACAACCGGCTCTGCGGTCGTGCCCCACGCCTCGTTTTTCCACACGGCCCACGGCGGCAGATAGGGCTTTTCCGGCGAGGCATAGGCCTGTGCATAGCCGTCGTTGACCAGCTTGGTCTGCAAATCCATCGCAGCGCTCCACAGCAGGTCGGCGCCCGGGCGCTTCGCGCGCGCCTCGGCGATGACGCGATTGTGCAGCGTCGCCGTGGTGATTTCGCGATAATCGACGCGGACGAAGGGGTAGCGTTTCTCGAACGCGGCGAGCAGTCCGGCGGCTTCGCGCCGGTCGGTGGTCGAATAGATGACGAGTGTTCGCTCGGCGCGCGCGGCGTCCATGATCGCGCGATACGAGCGCGGATAGCCTTTCGGCGGATCGCTCAGCGGTCTGGCCGCGGAAATCAGGAACGTCGGACCGGCAAGCGCCAGCAGGACCGTTGCCACGAATTTCCTTCGCTTGGCGAGATGCGCCACGTTTTATTCTCCCCGGTTTCGCTTATGTTTATGGCCAAGGGAAACATGGTCAACCTGTCAACGGGCTGTCACGGATCAACGCAATGGCGCGCATATTATTGATTGAAGACGACGCTCCGCTGGCGCGCGGCCTGGTCGCGGCGCTGACCGCGGAGGGCTATTCGGTCGATCCCGCCCCCGACGGAGCGTCGGCGCTGATGATGGCATCGGACGAACCCTATGCGATCATTACACTCGATGTCGGCCTTCCGGACATGTCGGGCTTCGACGTGCTGAAGTCGCTTCGCGCCAAGGGGTGCCATGCCCCGGTGCTGATCCTGACCGCGCGTGACGAGATCGACGACCGGGTGCGCGGACTCGACCTTGGCGCCGACGACTATCTGCTCAAACCCTTCGAACCGCGCGAACTGGCGGCGCGGATCCGCGCGTTGCTGCGGCGGCCTCAGGTCGACCCCGCACCGGTGATCCGCATCGGCAAGCTCGAATTCGATCGCTCGCACCATATCGCGCGCGTCGATGGGCGCGATCTCGATCTTCGTCGCCGCGAATGGGTCGTTCTCGAACGCCTTCTCTCGCGCGTTGGGCAGGTGGTGTCGAAGGACCGGCTGGCGTCCGAAGTGTTCGGTTATGACGAACCCGTCGCGCCCAATGCGATCGAGGTCTATATCGCGAGGCTGCGCAAGAAGCTCGAGCCCGATGGCCCGACGATCCGCACGCTGCGCGGTCTCGGCTACCTGATGGAAGACGAATAGGGTCATGAGCTCAGACCCCGGGTCCACGCGGCGCGTCAGTTCGATCACACGCCGAATGATGGTGGGGATGGGATTTCCGCTGGCCGCGCTCGCGCTGCTGCTCGGCGTCGGCGGCGCGGTGACGATCAACGAGGTGGTCGAGGGTGTGAACGATCGCCTCCTCGGCGCCTCGGCACGCGCGATAGCCGAGACGCTCGCTCTCGAAAATGAGGAAGTGACGCTCGACCTGCCGGCATCGGCGCTCGGCATGCTGGAAAATGACGCACGCGATAATGTCTATTACAGCGTGTGGGCGAACGGCGAGCTGTTGACAGGCTATCCCGATCTGCCGCGGATGAAGAAGCTTCCCGACGACGACGGCGAGATGGTGTTCCAATATGCGCAGTATCGCGACTATCGCATTCGCATCGCTGCGGTTGCGCGCAAGGTTCCGCGCATCGACAAACCCGTCATCGTCGAAGTCGCCGAGACGCTGGAGGCACGCCACGCGCTGCGCGACCGCATGCTCGTCGCGCTCGCCATTCTCGAATTGCTGCTGATCGCCGTTTCGCTTGGCCTGCTGCCGCTTGCGGTGCGTTGGGGGCTCGCGCCCTTGAAGCGCGTGCTGAGCGCGATGGGAACGCGGCGCGAAGCCGATTTCACCCCGCTGCCGCTCGATTATGTCCCGGTAGAGCTGCGCGGGCTGGTCGGCGCGTTCAACGGCCTGCTCGGCCGGCTCGACGCTGCGATGCAGGGGATACGCCGATTCACTGCCGATGCGTCGCACCAGATGCGCACGCCGCTCTCGATTTTGCGCGCGCATGTCGCGGCGCTGCGGTCGGCAAAGCTGCCGCCCGGGCCCGCGCAGCAGTCGCTCGCCGACATCGACGCGGCGACGGGACGGCTCCAGCGCCTGCTCACCCAGCTTCTCGCGCTCGCCCGTGCCGAGGGCGCGCGCGAGGGCGAGCCGGACCTTCGCGCGCGCGTCGATCTTGTCGAAATTGCACGCGCCGCGAGCGTCGAGCATGCACCGCTGGCCGTGAAAACGGGCGTCGACCTGGACTTCGAGGCCCCCGACAAAGCGGTCGTGATCCTCTCCCAACCCGACCTGGCGGGGGAACTGATCCGCAATCTGGTCGACAATGCGATCCGGTACAACCGCGACCAAGGCATCGTGACGGTGACGGTGCGCGGCGACGGCGCCGTGGTCATCGAGGACGAAGGCCCCGGCATCCCGGTCGACGCGCGTGCGATTGCGTTCGAGCGATTCGGACGACTGGCGCCCGGCCGCGAGCGCGAAGGAAGCGGGCTGGGCCTTGCTATCGTCCGCGCGCTCGCCGGCAGCCTGGGAGCGACGGTCGAACTCGCCGATCGCGGAACCCTGCCGGGACTCCGCGTCACCGTCGGTTTTCCGGTCCCCTCCGCAGAACAGCGTATCTCCGACACGATATTATAGCCTCGCTGCAACGTGACAGCGCTGTGACAGGAAGCCGGCATAGGCTCCCTCTCACAAACATCGCCCATCAAGGGCGAGCGCGGGGCGCAGCCCGCATAACAGTCTTGTTGGACCTTCAGGGAGGGAATTTTTCGTGCGTCCATTTGGCGTCATCCGTACCTCATTGTCCCGCGCGGTGGTCGCTGCTTGTCTGGTGTCGTCCGTATCGGCACATGCGCAGGCCGACGCCGGCCGCGACCGCTTCCGCGAAACCTACAAGGAACTGATCGAGACCGACACCTCGCTCTCGAACGGCGACTGCACACTCGCGGCGGGCCGGATGAAGGCGCGACTCGTGGCCGCAGGCTATTCCCAAAGCCAGTTCCGCGTCGTGGTGCCCGAGAAGTTCCCCAAGTTCGGCAATCTCGTCGGCGAAATTCCGGGCAGCGATCCAAAGGCGCCGGCTGTCCTCCTCGTCGCGCATATCGATGTCGTCGAGGCGAAGCGCGAGGATTGGGAGCGCGACCCGTTCAAGCTGGTCGAGGAGGATGGCTATTTCTTCGCGCGCGGTGCAATCGACGACAAGGCGATGGCCGCGATCTTCGTCGACTTGCTGGTCCGCTATCGCGAGGAAAAATTCAAACCGCGCCGCACGGTCAAGGTCGCGCTGACGTGCGGTGAGGAAACCGACGCGACCTTCGACGGGGTCGAATATCTGCTCGCTACCGAGCCCGAGACGCTGAAGGCTGGTTTTGCGATCAACGAGGGCGGCAAGGGCTGGCTCGACGACAAGGGGGTGCCGCGCACTTTCGGCGTTCAGGCGGGCGAGAAAATCTACCAGGATTTCACCCTCGTCACGAGCGGACCGGGCGGCCACAGCGCGCGACCGCACGCCGACAATCCGATCACCCGCCTGTCCGAAGCGCTGGCACGGACGGGCAATTATCATTTTCCGGCGATGCCGGGCGATGCGGTGCGCAATTTCTTCGCGCGTTCGGCGCCGCTCTATCCGGGCGCGAAGGGCGATGCGATGCGCCTTGTCGGCTCGGGCGCCGACGATGCCGCCGCGCTCGACCTTTTAAGCAAGGCCGATCCTGTGTGGAACGCTATGATCCGCACGACCTGCACCAACACGCTGGTGACGGGCGGGCACGCGCCGAACGCGGTGCCGCAGCGCGCGCAGGCGACGATCAACTGCCGCATCCTGCCGGGTACCTCGATCGACGCAATCCACAAGACGCTGGTGGAGGTTGTCGCCGATCCGCGGATCGTGATCACACTCGCCGACGAGCCCGGCCCGGTCTCCGCTCCGCCGCCGCTGACCCCCGAAATCATGAAGCCGGTCGAAAAGCTCGTTGCCGAAATGTGGCCAGGGGTGCCGGTGATACCGAACCTCAGCACCGGGGCGACCGATGGCCGCTTCCTGATGGCGGCGGGTATCCCGACCTACGGCATTTCCGCGATTTTTGTCGATCCGGACGGCAATGGTGTCCACGGGCTCAACGAGCGCGTGCGCGTGAAGTCGCTCTATGACGCACGCCAGTTCCTCCACCGCCTCGTCAAGATTTACGCGAGCGCACGATGAAGGCATGGAAGCCCCGGCTGCTGAAGCTTCATCGCTGGGTCGGCCTCACCCTCGCACTGTTGCTGACGGTGCAGGGGCTCAGCGGCGCATCGTTGGTCTTTCGCGATGAAATCGAACGCCTGATCCATCCGGCACTGGTCGTGGAGCCGGTCGCCACGCGCGTGCCGGTACAGGTGCTCATGGATGCCGTCGAGGCGCGCCACGAGGGAGCGACGATCAACCGCGCCGAATTTTCGGCGTGGGATGACGGCGCGGTGCTGTTCAAGCTGGTCGCGAAGGACGGCACGCGCTGGCTGACCGCAGTCGATCCCTATCGCGGCGCGATCGTGCGCGACGGGTCGCTCGCGTCATGGCCGGGCGAATGGATTTTCCTCGTCCACGACAGCCTGCTCGCAGGCCCGGTCGGAGAGACGATCGTCGGGATCGAAGGGCTGGGGCTGCTGTTCCTCGTGCTCGTCGGCCCGATCGTCTGGTGGCCGGGACGCAAACGATTGAAGCAGGGATTCAAGGTCGTCACGGATCGAGGCGCCGACCTCAAATGGCGGACCCTCCACCGGGCGGGCGGCGCGATCGCCGCGGTGGTGCTCGTCATGTCGGCGACCACCGGCGTGCTGATGGTATGGAAACCCGGCTTTCGTAATGTGCTGCAGACCGTCACCCCGGTGACCGACAAGCCGGCGCCGAAAGTTCACGCACAGCCGGGCGCGGCGATGGTTCCGCTCGATCGTCTCGTCGCCAAGGCGCGCGCCGAATATGGCGCGACCGCGCTCCGCCAGATCCGCTTTTCGGATGAAGGCCGCGTTGCGGCGATCTTCCTCGAAAGCGATCTCACCGTCCGCGCCGAGGGCGCCAAGCAAATCTACTATAACCGCTACGACGGCAGCGACGTCGGCCACTATGTGTCGGGCGCGCTGCCCGTGGGGACCGAGATCGTCGACTGGTTGATCACGCTCCATTCCGGAATGTTCGGGGGCACCGCTACCCGGCTTTTGATGGTGATTACGGGCCTGTCGCTTGCCGGGCTTTCGGTCAGCGGGCTTTGGCTGTGGTTTTCGCGGACGTCGCGGCTCCGAAAGCGCAATAGCGCCGTGAATATGCCCGCGATGGCGGAGGGCGCGTGATGCGTGTTGTCCGGCCAATCGAAACACGCGATCTCGCGGCGCTTGTCGACCTTGCCGAGACCCTCGGACCCGGGATGACGACGCTGCCCGCCGACCGCGAAGCGCTCGCCGAAAAGGTCGAGCGGTCGGTCGCGAGCTTTGCCGGCAATATCGAGCGCGCCGATGCGCATTATATGTTGGTTCTCGAAGATGCCGAGGGCCGGCTGCTCGGCACTTCGGCGCTCTATCCGTCGGTTGGCGCGCCGTTCGGCTTCTTTTCTTACAAGCGCATCCGTCTCGTCCAGCGCAGCCAGGCCGTCGGCGCCAGTTGCGACGTCGAGATGCTGACGCTCGCCAACGACTATACCGGCACGACCGAGGTCGGAACGCTCGCGGTGCGGCCGAGCGAGAAGGGCAGCGGGGCAGGGCGGCTGCTCGCGCGGGCGCGCTACATGCTCGTCGCGTCGCGGCCCGACCTGTTCGCGCCGCTCCTCATGGCCGAAATGCGCGGCTGGCAGGATGCCGATGGACGCAATCCGTTCTGGGATGCAGTCGGCGCGCGCTTCTTCAACATGGATTTCGCGACCGCCGACCGGCTGAGCGCAGTGCGCGGCGCCGATTTCATCGCTGAACTGCTGCCCAAGCATCCGGTCTATATCGATCTGCTCCCCGATAAGGCACGCGCCGTTATCGGTCGCCCGCACGATGCCAGTGCGCCGGCAAGGGCGATGCTGGTGCAGGAAGGTTTCCGCTACGAAGGCTATGTCGACGTGTTCGACGTCGGGCCGCAGGTGCATTGCGACCGCGACCAGATCGCGACAGTGCGATTGTCGCGTTGCGGTCTGCCGGTGACGCTCTCGTCCAATTTTGTGCCCGGCGCGCGTGACTACCTGATCTGCACCGGCGATCTCGACCGCTTCCGTGTCACCCTGGCGGCGGCCCGGCCCGCTCCGGGCGAGATCGCGCTGAGCGACGATGTCGTCCGGGCGCTTGGCGCCGATCGCGGCGAGCAACTCCGCTCGTCGCCGGTTCAATTGGACATGGGCGTATGATCGTGCGGCAATCAGCCTTGCCCTGCCGCTTCGGCGAGGATCCACTCGCGCAGCCGCGCGAACAGCGGACTGTTCAAGCGCTCCGCCGGATAGACAAGATAATAGGCCGCTTCACCGACCACCGCTTGGTCGAACGGACAGACAAGCGCGCCCGATTCGAGTTCGGGTTCGATCATGAAGCTGGGGAGCAGGGCGACGCCTGCGCCCGCGACCGCGGCCTGCGCGAGCATCAGGAAATGTTCGAAAGTCGGCCCTGCGATCATGCCGTCGACCGGCACCCCCATATGATGCAGCCACAGTCGCCACGCATCGCGGCGTTCGGCCTGAACGAGAAGCGGAAAATGAAGCAGATCGCGCGGCGCGGTGACCGGATGTTCGTCGAGCAGGCGCGGAGCGATCACGGGGATGGCTCGCTCGCGAAACAGCAGGTCATGCTCGGCGCCAGGCCAGGTTGGCAGGCCGTAATGGACTGCCGCGTCGAACCTTTCGTCCTCGAAGTCGAACTCGTGGCTGCGCGCGGCGAACTCGATCACCAGCTCGGGCATGTCGCGGGTCAATTGCCCCAGCCTCGGCGCGAGCCAACGCATGCCGAAGGTCGGCAGCGTCGCGATACGCAGCGCGGTTTCGGCCGGTTCGGCGAGCGCCCGCGCCGTTGCGACCCGAATCGCCGCGAGGGCCGGACCGATCGCATCGGCATAGGCGCGGCCGTCGGCGCTGAGCTGGACGCGACGGCCGGCGCGGTCGAACAACGAGGTCTGGAGCCAGTCCTCGAGCGTCGCGACCTGCCGACTCACCGCGCTTTGGGTGAGGCCGATTTCGACGGCCGCCTTGGAGAAGCTGCCGTGGCGCGCGGCGGCCATGAAGCTGTGAAGGGCGGCCATTGGCGGCAGCAAGCGGCGGGCGTGCTCGTTCATGAGCATGAATCATACTTACATGCGGATTGTTCACAAGACAGGATTTTCCAATTGTGCGATTTGTGAGGGTTTTGGCGGGGAAAATCAGGAAATCCTCCCGCTAGTCAGGGTCCGGAACATTTTGGAGGGAAGTTATCATGATTAAAATGCATAAAACATTGCTCTTTACGGGGGCCGCGCTGAGCGCGGCAATGGCGCCTTCGTTGGCTTTCGCGCAGGAAGCGGAAGCCGCCGCGGAAAGCGGGGGACCGGTGCTCGACGAAATCGTCGTAAACGCCGACCGCACGGGTACCCAACTGGTCCAGGTGGGCAGCTTCCGCGGTGCAAAGCAACTCGACACGCCACTCACCATCGCGGTGATCCCGCGCGATGTTCTCGATACCCAGCAGGCGAGCAGTTTGATTGATGCGCTCCGTAACACCGCCGGCGTGACGACCTCGCAAACTTCGCCGACCGTTTACAATAACCTCGCGATCCGCGGCATCGACGTGGAAAATCGAGGCAATTATCGCCTCAACGGCACGCTGCCGATCATCAATTTGACCGACCTGCCGCTCGAGGACAAGGAACGCGTTGAAGCCTTGAAGGGCGCTTCGGCGCTCTATTACGGGTTTACGACGCCGTCGGGTATCATCAATCTGACGATGAAGCGGCCGACGCAGAGTCCGCTGCTGGCGATGAAGATCTTCGGCAACAGCCACGGCCGGATCGGCGGCCATGTCGATTTCGGCGGCACCACGGGCATCCTCGGATATCGTATCAACGCCGTGTACGATCGTCCGGACTCGGGCATCGACCATACCAGGGGCACACGGACCGTGCTCGCCGGCGCCTTCGATATCAAGCCGACCGATACGCTGACCTTTCAGATCGATGGCGAACACATCTTCAAGAAGGTGAACGAGCCGGGTATTTATCGCTTCATCAGAACGCCTGTCCTGACGGTCGACAACCCCGATACGGGTATCGCGCTTCCCGCACTCATCGATCCTCACACGAATTTCGGCCCGGACTGGGCGGCCAACCGGACCGAAGCTACGAACCTGCTGGGCAAGGTGATCTGGAAATTCAGTCCGTCCTGGGAATTTGTCGCGAGCGCCGGCTTGTCGCAGGTTCAGCGCGGGCGGCATTTCAACACGCTTGATCCGAACAATCCCAATACGAACCCGCTCCGTGGGCCGGTGGGCGAATTTCCGATTTCGATAAGTTATCAGCCCGTCGCAAAGTTCAAGAACCAGAACTATCGCGCGGAAATCGCGGGTGCGTTCGAAACCTTCGGGGTGAAGCACGAACTTTTGATCGGCGTGTCCCAGAATATCCGTGCCAACCGTTCGTCGGCAAGCACGGCACAAACCTGCTTTTATAGCAACACGACCGGCGCCCTTCTCGGTGCGGGCTTTCCCTCAACGCCCGTGCCAGCCGGTGCAACGCGTTCGGCCTGTCTCCAGAGCATCACCGACCCGCACGATATCCCGCAGCTCGGCGAGCCGCTTCCGGGGCTCAACAACCCGACGCAGATCACCGATACGGGCGCATTCATTTTCGATCGCATGGAAATCGGCGAATGGCTGCAGCTATTGGGCGGTGTTCGTATCTCCGACTACAAGGAAGAGCGTCTCGATACGGGGCTGAAGACCTTCTCAGCAAGCCCGACCTCGCTGTCTTTCGGTGCGGTGGTGAAGCCGATCTCGTCGATCAGCATTTACGGCACCTATATCGAAGGCCTTGAATCGACTCCCGCTGCGCCGCTCACCACGGTCAACGCGAACGAACAACTCCCGCCCAGCGCATCGACGCAATATGAAGGCGGGATCAAATGGGAGCCGAAGAGCGGACTGCTGCTCCAAGCGGCCTATTTCGATATCAGCCGTGATTCGGCGGTCGTGAATGGCGCCAATCGATGGGTAAAGGATGGCAAGTCCTCGTATCGTGGCTTCGAATTCAGTTTTACCGGCAACGTGACGCCCGACTGGTCGGTCTACGCGAGTGCGCTGTTCCTTGATGCGAAATACAAATCGGGGTCGCCGACACTGCTCGTTTTCGACAATGCCGGTAACCCGGTGCTGGGTCCGGATGGAAGCCAGCAGATCAGCCCGACGATTGTCGGCAACCGGATCGAGAACGCCGCCAAGCAAACCTTCTCGCTCGCGACCGAATATCGTTTCCGCGACTGGCTGCCCGGACTCAGCATCAACGGCGCGGTTTACCACACCGGCAATCGCGCGATTAACTCGCTGAACCAGGCGTTCATTCCCGGCTATACGCTGTTCGATCTGGGGGCGGGATACGCGACCGATATTGCCGGCGTGGAAACCACTTTCCGCATCAGCGCCGAAAATGTGGGCGGAAAGAAATATTGGGGATCGACCGGAGGACTGCTCCTCTCGCAGGGCGTTCCCTCAACCGTCAAATTCTCGATCGAGACAAAGTTCTTCTGACCGCCCCACCCACTGCCGGGGCGGGCCAGCGCCCGCCCCGGACTTATTCCCGTAGGGAATGATAATCGTCGAATAATTCGGAATATGTGCGGCATTTCCTTCTGTATGCTTGCGGTTTGCGAATTTAGAGCGGGATCGCACGGCCTTTGGAGAACATGATGACCACCCCGCTCATGAATGTTTACGCGCGCGCGCCGCTGTCCTTCGTGAAGGGCGAGGGCGTCTGGCTTACCAGCCGCGAAGGCGGCGAGCTCTATCTGGACTGCGTAGCCGGAGTCGCGTCGAACGCGCTTGGTCATTGCCACCCTGCGCTCGTCGCGGCGCTGGTTGGGCAGGGTAGCGCGCTCTGGCATGTGTCGAACATGTTCGAGGTGCCCGCGCAGAACGCGCTGGCGACGCGGCTGATCGAAGCGAGTTTTGCCGACACCGTCTTCTTCGCCAACACCGGCACCGAAGCGGTCGAGTGCGCGATCAAGGTCGCGCGCCGTTATCATGCCGCGCGCGGCGACGCGCAGCGCCAAACGATCATTGGCTTCCACGGCGCATTCCATGGCCGGACTTATGCAGCATTGAACGCCGCGGGTAATGCTGCTCACCTCGATGGGTTCGGCGCGCCTATGCCGGGCTTTGTCAATCTTCCCGTCGATGACGGGGCTGCGCTTGCCGCCGCGATCGTCGACCCGGCTACCGCCGCGGTGATTGTCGAACCGGTGCAGGGCGAGGGCGGCGCACGCGAGATGACTCACGCCTTTCTCGAAAACCTGCGCACGGCCTGCACCGCCGCTGGCGTACTGCTCATCTATGACGAGGTACAAAGCGGTATGGGGCGCACGGGCCGGTTGTTTGCGCATCAATGGTTTCCGGGTACCGAGCCCGATATCATGGCGGTCGCAAAGGCGCTCGGATCGGGGCTTCCTGTCGCCGCGTGCCTCGCCACGACCGAGGCGGCGTCTGGGATGCAGCCGGGCGGACACGGTTCGACCTTCGGGGGCAATCCGCTCGCGATGGCGGTCGCGATTGCGGCGTTCGATGAAATCGCGAAGCCCGAGACGCTGGCGCACGCGCGCAACCTGGCCGAGCATATGCGAGCAAGCCTTGCAACACTTGCCGCCGGCTGGCCCGATATCATCACCGAAGTGCGCGGCAAGGGTCTCCTGATCGGGTTGAAGCTGGCGTCGAACAACCGCGCCTTCATTGCGGCAGCGCGCGAGCAGCGGCTGCTTCTCGCCGGCGGCGGCGACAATATCGTCCGACTGTTGCCACCGCTGATAATGAGTCTTGCTGAGGCAGACGAGGTCATCGCGCGGCTCGACGCAACCTGCGCTGCGATGACCGCGACGGCGGAGATTGCGGCATGAGCGCGGCTTTCGTTTCGACCAACCCGGCGACCGGCGAGATCGTGTGGGAGGGTGCCGCCGCGTCGGCCGACGATTGCGCGCGCGCGGTGACGGCCGCCCGCGCGGCGTTCTCCGCGTGGGCAGGGCAACACGTGGACGCGCGCATCGCCGTTCTTCGGCGCTACGCCGAAGTGCTTGACGAACGCGAGCCGATGCTTGCCGAGGCAATCGCGCGGGAGACCGGAAAGCCGTTGTGGGAGGCGCGGACGGAAGTCGCCTCGATGATCGGCAAGGTTGCGATTTCGGTTAAAGCTATGGCCGAACGTAGCGGAACGCGCGAAAACGAAACCGCCTTCGGGCGCGCGCGGCTGGAACATCGACCCCACGGCGTGATGGCGGTGCTCGGGCCGTATAATTTCCCTGGCCACCTGCCGAACGGGCATATCGTGCCTGCGCTGCTCGCGGGGAACACGATCGTCTTCAAACCGTCCGAAGAGACGCCGCTCGTTGGGCAATCGCTGATTGAGGCGTTGCATGCGGCGGGTGTCCCCGACGATGTCGCGATCCTCGTCCAAGGCGGGCGAGACACTGGCGCGGCGCTGGTGGCAGAGGACATCGATGGGCTGCTCTTTACCGGATCGGCCGGAGCGGGGGCGCATTTTCGGCGACTGTTCGCCGATCGGCCGGCGGTCATGCTCGCACTCGAACTCGGCGGCAACAATCCGCTCATCGCATGGGATGGCGATCCCGATGCTGCGGCGTCGATCATCCTTTCCTCGGCATTTATCACCGCGGGGCAGCGCTGTTCGTGCGCGCGACGGTTGATCGTTCCGGCGGGCGCGGCCGGCGACAGCATCGTCGATGCGGTTGCGGCGCTCGCCGACCGCCTCCGGATCGGCGCGTGGGACGAGGCGCCCGAGCCTTTCATGGGACCCCTGATATCGGCGGTCGCCGCCGAGCGCGCGGCGTCACAGGTCGAAACTCTGCTTGGGCTGGGCGCGCGGGTCATCCGTGCATTCGGACCTATGGTCGGGCGGCCAGCGGCGTTTGTAACCCCCGCGATTCTCGATGTGACAGGGCTGGACGTTCCGGACGAGGAGATTTTCGCGCCGGTGCTGCAGGTCCGTCGTGTCCCCGATATCGACGCAGCACTCGTTGCCGCTAACGCAACGCGCTTCGGCTTGTCGGCTGCTCTCATCAGCAACGATGATGCACTATGGGCGCGCTTTCGCGTCGAAGCGCGCGCAGGGGTGGTTAACCGAAATCGACCGACCACAGGCGCCTCTTCGGACATGCCGTTTGGCGGGATTGGCGATTCCGGTAACCATCGTCCGAGCGCATATTATGCCGCAGACTATTGCGCCTGGCCGGCTGCGAGCCTCGAAGCGGACAAGGTGGTGGATCAGCTTGCAAGCTTGAAAGGCGTCGCAGGTTAAATGCGCAATGCAGGTGCTCTTTTCGCGTGCGCGGTTCTGACGCCCGAGGCCGCTTGCGCGCAGAGCGAAGCGGCAAAGGACAATGCCGTCAAAATCGTCGACTTCGGTGCATCCTATGTGACCGATGTGATCGGCAATCTGGATGGCGGTGAAAAGAAGGGGACCGTCTGGCTCGGGCGTGCCGATGTCACGATATCGGTCCATGGATCAGCCTTTGGCTGGAACGGTGCCGAGATATTTGTCGATGTGCTGGCTGTGCAGAATCCCGATTTCTCGGGCCGCTATGTCGGAGACGGGCAGACAGTCAGCAATGTCCAGGGCAACAGCGCGGTGCGCCCGATCGAAGCGTGGGTCGCGGGGCCGATCAGCGCCGATATGTCAGTGAAGCTCGGGATGATCGACCTCAATTCAGAGTTCGACGTTCAATCGGTCGGTTCGCTTTTCGTCGGGAGCTCGCACGGCATCGGTCCGGAATTCTCTCAATCAGGCGCAAATGGTCCGTCCATCTTTCCGGCCGGGGCGACTGCGATAATGCTTCGCTACGAAAGCGCGAATTGGAGTGCGCGCCTGGGTTTGTTCGATGCGGTTGCGGGTAGCCGCAAGAATCCGCGCCAGGCTGCCTTCCGCTTCCCGGGAACAACCGGCGCCTTGTTGGTAGGCGAGGTTGACCGGAAGCTCGCACGCGGCGGCGAGGCGCAAATAGGTGTATGGCGTTACACCCCGCGCTTTGAGCGCATCGATACTGCTCGAGGGGGTCGGGGCGTGAGCCAAGGCGCCTATGCGATGATCGAGGCTCCTCTGGCGACGCATCGTGACGCAAAGCTCGAGGGATGGATGCGTATCGGCATAGCGAGCAGCAGCGTAAACGACATCGGAGCTTATGCGGGCGGAGGCCTGACCTATGGCAATGAGGCGCGGAAGCTTGGTATCGCAGTGGCGCACGCTAGGCGCGGCGACGCGGTGATGCGTGAAGCAGCGCGGCACAACGCCCGGTCGGACCGCGCGGAGACTGCGATTGAGCTCACCTATGCGCACCGTGTAACGCCTTGGCTGACCATTCAGCCCGACCTGCAGTATGTAATCAATCCCGGTTGGGAGCCGCGCCGGTCCAATGCCACCGTTGCGGGCCTGCGCTTCAGCTTCGCCTGGCCTGCCGGCTGAGCCGTCACCGAGTTTCATCGGGCTGCGGGGCTAGTGGGGCTTCCTGCAACTGGGAGGGACTGGCCTGCGACAAATCGGTTGCCTCGGCTGCGCATTCGAAGGCGGCATTGCATCCGTCCTGCTTTCGGCACTCCCGTCGCTGCCGCGAGGTCGCTATTTCCGGTATCGCAGGAAAGTGCCGGCCGCCGTCGGCTATTCGGGCGGCCGGCATATTGCCGATTCTAGAGCGCCGAGCCGCCCAGCTTGTAAGTGAGCTGGAGGAACACGCTGCGGCCGATGCTGTCGAACCAGCTGGTGTTGTAATAGGGGTAGCTCGACCAGGTCGGGTCCTTCACCGGCATCTTGTCGAACATATTGCGCACAGTCAGCGAGCCGCGGAAATGATCGGTGAAATCATACTGCATCGTCGCGTTGAAGAGGGAGCTCGCCGTGATGCAGGCAGCCTCGTCATAATTCGGCAGCGTGCCGAGGCGCGCGCCCGAGAAGGTGAGCTGGAAGCCCTCATTCTCGTACGACAGGCTGCCGTTCGACTTGTCGCGCGGCAGATAATAGCCGCTGTCGGCCGCCAGCTTGTTGATGAACGGGTCGCCCGGATATTGCTGGTACGTGTGCTTGAACACATGGCTGTGCGCGAGCGACAGGGTGAAGGTGCCGATTCCCGTCGGCACGCTGCCGCGAAACGCGAGGTCGAGGCCGCTGGTCTTTTCGCGCGAGATGTTGATCGGGTTCACACGGATCGAGGCGATCCGGCCATCCTGGATGTTGCTCGGAAAGCGTGTGATGCGCGCGAACGCATCGAGACAGGTCGGCGAGTTGGCGTCGAGATCGCCCGCCGCGCAATCGGCTTCGGTGCGCGCGAGCGTGTCGAGGCTGAGGTCGTCGACCTGATTATCGAGCGTGACGCGGAAATAATCGACCGAGAAATGCAGGCGGCTCGACGGCGCAAAGACGAAGCCGGCGGTCAGGGTGCGGCCGGTTTCGGACTTGAGATCGCGGTTGCCGTTGCGGTTCACGACGACGCCGATGTCGGCATAGTCGCAATCTTCGATGTCCTGGCCCTCCTGGGCGCAAAGGCGATAGTCGTTGACGCCGCCTTCGACATTGCCCGGCCCCGTGAAGACATAATGGAGGTCGGGCGCGCGGAAGGCGGTGCCATAGGCGGCGCGGAACAACATGCTGTTCGTCGGCCGGACTTCCAGACCGCCATTGTAAGTGAATTTGCCCGTGCTGCCGCCGCCGAAGCGGAAATTATCATAACGGCCGGCGCCCGACAGCGTCACGAACTCCAGCACCGGCACGCGGATTTCACCGCCGATCGCCGCATGGCTGCGCTTGCCTTTGCCGTCGCTGTCGCGCCAGCTGTAATAATAGTCGGTGAGCGCGAGGGGATCGGGGCGCAGATTATAGCCCTGCTTGCCATATTCGACGACCGCCGCAAAACCCACGGGGCCGGCGGGAAGCTGGAACAGCTCGCCGTTGGTCAGCGTCGCTTGCAGATTGTTCGTCCAAGCGTAGGGGCGATACACGGTGTCGGCCGAGATGCTCTCATATTCCGCGCGCGTGAGCGCGGTATAGAGGCGGTCCGTATCGGGTGCGAAAACGGGGTAGCCGATGTCCTCGTCGAACCCGATCTGCGGGCCGAGGAACAGATCCTTTGCCTTCTGGTTGATGATCTGCGGCCAGCGTACCGTCGATTGATAACGACTGTAATTGAACGACAATTCGTAGTTCCAGGCATTGCCGAAATTGCCGCGGATGCCCGGCGTGATGCTGTAGGTCGTCTGCTTGCTGCGCTGCATCTCGAACCCGCCGGTTTCCTCGGGGGTGAACTGGCGTCCCCAATCCTCGAGCTGACCGGTCGTGGCATTGAAGAAATAATTGTCGGCGCTGCTCGACGATTGTTCGAACGCCCAGCTCGTCACGTCGTACATCAGCCGGACCTTGCTGATCCCGAACTGGAAGTCGGTGAACAGCTTGGCGTTGTCCGACAGCTCGTACGACAGGGTGCCAAAGCTGTTGAAGCCCTTGCGGCCCGAGACGATCGTCCCATAGCCGATCGAGGTCTTGCTGCCGCAATAGTCACCATAGCGCGGGCGGTTGGCGAGGAAGATCGATCCGCCGTTGAGCGAGGAGAGGGCATCGCACGCGCCGTCGGGCGGGGTGATATAATCGACATTTTCGTCCGCGCGATAAAAGGTCCGTCGCGCGATCGCCGTCGACGCCACCGGGCTGTCGTCGGTGCTGTCCTGAATGCTGCGCTGGAAGCCCCACAGCGGGCGCTGGTCGAGATATTCGATCCCGCCGACGACGTTGAAACGACCCGACGACCAGCCGCCGGTCGCGGTGAAGCGGTGCGACATGCCGCCGCCATGCTCGGTGCGGCCATGACGATAGTCGAGGGTCAGGCCGTCGAGCTTTTCCTTCATCTTGAAGTTGACGACGCCGGCGATCGCGTCGGACCCGTAAATCGCCGACCCCGCGCCGCTCAGGATCTCGACCTTGTCGATCAGGCCGACGGGAATGTTCGAGATGTCGGTAAAGTTGCTGCGGCCGATATAGGGAAGGGGGAAGTCGGCGATGCGGCGGCCGTTGACCAGCACCAGCGTGTGGTTGGGACCAAGTCCGCGCAGGTCGACCTGCTGGGCGCCCGGCGTGAAATCGGCGCTGCTGCCCGACTGTGGGCTTTGCGTCTCGCCGCTGTTCTGCGTCATCGCCGCGAGCAGCTCGGGAACGCTGGTGTAACCGTTGGCGCGGATCGTGTCCGAATCGATCGTGGTCACCGGCGAGGGACCCTGATCCTTGATCGTCGGAATGCGCGAGCCGGTGACGATGATTTCCTGGTCGCCTTCGCCCGCGTTCTGGGCCCAGGCTGGCGTCATCAGCGCGGGCGCGCAAACGCCGATGCCCAGAAGAATACGAAGCGACCGTGTACCGATAATCATCTGACAACCCCCTGTCCTGGTCCGGCGACGCAATCGATGGCCGGATGTTACGTCTGCTGGACCAGAAATCGCCGAAAATTTCAACCAATATGACGAAGCGGGAAATCATATTGTCTTTCACTGCGTTCATTATGTAACATCGCGCCTCCACCAAGGGGGAGGAAGCCGGATTATGTTGCGATCGTTCGTGCGGGGAATGTTGCTGGCTATCCTTGTCGCGCTGCCACTCGCAGCGGCCGCGAAAGAGGCGAAGGAGCAGCCCTACGAACATTATGTGTTCGGCAAGCTTGGTACGCCGACGCCGGGGCCGGTGTCGGGCGGACTGCTGCTGATGGGCGGTGGCGACCGCAATATCGATTCGATGAAATGGTTCTTCGGAAAGGCCGGGAATGGCCATATCGTCGTGATCAGCGCCTCCTACGGCAAGGAGATCGGGAACGAATTCTTCAACGAGATCGGTGGCATCCAGTCGACCGAAATCTTCGTCTTTCATGCGCGATCGCAGGCGTTCGACAAAAAAATCCTCGCCCGGCTGCGCAAGGCCGACGGCATCTTCATCGCCGGCGGCGACCAGTCGCGCTATGTCCGCTTCTGGCGCGGCACGCCGGTAAACGAGATTCTCGACGCGCATGTCGCCGCGGGCAAGCCGCTCGCCGGCACGAGCGCCGGGCTCGCGATGCAGGGCGAAAAGCTCTACGGCGCGATGGACGACGGCAGCCTCACCAGCGTCGAAGCGCTGGCCGACCCGCTCGGCCCCGCGAATACGATCGAGGGTGATTTCCTTCACCTCGCGCTGCTCAAGGGCATCGTCACCGACACGCATTTCAAGGAGCGCGACCGGCTCGGCCGCCTCTTCGCCTTCCTTGCCAAGGCGCAGGTCGGTCGCCCGGCCGATGCGCCCGCGATGATCGGCCTCGGCGTCGACGAGAGCGCGGCGCTCGCGGTCGAACCCGACGGGACGGGGCGCATCTATGCCACCGAGCCCGACGGCTATGCGTGGGTTGTCGACGGATCGTCGCTTCGCGCGGTCGCCGGGCGCGGCCCGCTCGACGCGCCGCGGATCAAGGTCACGGGCGTCGGGCCGGGATCGGTGGTCCATCTGCCGTCGGGGCAGGTCGACAATCCCGTGTTCGTGCGGAATTATGCCGCGCAAGGGGGCAAGATCGCCGACGTTCCGCGCTGGGCGCTCGCGATCCACGGCGGGGCCGGGGTGATCGAGCGCGGCTCGCTGAGCCCCGAAAAGGAGAGGGCCTATCGCGCCGGGCTCGACGAGGCGCTGCGCGCCGGAAGCGCGGTTCTCGACAAGGGAGGTCCGGCGCTCGACGCGGTGGCCGCCGCCGTGCGTGTTCTCGAAGACAATCCGCTGTTCAACGCGGGACGCGGCGCGGTGTTCACCGCCGACGGGCGCAACGAACTCGACGCGGCGATCATGGACGGAAAGACGCAGAAGGCGGGGGCGGTCGCGGGGGTCACCCGTACGCGTCACCCGATCGACCTAGCGCGCACGGTGATGGACAAATCGCCGCACGTCATGCTCGCCGGGGCCGGTGCCGACACATTTTCGCTCGAACAGGGTCTCGAACAGGTCGAACCCGGCTGGTTTCGTACCGAGGAGCGCTGGCAGCAGTTGCTCGCGTGGCGCAAACGCGAGCAGGCCGCGATCGACCCGACGCATCTGTTCGGCACGGTCGGCGCGGTCGCGCTCGACGCCCAGGGCAATCTCGCCGCCGCAACGTCGACCGGCGGGATGACCGGCAAGCGCTGGGGGCGGATCGGCGATTCGCCGATCATCGGCGCGGGCACCTATGCCAAGAACGGCCAGTGCGCGGTGTCTGCCACGGGATCGGGCGAATTTTTCATCCGCGAAAGCGCGGCGCGACAGGTCTGTGACCGCGTGGCGTGGAAAGGCGAAACGCTCGATGCCGCCGCCGACGCGACGATCAAGGCGGTCGGCGCGATCGGCGGCGATGGAGGATTGATCGCGATGGGGCCGGGGGGGCACGCGGCCTTTGCCATCAACGACCTCGGCATGTATCGCGGTCGGGTAAGCGCAGGGGGAAAGCCGGAGACAGCGATCTTCGCCGACGAGAAACTGGCCAACTGATGGCGAGCGGGGGAGTCACTCTCGACGAGGTCGACGAACGCCTGCTCACCCTGCTGCGCGACGACGCGCGGCAGACGATCGCGCAGCTTGCGAAGGAACTCGGTATCTCGCGCGGGCAGATCTATTCGCGCCTCGCGCGGCTCGAGGAGGAACGGATCGTCGCGGGCTATACGGTGCGGCTGGGCCATGCCTTCGCCGCAAGCCGAGTGCGCGCGCATATGATGATCAAGACATTGCCGCGCTATCACCGCGAGGTGGAACAGGCGCTCGCGGCGCTGTCGCAGGTGCAGGCGATCCACGCGATCAGCGGCGAATATGACATTATCGCCATGCTCGAAGCCGAAGACAGTATCCAGCTCAACGAACTCATCGACGATGTCGGGCTTCTCGAAGGGATCGAACGCACGACGACATCGGTCATATTGGCGACCAAGATCGAACGGTAACCGGGGGCGCCGGCCCCGGGACAAGCGCGGCGCTCCGCACTCGGTAATCGTGACCGCCGTTCCGTTTCCCCCGGGGCCGCGCCGACCGGCCGCCTTGGAGTGAGATCGATCCGATGGCCGAAGATGGCTGGCGGACCTCCGCAAATATATCGCGGCTGGATGTCAGTCTTGGGGTGCGAAGCGGACGTTGCTTCATCCCCCTCCGTCATCCCGGGCTCGACCCGGGATCCCGCTTTTTTGAAGCCCCCACTGGCTTGGATTTCAAGCGGGATCCCGGATCAAGTCCGGGGTGACGGTAAAAGAGAGCGACAGCAAACGCTCGGAAGCGGTCCTAACATCCGCTATTTCCTCTCGACGAGTTCCATCGTCAAAAACGCATGCAGCATCGCGGCGCGCACCGCGTCCTCGGCATGGTCGGCGCCGACCGAATGGCCGCCCTCCAGATATTCGTGATAATAGACCGTGTTGCCATATTCCTGCAGCCGCGCGGCGAATTTCCGCGCGTGGCCGGGATGGACGCGGTCGTCCTTGGTCGAGAGATAGAGGAAGATCGGCGGGTATTTCACGCCCTTGCGGATGTTCTGATACGGTGAATATTTGGACATGAAGGCCCAGTCGGCGGGATCGTCGGGATCGCCATATTCGGCGACCCACGACGCACCCGCGAGCAGCTTGTTGTACCGCTTCATGTCTTTCAGCGGCGAGCCCGAGATCACGGCGCCATAAAGGTCGGGACGCTGCTCCATCGCCGCACCGACCAGTACGCCGCCGTTCGAGCGGCCCGAGATCGCGATCTTGCCCTTGGCGCTGACCCCCGTCGCGACCAGATCCTCGGCGACCGCGTGCAAATCGTCGAAGCTGTTCTGGCGCTTCTCGCGCAGCGCCGCCTGATGCCACGCCGGGCCATATTCGCCGCCGCCGCGAATATTGGCGAGGACATAGGCATTGCCGTCCTCGACCCAGAACAGGCCGAGAGGTCCGGCGCGATAGGGCTGGCCGGTGAGATACCCCGGTGTCTGCGCCGAACGGAAGCCGCCATAGGCATGGACGAGTGCGGGAACGGGACCGGTCGATCCTTTCTTGCGGACGAGGAAATAGGGCACTCTCGTACCGTCCTTCGACGTCGCGAAGCGCTTCTCGACGGTCATCTCCTTTGCATCGAAAGTCGCGGGCAGGCTCTGCACCACCTGCGGCGCGACGGTTTCACCCACGGCATAAAGCGTCGGCGGCATCAGCATCGTCTCGGCGGTCACAAAGGCGATGTCGCGGTCGTCGATCGTGCCCGCGATTCCCATCGTCGCGTTTGCGGTGACCGGCACCTCCTTCTGGCTCCAGCGGCCGTTCGGCTGGTCGCGGCGCAGCGCGAAGAGCTTGCCCTCGACATCGTCGAGCGCCTTGACCCACAGCACATGCTTGCTCGCCGCGACATTTTCGATTGCCTGCGCCTTCGTCGGGGTCATCACCGGTACGAAGGCGACCTGATCGCCGCGCGCCATCGCATCGAGCGGCAGCGCGAGCAGCGAACCTGCCGAAAAATCGCCGAGCGCGTCGTTCAGGAAGATGATCGCCTGACCGTCGATCACCGCGCGGAGGTCGGCTGTCTCGGGGATGACGGTGGTGCGGTAGTCGTGCGTGGCAGGGTGGGGCAGGTAGTAGTCGTTGGTGTAGAAGCTCTTGTTGCGGCTGATCCCCGTCCAGCGTCTGTCGCCGTCCATGAAAGCGAAGACGTTGATGCCGACGTCGGTTTGCTCGCCCTCGACGAGCGTCCTGGCGGTCGACAATGGCGTGCCGCGCGTCCAGCGCTTGACGATGCGCGGGTATCCCGACGCGGTCATGCTGCCTTCGCCATAATCGGTCGCGACAAGTAGCGTGTCGGCATCCTCCCACGTTACGCTGCTCTTGGCGAGCGGCAGCGCAAAGCCCCCATCGACGAAGCTTTTCGTCGTGCGATCCCATTCGCGGACGATGTCGGCGTCGGTGCCACCGGGGCTCAAGGAGACGAGGCAGCGCTTGTAATCGGGCGCGAGGCAGTCGGCGCCGTGCCAGACCCAGCTCTGCTTTTCGGTCTTGCCGAGCGCATCGACGTCGATCAGGGTCGACCAGACCGGCTTGCCGGCGAGATAGGCGTCGAGCGGACTCTGCCGCCAGAGGCCGCGCGGATGGCTCGCATCGCGCCAGAAATTGGTGACCGTGGCGCCCATGACCTCGCCGGGCTCGGCGATCTGGCGGTCGTCGTCGAGGATCGCCTTGGCGCGCTGCCGGTCGGTCTCGAAAACGGAGCGGCCGCGGATCAGCTTGTCGGTCGCCGCATTCTCCTTCTTGACCCAGCCCAGCGATTTGGTCCCCTCGATATCCTCGAGCCAGAGATAGGGATCCTTTTCGTCCGTTGCAGCCGCTGCGACCGCCGTGATCGAACAGCCGAGCGCGAGCGCGGCAAGGGTAGCGCGGATCATGTCATTCTCCCTGGGGTGTGATGACACTGTGCTAGCATCATCACACACCGCAAGGGAAGGCCGTTACGAACGAAACGATATTACTGGTCAATGACCATCGTGCCGGGATGGTGCTTGTCGAGATGCTTCTTGATGATCCTGAGGTTGCGCGTGTTCGACCGGAACAGGAAGTCGAAGGCGTCGCCCGCGATCGGAATCGCCCCAAGCGCGGTATCGACGCCCAGATTGCCGATCATCCGCCAGATCTGCCATTTCGACATGCCGAGGTTGCGCGCTTCCCAGATGATATAGGCGCCCATCGTCGCGGTGATGACATCGCCGACAACGGGGACCAGGCCGACGATCGCGTCAAGCCCGACCGCGCGGTTGATCCCGGGGATGGTGAAGCTGCGTTCGAGCAGGAATTCGAGTGTCTCGACGCGCTTGCGAAGCGCGGCAGGGTCGCGACGATTCGATATCAACGCGTCGAAGATCGCGTCGGGATTGGGGGGCGAAGGGGCCATCCGGGTCCTTTCAGGCAGCGCTCGAAAGTGCAGCGCCGCTGTATTAGTTAGGTAAGGCAATCAGATGATTCAATGGGTGGGCGGCGCGTGCGTTGGCGCGAAGGCCGGTGAGGCGCTGCGATGCGACCGACCAGCGGAGTGGCGTCGCGAGGGGAATGAACGGCGCGTAGCGCGCGAGCACCGCCTCGGCCTCGCCGACCTGCCGCGCGCGCTGGCCCGCGTCGATGTTGACGGCGGCGGCATCGATCAACGCCTGCGCTTCGCGATTGCAAAGCGTGTCGCGCCGGCACGACAGGCGGCGCAGCGCCCACAGGGCGTCGTCGTTGGGCGCGACCTCGTCGATCAGGCGGAGGTCGGCGGTGGCGCCCATGCCGACGCGGCGGCTGTCGAGGCCGATGCGCGCGAAGTCGGCGGCGACATAGGCGAACAGGATGCGCCCGCCGGGCGTGTCGGGCACCGCGATCCGCAGCGTATCGATCTCGTGCCCGGCGCTGCGCCACGCATCGACCGTGCGTTTCGCTTGGGCGAGCCTCGATTCGTCGTCATAGTCCGCCCACGCGGGCCGCAACGGTTCGGGACCACCGTCGCGGCGATAGACGGCAGGGCGTAGCGCGACCTGCGGCTGCCATTCGGTGAGGCCGAAGGCATCGACGAGCCGCTGCCGCCGGATCGCGCGGGCCAGCGCGTCGCGATTGCTGTCGGACGCAAGAAAGCCGTTGCCATGCGTGAAAACCAGCCCGAACAGGCCGGGTGCGGGATCGACCACAAGCCGTGATCGCCCGATATTCGACGCAACGAAATAGGGCAGGGTGGAGAAGCGCCCGCCGATGACGCCGTCGGCATAGCCGTTTTTGAAGCGCGCGAGCGCGCCTTGGGGCGACGTACCGGTGAGTTCGATCGATGCGGCAGGGTCGGCCGCGGCCGCTTCGGCCGCCTCGGTGTCCTCGGCAAGGGGATCGGGGACGGGCGAGAGCAGGACCGCGCGGCCCACCTTCCGCGCGCGCATCGGTCCCCAACCCATGCCTCGATAGACGATCGCCATCGACGGCTGGGCGAACAGCTCGAGCAGATTGGGCTGCGGCACCGACAGCCGGATCTCGATCACGCTGTCGGTCATCGCCTTGATCGTTTCGATTTCGGGAAAATCCGCCTTCATCACATGCCGGCTTGCGGGCGCGAGATAGGAACGGAGCACCGCGGCGACATCCTCGGCGGTCACTTTGCGCCCGTTGGTCCATTTGGCCTCGCGGATGCGGAATATATAGCTGCGCCCGTCGGCGGTCACGGTCCAGCGCTCGGCGAGACCCGTATCGATCTGGCCCTCGCCGTCGAAACTGACCAGCCCCTGTGCCGATGCATCGAGCAGCGCGGCATTGGCGGCGGACAATTCGCCGTTCAGCGGGCTGGCGCCCGTACCGACGGGGCCGATCGCCGCCACTTTCACTGCGCCCCCGGCGCCGAACCAGTCGCAGCCGCCCAGCACGATCGAAGCCGAGGCGGCGAGCAGAAGGGCAGGCGCGGAAGGAAGAAAACGCATCGCGTTCACCCTATAACGCCGATGCAGCGAACGCCATGCCCTAGTCGCCTGCCGCATTCGCGGGGCGGGAAAGCCATGGTGCGGACGGCGGGACTTGAACCCGCATGACACTAGGCCGGCAGATTTTAAGTCTGCTGCGTCTACCGATTTCGCCACGTCCGCTCGAACAACGCCGGTCAAGCCGATGGGCCGGTGGAGGTCAAGCGATGTTTGCCGCTTCACCATGGCCGACGGCTCGGCTAGAGCCGGACACATGACTTCAGTCCTTGAAATTTCCGGGCTTGGAAAGACCTATAAAAGTGGTCACCGGGCGCTTTCCGACGTCGATCTCGCTATCAACCGGGGAGAGATTTTCGCGTTGCTCGGGCCCAATGGCGCAGGCAAGACCACCTTGATAAGCATCGTCTGCGGCATCGTCACGCCAAGCGCGGGAACCGTGACCGTCGGCGGTCACGATCACCGGAAGGACTATCGCGCTGCGCGTTCGATGATCGGGCTGGAGCCGCAGGAACTGCACACCGACGCCTTCGAAAAGGTCATCACCACGGTCAGCTTCTCGCGCGGGTTGTTCGGCAAGCCCAAGGACCCCGCATTCATCGAGCAGCTGCTTCGCGATCTGTCGCTGTGGGACAAGCGGAACAGCAAGATCCTGGAGCTATCGGGCGGGATGAAGCGCCGCGTGATGATCGCCAAGGCGCTGAGCCACGAGCCCGAAATCCTGTTCCTTGACGAGCCGACCGCGGGCGTCGACGTCGAACTGCGCCGCGATATGTGGAACATGGTCCGCGGGCTGCGCGAGCGTGGCGTGACGATCATCCTCACCACCCATTATATCGAGGAGGCAGAGGAGATGGCCGACCGCGTCGGGGTGATCAGCAAGGGCAAGCTGATCCTGGTCGAGGAAAAGGACGCATTGATCAAGAAGCTTGGCCGCAAGACCCTGACGCTCAACCTTGCCGAACCGCTGGAAACAGTGCCGTCCGAACTGGCGCAGTGGAAACTCGCGCTGGCGGGCGAGGGCCACGAACTGGTCTATGAATTCGACAGCCAGGCAGAGGCGACCGGCGTACCGTCGCTGCTACGGAGGATGAGCGACATCGGGATCGCGTTCAAGGATCTCAACACCACGCAAAGCTCGCTCGAGGATATTTTCGTCGGCTTGGTGCATGAAACCAAAGCGGAGCAAGCCGCATGATCCAGAACCTTCGCGGGATCCGCTCGATCTACATGTTCGAAATGGCGCGCTTCGGGCGCACCTTCTGGACCAGCCTGATGTTGCCCGTAATCACGACGACGCTCTACTTTGTCGTCTTCGGCTCGGCGATCGGCAGCCGGATGAGCGATGTCAGCGCGGTTCCCTACGGCGCCTTCATCGTGCCCGGGCTGATGATGCTGACGATGTTCACCGAAAGCATCAGCAACGCCAGTTTCGGCATCTACATGCCCAAATGGACGGGCACGATCTACGAGATGCTGTCCTCGCCGATGTCGCCGCTGGAATTGCTCATCGCCTATGTCGGTGCGGCGGCAACGAAATCGGTGATCATCGGCGCGATCATCTTCGCGACCGCGCATCTGTTCGTCGATGTCCAGATCGCGCACCCCGTACTGATGGTCGCCTTCATGATCCTGATGGCGGTTACCTTCTGCCTGTTCGGCTTCATCATCGGCATATGGGCGCAGAGTTTCGAGCAATTGCAAGTGATCCCGCTGCTCGTCGTCTATCCGCTGACCTTCCTCGGCGGCGCCTTCTATTCGCTCGACATGCTGCCCGCTGCCTGGCGCGCGGTGACCTTGTTCAACCCCGTCGTTTATCTCATCAGCGGCTTTCGCTGGACCTTCTTCGGGCAGGGCGATGTCGGCATCGAAGTCAGCATGGGCGCGGTCGCGCTGTTCCTGACGC
>JAEWIL010000226.1 GCA_023387085.1 Pseudomonadota bacterium | reverse complement strand
CCAGCTCCACCATCCTTCGGATAGTCCCCCTCCCCATCGCTTCGCGACAGGGAGGATATCATCGTCAGAAATTCACCCGCCCGGTGACGCCGACATAACGCTCGGCGTCGCGCGGGGTGATCTGGCGCATGAAGCTGGTGCCATTGGGGATGCGCTGGATCACGAACTGCTTGTCGGTGATGTTCTTGACGATGAACGACAGGGCATATTTGTCGTCGGCGGTGCGGACCGTCACCCCGGCATCCCAGATCGCATAGGGGCTCTGGAAAGCATTGGGGTTCTGGTTGATGTCGAAATTGGTCTTGCTCTGATAGGTGAGCGAGCTGTTCAGATCGACGTTGAAGCCGTCCAGATTGAGCGGCAGGCGCCAGTCCATCGTTACCGTACCCTTATATTTGGGGGCAAAGGGCAGAGGCTTGCCGTTGATCGCATCGGCGCAGGTCACCGCCGCGCCTGTCGGACAGATGAACTTGTTGATGTGCGCGTCGGTATAGTTGAAGCCGCCCGACAGCTGGAAATTGTCGGTGACCGCCGCGTTGAAATCCATCTCGATGCCGCGCGTCGATACCGAACCGGCGTTGGTCAGGCGTGTGACGACCTGACCCGCGACAATGTCGAGGAAGTTCGCCTGGTAATTGTTGTACTTGGCATAGAAGGCGGCAAGGTTCAGCGTCAGCTTGCGATCGAACAACCGCATCTTGAGGCCGGCCTCATAGGCGTTCGACCGTTCGGGATCGATCCGGCCGGTATCGCGCGCCTGCATGTTGAAGAAGACGTTGAGCGCCGGTCCTTTGTAGCCGCGCGTATACATGCCATAGGCCATGATATCGTCGCTGACGTCATATTGCAGGCCGGCGTTGCCCGACCAGCCATGGTCCTTGATCGACCCATTGGCGGTGAAGGCGGGGTTCACCCCGCTGAACGCCGTCGCCTGCGTCGAAGTGCGGGCGAAATCATAGCTCACCTTGTCCTCGGTATAGCGCAGACCAAGAATCCCGCGGAACGCGTCGGTAAAGTTCAGCGTACCCTGACCGAAAGCCGAATAGCTGGTCAGCTTGGTCGTGAAATCGGCGTTGCCCTCGTTCGTCGAATAGGTCGACGATCCGGCGGCGCACGGCGTCAGCCCGCCGACGGTCGGCAGCGTCGACGCGGTGCAGGCGGTCACGGTGCGGTTGAAGAAATCGACCTCCTTGGTGCGGTAGTAATAGAGGCCCGCCACATATTCGAAGAATTGCGGATTGGCCGAAGCGATGCGGATTTCCTGCGTGAACTGGTCGAATTTCAGGTCGCCGCGGTCGTGCGAGCGCACGTCGCCCGACGCGGTGCCGGTGTTGACATAGGAGGGCGCGTCGGACCGGAAATCGCCATCGCGCTGCTGGAAATTATACCAGTGGCGATAGGCGGTGATCGAGGTCAGCTTCACCCCGCCAAGGTCATAATCGATCTGCCCCGACACGCCGCTGTTCTTGTCCTTGGTGTAGGGATCGAGGTCGTTGTCGATATTCTTGTTCTTGCCGTCGAGCACCAGCGGCGCGAGGCTGGGGATGAACACCGCATTGTTGAAGGCCGAGGGAAAGACGGTGCCGATGCTGTCGGCATAGCCATTGTCGCTGTTCTTCGAATAATCGGCGATCAGCGTGATTTTCAGCGCGTCGGTCGGCTCCGCGATCAGCTTGCCGCGCACGCCCCAATGTTCATAGCCGTTGATCTTGTGGTTGTTGAACACGTTGCGGCCGTTGCCGTCATATTGGGACCAGAATCCGGTAAGCGACGCCTTGACGCCGTCGCCGATCGCGCCGCCGACGCTGCCGCGAATGCGATACTCATTGCCCTCGTACCACGCTGCATCCAGATAGCCGCCCAGCGCATCGTCGGGCTCGCGCGTGACGATGTTGATGACGCCCGCGCTGGCATTTTTGCCGAACAGGCTGCCCTGCGGGCCGCGCAGCACCTCGATGCGCTCGACGTCGAGGAAATCCGACGTCTGCTGGCCGGTGCGCGCATAGACGACGCCGTCGATCACAGTCGACACCGAGGGTTCGACGCCCGAGGAAAAGCTGATCGTGCCGACGCCGCGGATCGACAGCGCCGAATCCTTGTTCGTGTTGCCCTTGCGGAAGGTCAGGGTCGGGACGCGCTGGAACAATTGCTCGGCCGAGTTGACGTTCGACCGCTCGAGCATCTCGCCCGACACGACCGAAATCGCGACCGGCACATCCTGCAGATTCTGCGCGCGCTTCTGCGCGGTGACGATGATGTCGTTGTTCGCAAAGGCGCTCTCGCGGGCCTCCGGTTCGCGCGGTGCGCTTTCCTGCGCTGCGGCAGGGGCCGCGATCAGCGCCAGACCCAGTGCGGTCGTGATTGTCAGATAGGCTTTGGCTTTCGACGAAACCATGTTCAGTCCTCCCTAGATGTGCTGCCGTTCGACATGTCAATCAATTCAATTGACATTGATGGGCCGACCCATGCGCACAATTGTTTTTGTGGTCCAATACAGAAATGTCGCGTTGTGATACGCCAATGCTATGGCTTGCGGGACAGTCGCGGCGGCAAGGCGGTGCTCCGGCTCGCATATCGACCTCGTCATTGGCGCTCCTTCCCGTGTCGTGACGGATCGTTCGTCCGCTTTCGACATTGGCCGCGCACGTTGCCTTGCGCGCGGCGCGAATCGCTGGCCGGCGCCATCGCCGGTCAGCCGGGTTCAAGGGATGCGCGTCAAGTTCATTGCAGTCCAATCGAGAAATGTCGGTTTGTTATGTCCAAATGCTATGACTTGGGTGGGTGGCCAGGCACGGCCGGAAGCGGCCGGGACGCGAAATCGCCTATCTCGACGCCACCACCTGCTGCACATGCGCGAGGCACGCTTCGGTCTCGCGCGCGACGTCGGCGTTCAGCCACGCCACAATCTCGGGCGTCGGCCCGATATCGGGTTCCAGCAGCGCAAAATCGAGATACACCGGCGGCGCGATCCGGCGGATCGCGACGTTCAGGCGGTGAAACAGGGGCGCGCTGAACGGCTCGGCGATCGATATGCCAAGGCCGGCTTCGACAAAGGCATAGAGGATTTGCGAATGCTGCGTTTCCAGCCGGCGCGACACCGGGATACCCGCGCTCTCGATCGCGGCGTCGATCCCGTCCCACAGGGCGTCCGCCTCGTGCATCGGGCCGATGAATTCCTCGCCCGCCAGATCCGCGACCGCCAGATGCGGTCGCGCTGCGAGCGGGTGATTCGCGGGCAGGATGCACACATATTCGGCGCGCGCCAGCCGGGTCGATCTTATGCCTTCGCGGCCCTGCATATCGACCCCGATGCCCAGATCGGCCTGACCCAGAAACACCCGCTCCTCGATCGCGCGCTGGCCGAGCGACTCCACGATGATCTTGATTTCGGGGTAAAGGATACGAAAGCGCGCGATCACGGCAGGCAATATCGCCATCGCGATCGCCGCGAGCGCCGCGATCCGCACCGTGCCCACCGGATGCGCGCGAATGCGCCGCGCCGCCTGGTCGAGCAGGTCGAGCCCGGCGTAGCTCCGCCGCACCGCTTCGTACAGCGCCTGTGCCTGTTCGGTCGGATGGACGCGCGCGCCGCGCCGGTCGAACAGCCGGAAACCGACCGCGCGCTCCATATCGGCGATCAGCCGGCTCACCGACGGCTGGCTGATATTCAGCATCGACGCGGCGGCGGTGATGCCCCCGCTCATCATCACGGCGCGAAACGCCTCGACCTGTCTCATCCGCATAGGCCATAGTATAGACGTATGATCGAAGGATGCAATTCGATTGGATGCGATGGATGATGTTGCGCTACGTGGCACCTTCGACAACATCGGGAGAGTGAGATGGATTACGCAGCCCAGCGCGAGCAATTCGCCAGCGAAGGCTATGCCGTTTTCGAACGCATCCTCGAAGGCCCGCTGCTCGATCTTCTCCGCGCCGAATGCGGTCGCGTGATCGAGCGCGAAGACGCCCGCCTCGACAGCCTCGGCGTCGAGGTCGACGGAATCAGTCACAAGGGCAAGCGCTATTTCGCGGGCGAATGCCAGCGTCAGCAGCCCGATCTGCGCCGCATGTTGTTCAGCGAGACGATGGCCGACATCTGCCGCGCGACGCTCGGGGACGACGCCTATTTCTTCTACGACCAATATGTCGTGAAGGGCGCGAGCGAAGGTATGCCGTTCAGCTGGCATCAGGACTCGGGCTATGTCGTCGGCAATGGCGGCCCGGTCGACCACAAGCCGTATCTCACCTGCTGGTGCACGCTCGACGACACCACCGTCGCCAACGGCACCGTCCGCATCTTGCCTTTCTCGCAGGCGCCCGAAACGCGGAACGGAATCGTTCCGCACGCCCGCCAGCCGGGCAGCAACGACCTTGTCGGCTACACAGGCGACAGCGAGGGCGTGACGCTCGAGGTTCCGGCGGGAAGTGTCGTCGCATTCTCCAGCCTGGCGCTCCATGCGACGGGATCGAATTCGACCCCGAACATGCGCCGCGTCTATCTCGCGCAATATTCCCCCGAACCGATCCTGAACCCCGGCACCAACCACCTCCGCCGCAACGCGATCGCGTTCCTCCGCGGCGGCCGCCAGGTCACCTTCAACTGACTCGCTCGCCCGGACGGGAGGCCTTTATGAAAGAGCATCGCATGGCAAGCGTCCGTCCCCATGTCGTCGCACTTGGCGGCAATGCGACCCCCGGCGGCTCGGCCGAGCGGCTGCTTCGCCATGCGCTCGAACGGTGCGAGGCCCATGGCGCCGACACGACGCTTTTCGCGGGCTCCGATATCGACCTCCCGATGTACGCGCCGCACCGCAGCGAACGCGATCCGAAGGCTGAGGCCCTGATCGCCGCGCTCCGTAAGGCGAACGGCATCATTGTCGCCTCGCCGGGCTATCACGGCACCGTGTCCGGCCTCGTCAAAAATGCCCTCGATTATGTGCAGGACATGGCGAACGACGATGCCGTCTATTTCGACGGCCGTTCGGTCGGGCTGATCGCGGTTGCCGGCGGATGGCAGGCGACGGGCACGACCCTCGGAACCCTGCGGTCGATCACCCATGCGCTGCGCGGCTGGCCGACCCCCATGGCGGTCACCGTCAATTCCTCGCAGCCCGTGTTCTGCGACGAGGGAAATGTCATCGACGCGGCCGTAGCGCAGCAACTCGATATCATGGCAAGGCAGGTCGTGAAATTTGCCGAGATGCAGGCGGTATACGCGGCCTTCGAAGGCAACGACGACGTTCCGGCCTGCCGGGGCTAGCCTTCGTCGTCGCGGGCACTCTAAAAACCCACATCGCCGCCATTTCGGCGCCTTGTGATGGGTTCTGACCCTGGCTGACATCTGGCTGACAAATGCCGACGAGCAGATGTCAGCGAGACAAGCCCAAGGGTAGTTCCGGAAGCGGGCAAGGTTGGCCGCTTGTCGGAAGATCGGACCCGCATGTCCCACCACACCCGTGTCGTGCTGCTTCTGTGGGCCAGTGTCTGCGCGGTCGCGCCGGCGACGGCCCAGGAGGGCGGAGAAGTCCGAAACCCGGTCTACGACAAGAGCTTCTTCGACCGGACGCAGCCGTCCAATGCCTATGAGATGGTGGCGTTGCTCCCCGGCTTCACGCTTGTCGAGGGCGACAGCGATGTGCGCGGCTATTCGGGTGCGGCGGGAAATGTCCTGATCGATGGCCAGCGTCCCGCCGGAAAGACCGATACGCTGGAAGCGGTATTGAAACGACTCCCCGCCACCCGCGTCGAGCGGATCGAGCTGATCCGCGCCGGGTCGGCTGGGTATGACATGCAGGGCTACGCGCTGCTCGCCAACATCATCCTCGTGAAGGCCGGCAAGGTCAGCGGCCGGATTGAGGCGGAGGATGCGCTCTATCGCCACGGCCTCAGCGCGCCGCGCGTTTCGGCGCAGGCAACGTTCGACAGGCAGGGCAGCGTGATCGACCTGTTCGGCACCGTCTATCGCGAGATCGACGACGAACATGGCTTCGGCATCCGCAACCGCATCGCGCCCGACGGTACGCCGCTGCGCCTTGTCGATTATGCCCAGCCCGAGGGCGCGGAGATCGCCCAGGCGACGGTCGCCTGGCGCCGGCCGCTTCTCGGCGGCACGCTTCGCCTCAACGGGCTGGTGCAGGACAAGCGCAAATTTGCCGACATCGCCTATGCGATCACCTTTCCCGCGCCCGATCAAATCGACGGCAGCGAGCGCGAGCACGCGCGGACCTGGGAAGGCGGACTTCGCTACGAACGTTCGCTCGGCGCGGCAAACGATCTCGAAATCGTCGGAAGCTATCGATCGGTTGCGACGGTTGGCATCGACCGCGAGACGACGGCAACCGAAAGCAGCCTGTCGAACGAACGCTCGAACGCCAGCGAAGCGATTGTGCGTGCCGCCTTACGGCATCATCGCGGTGAGGCGACGTTGGAGATCGGCGCCGAGGGCGCGATCAACACCCTCGACAGCCGCAATATGCTGACCGAGGATGGCGAGTCCGTCCCGCTGCCGCAGGCGAATGTCCGCGTCTCGGAATACCGCGCCGAATTATTTGCGACCGCCAGCCGGCCGCTCGATGCGCGAACGACTGCGGAAGTCGGCGTCCGCTACGAAATGTCGCGGCTGTCGCAGACGGGCGACATCGATCTCGTCAAATCACTCGCCTTCTGGAAGCCGCGTGCCCGCCTCATCTGGACCCCGACGCCGCACCAGACCGTTCGGCTGCTCGTCGAGCGCGAAGTGGGGCAGCTCGATTTTGGCGATTTTGTCGGCGCTGCGTCGCTGACCAGCGGGACGATCAGCGCCGGCAACGCCGATCTCGAGCCCGACAGCCTTTGGCGGCTCGCGCTGACCTATGAGCGCCGTTTCGGCGCGGGGTCCTTCACCGCCACCGCGCGCCGCGAGTGGATATCCGATCTCGTCGATCAGTTACCCGTCGTCGTCGACGGGACCGTTTATGACGCGGTCGGCAATATCGGGTCTGCGCGCCGCGATGTCGTCGAAGCCGCGCTCAAATGGCCGCTCGATGGCCTTGGCGCGAAAGGCGTCGTCGTGACTGCCGACCTGGTCGCGCGGGGCGGCCCCGCG
>JAEWIL010000178.1 GCA_023387085.1 Pseudomonadota bacterium | reverse complement strand
CACGAATGAGGCGGCGGATCGCGGTGCGCGGAAAGGTATGCTGGTCGAGAACCGCAAGCGGGTCCTTGGTAATTTCGAGATCGAGGCGCGATAGCGCGCGCCACGATCCACCGACGAGATAGAGCGGCAGACCCGACAGGCCGCCATTCGGCCAGCCCGCAGTCCTCAGCATCTTGCGGATCGCGCGTTCGAACGCCTGTTCGCCATCCTTGCGCAGCGCGGGAAGGCGCAGCACGCCAAGCGGGAAAGAGGCGCGGCGTCCGACCTTGCCGTCGGCGACTTCGGCAAGTTCGAGGCTACCACCGCCGAGATCGACCGCAATCCCGCGCGCATCGGGGATCGCCGACAGCACTCCATAGCCCGCCGCCTCGGCCTTTTCCTCACCCGACAGCAGCCGAATTTCGAGCCCGGCTTCGGCAGCGGCAGCGATGAAGGCCGGCCCGTTTTCGGCGTCGCGCACCGCCGCGGTGGCGACGCATTGCAGGTCGCTGACGTCCATATGCTTCGCCAGAAGCGCATAGCGGCGCAGCGCGACCAGCCCGCGCTCGGCATCCTCGGGCGCGATACGGCCGTCGATCGACAGGCCGCGCCCCAGCCCGGCCGCGACCTTTTCGTTGAAGATCACCGCCGGGGCGCGCGGTGGTCCCTCGTACACGACGATACGGACCGAGTTCGATCCGATGTCGATCACCGCCGAGCGGTGAACTACGGATTCGCCGGTCTTGCTTGAAGAGGAGCGGAGCAGGCCCAAGTGCGTCAATCTTCGCGCAGGTTGAAATCGAGGGTCGGGACGTCGTGACGCTTGTGAAGCGCGGTGCCGCGACCCGAAAGCGACGGGTTGTTCATGAAATAATGGTGCAGGTTGAACGGCTTGTCGCCCGGCGTCAGGCGCTTGTAGACGCCGTCCGGCTGAAGCACCCAGCTTTGCTCGTTATCGATAAGGTTCGCCACCAGAACCTGGTCCAATATCTGGTCGTGGACCGTCGGATTTTCGATCGGGATCATATATTCGACCCGGCGGTCGAAGTTGCGCGGCATCCAGTCGGCGCTGGATATGTAGAGCTTCGCGCCGCTGTGCGGAAGGCGCGCGCCGTTCGCGAAGGCCCAGATCCGGCTATGTTCGAGGAAACGGCCGACGACCGACTTGACCCGGATCGTCTCGGACAGGCCAGGGACGCCGGGGCGCAGGCAGCAGATGCCGCGAACGATAAGTTCGATCGGTACGCCCGCGGCGCTCGCCTCGTAAAGCTTGTCGATGATGCCGGGATCGACGAGGCTGTTCATTTTGGCCCACAGCCCGGACGGTCGGCCCGCCTTCGCGGCCGCGGTCTCCGCATCGATCAGGTCGCTGAGGTGGTGGCGCATGTTGAGCGGCGACATGGTGACGAGTTCGAGCCGCTCGGGCTCGACATAGCCGGTGATATAGTTGAACAGCTGCGCCGCATCGCGCCCGGCGCGCGGATCGGCGGTGAAGAAGCTGAGATCGGTATAGATGCGCGCGGTGACCGGGTGATAATTGCCGGTACCGAAGTGGCAATAGGTGCGATACCCCTGCCCCTCGCGGCGCACGACCATCGAAATCTTGGCGTGCGTCTTCCACTCGATGAAGCCGTAAACGACCTGAACCCCGGCGCGCTCGAGCTGGTTCGCCCACAGCAGATTCTGCTCCTCGTCGAAGCGCGCCTTGAGTTCGACGACCGCCGTCACTGACTTGCCCGCCTCGGCCGCCTCGATCAGCGCGCGGATGACCGGCGACTGGTTGCCCGCGCGATAAAGTGTCTGCTTGATCGCGACGACATCGGGATCGGCCGCCGCCTGCCGCAGGAAGGAGAGCACGACGTCGAAGCTCTCATAGGGATGATGGACGACGATGTCTTTCGAGCGGATCGCCGCGAAACAGTCGCCGCCATGCTCGCGGATGCGCTCGGGAAAGCGCGGCGAATAGGCGGGGAATTTGAGGTCTGGCCGGTCGATATCGACCAGCGCTGAGAGTGCCGCCAGCCCGATGAAGCCGCCGATCTTGGCGACGATCGCCTCATGCCCCTGAATGTCGGCGTTCAGCACCGCCGCAATCTCCGCCGACATGTCCGCCTCGAGTTCGAGCAGGATGACGCGGCCGCGCCGCCGGCGGCGGATCGCGGTGCGGAACAGTCGCACGAGATCCTCGGCCTCTTCCTCGATTTCGATGTCGCTGTCGCGGATGATGCGGAACACCCCGAGCGAGCGCACGGCGAAGCCCGGGAACAGCAGGTCGGCGAACAATTCGACCAGATATTCGATCGGCACGAAACCGCCCGGCTCGCCCGGCACCGGAACGAAACGCGCGAGCGACGCCGGAATCATCACCAGTTCGCGCACCGTGTCGCCGGTCGCCTTGCGCTGAAGATCGAAGATCACGCCGAGCCCGCGATTCGGGATGAACGGGAACGGATGGGCCGGGTCGAGCACCTGCGGCGTCAGGATCGGGAAGATCTGGTCGATAAAATATTGGCGCAGGGCGGTGCGAAGCGCCTGCTTGTCCGACCCGGCGCCGTGGACGACGATTCCCTGCTCGGCAAGCTGGCGATGCAGCAATTGCCATTCGCTCTGCTGCTGGTCGACAAGGCGATTCACCTCGGCCTCGATCTCGGCAAGCTGCTGGCCGGGCGAGCGGCCGTCGGCGGAGGGATCGTCGATCCCTTGAAGCTGCTGTCCCTTGAGACCCGCGACGCGGACCATGAAGAATTCGTCGAGATTGCTACCCGAAATCGACAGGAAGCGCAGGCGCTCGAGCAGCGGATGCGCGGAATTGCGCGCCTCCTCCATCACGCGCCGATTGAAAGCGAGCCACGACAATTCGCGGTTGAAGAAGCGTTCGGGGCCGAAACCGGGCGCCGCCGTATCGGCGTCATTGTCCGCGCGCAGGGGGCCGGCTATCGACATTGTGTTGCATCCTGTCGTTGTGGAGCGCGAATCCTGTTCCAGCAGGCCCGAGGCAGCGAAATGGCGAACATATCGGGAGAAATCGACCGCAGGGAAGGCTGGTCGCCTTTCCAAGGGCGATTTGGCCCGAGATGGAAGCCATTTTGCTGTCCCTTCGGGATTTGATCGATTTCGCTCATTGCGTCGTCAGCCAGTCTTGAAATATCGACATATTCCTGCGTCAGCCTTCCTCGCACTGAGCGAAATCGCTTCAAACCTCGGGCCTGCTGGAACAGGATTCGCGCTCCAATAAATCGGGATCGATCAGCCCCTGTGACAGTAATGTTTCACGAATAAGACGGACGCCGATTCCGCGCCCCTTTTCGAGCGAGGCGGCATCGAGCGCCGCGACGATGCGGTGAATCATCGCATAGCTGCGCTCCATACGCGGCACGATATAGGAGGGCACCTCGGGCGCGATCGCGATGCCGCGCTGCGCGAACAACGCCTCGATCAGGTCGCGCGCGAGGCAGTCGTCGGGATCGCCGATCGTCAGCACGGGGACGGCCGCGAGCCGCGAGCGCAGGTCGGGCAGCGCAATATTCCATTCCGCCGGCGGTGCGTCCGCGATGATCAGCAGCGGCGTCCCCGATGATTGGGCGGCGTTCCACGCATGAAAAATCTCTTCTTCGGAGACGCTGCGCGGCCCGTCGATGACCCTGCCCCCGGTTTCGCGTGCGAACAGCCGGCCGATCAGGCTGCGTCCCGAGCCGCGAGGTCCCGTCAACACCGCCGTCCGCACCGGCCAGGTCGCGACATGGCGGAGGTAGCGTATGGCGTCGGCGTTGCTGGTGCCGACGATCAGCGGGCCATCGTTCGCCCCGCCGGCGCTCCAGTCGAGCGGCAGCGCAATCTGTCCTGGCTTCGCCATCAGCGGCTGATCCTGAGCTGCCCGCCGCCTTCCTGGACCTTGAATCCGCGCGCGGCGAGCGCCGCCTTGAGCGCTGCGAGATCGCCGCGGAAGCTGACGCGCATCACCGAGGTGCCGCCGAGCGCGAGGCTGGTCGTCGACGCCGACTGGACCCCTGCGACGCCGCCAACCGCCCGCTCGGTCGCCGACACCGAATCGACGTCGGGCGAGCTGTACTGAACGGTGAAGCTCTGGA
>JAEWIL010000123.1 GCA_023387085.1 Pseudomonadota bacterium | reverse complement strand
CGCGCACCTTCGCGCAGCCGACGGTCCACCACCGGCCGGAGATTTACGACGGCATCGGGGCGGGCGAAGCCGCGGGACTGCTCAGGAATTTCTTCGCCGAGCGACGCTGACGACGGGGGTCGGCCTGGGGGTGGCGAGCGGCCTTCAAATCTCGTCATGCTGAACTTGTTTCAGCATCCACGGCCTGGTCTTGAATGAGATGCTGCGCTGAAGGAAACGGCAGACAATGGATCCTGAACCGAGTTCAGGATGACGATGCTCGTAAATGCCGCGCTTCGCCCCCTCAGCTGCCGCTATCCAAAACCTCGTCCACCCACGCCGGCACCAGTTCGGTCGCCGGGCCGTGCCGTGCCTCGTCGAACCAATGGCTGCCCTGGCTCGGTTCCATATTGAGTTCGAGCGTCCGCGCGCCCGCCGCGCGCGCCTCGCGCACGAAGCCCGCGGCGGGATAGACGGCGCCCGAGGTGCCGATCGACACGAACAGGTCGGCACGGTTCAGCGCATGATATATCTCGTCCATCCGGTACGGCATCTCGCCGAACCAGACGATGTCGGGGCGTAATTTCCCTTGCGCCCCGCACGCCGGACAGGCCGGCCGATCGAACAGCGGCGCCGTCCAGGGCGTCCGCGCGTCGCAGGCGGTGCACCAGACGTTCAGATGCTCGCCGTGCATGTGGATCAGCCGCGTCGCCCCGGCGCGTTCGTGCAGGTCGTCGACATTTTGCGTGACGATCAGCAGCTCGCCCGGCCATTCGGCGTCGAGCCGCGCGAGCGCCCGATGCGCGGCGTTGGGCTGCTTGGTCCGGATCGCCGCGCGCCGCTGGTCATAGAAGCGCAGCACCAGGTCGGGATCGCGCGCGAACCCCTCGGGCGTCGCGACGTCCTCGACGCGGTGCTGCTCCCACAATCCGCCCTCGGCGCGAAACGTGTCGATACCGCTCTCGGCCGAAACCCCGGCGCCGGTCAGGATCACGATATTCCGGATGTCGTTCATCCCCCTTCCCTATCCGTTCATGTCGCGCGAAGCGAGACACCCAACAACGGCATCTCGACTTCGCTCGATGCGAACGGCTAAGGGGGGCTGATCTCGAGGGGACGCATCATGACCAGCATCGGCATTATCGGCAGCGAAGGACGGATGGGTGTCGCGCTCGCCGCTGCGATCTCCGAAGCGGGACAGACGAGCCGCGGCATCGACAAGGGCGGCGACATCGTTCAGCTCGCGTCCGATGCCGACGTGATCGTCGACTTCTCCTCGCCCGCCGCGATCGAGGCGACACTCGACGCATGCGTCGCGGCGAAGACCCCGATCGTCATCGGCACCACCGGGCTCGAGGAGCGTCACCATTATCTGATCGACGATGCCGCGCAGGACATCGCAGTGCTCCAGACAGGCAACACCTCGCTCGGCGTCACCCTGCTCGCGCATCTGGTGCGCGAGGCGGCGGCGCGGCTCGACGCCGACTGGGATATCGAGATCGTCGAGATGCACCACAATCGCAAGGTCGACGCACCGAGCGGTACCGCGCTGCTGCTCGGGCAGGCGGCCGCCGAAGGGCGCGGCATCGACCTCGCGGCCCGTTCGGAGCGCGGCCGCGACGGCCTCACCGGCGCGCGCGAAAAAGGCGCGATCGGCTTCGCGAGCCTGCGCGGCGGCACCGTCGCCGGCGATCACGACGTGATCTTCGCCGGGCCCGAGGAAATGCTCACGCTTTCGCACCGCGCCGAAAACCGCATGATCTTCGCGCGCGGCGCGGTGCGGGCGGCGCTATGGCTGATCCGGCAAAAGCCCGGACGCTACACGATGCCGGAGGTGCTCGGCCTGTAGGCCGGACGACAAGGGGGGAGAAAATATGCGCTTCGATTCGGCCGCCGCGACCAAATCCTATATCGACAGTCTGGGCCCGGCGGCGCTCGCCAAGGCCGAGGCCTATACGACCGGCAACGAATGGCTGCTGCTCTGGGGGCTTCTCGTCTCGGCGGTCGTCACCTTCCTGTTCGTCCGGCTGCGGATTCTCGACCGGCTCGATGCGCGCCTGGCGAAGCGCGGCCGGGCGCTTCGCACCTGGCTGCTCTGCGCCAGCTTCTTCCTGCTCGCCGCGATCGTCAGCCTGCCATGGGACATCTACACCGGCTGGGGACGCGAGACCGCCTATGGCCGTACCAGCCAGCCGCTCGGCGACTGGCTCGGCCAATCGGCGATCTCCACTATTATTACGGCACTGCTCGGCGGGCTGTTCTTCGTCGGCGTCTATGCCCTGATCCGCCGCGCCGGAAAGCGCTGGTGGATCTGGTCGGGCGGGCTCGCGGCGGTCGCGATATCGGCCTTCCTGCTCGTCTCGCCCGTCGTCATCGAGCCGCTGTTCAACGACTATAAGCCCGTTCCCGCCGGGCCGGTGCGCGACGCGCTCGTCGAAATGGCGGCGAAGGCCGACATCCCCGCCGACCGTATCTTCCTCTACGACGGATCGCGGCAATCGAACAATTTCACTGCCAATGTCTCGGGGATCGGCCATTCGGCGCGCATCGCGATTTCGGACGTCGCAATGGGCAAGGCCTCGCTCGACGAGGTGCGCGCGGTGACGGGGCACGAGATCGGTCATTATGTCCTCGGGCATATCTGGCGCATGATATTCGTCTTCGCCGCGCTGGCGATCCTGCTCTTCTTCGCCGCCGACCGGCTCTTCCCGCGTCTGGCGCGACTGTTCGGCAGCGATGCGGACATCGGCGATCCGCGCGGCTTCCCGGTGCTGCTGTTCTTCCTCTCGCTCTTCGGCCTCGTCACCCTGCCGCTCACCAACACGCTGATCCGCATCGACGAGAGCGAGGCCGATCTTTATTCGCTGAAGACCGAGAACCGCCCCGACGCGCTCGCGACCGCGCTCGTCAAGACCGCCGAATACAGGAGCCCGCGCCCCGGCGCGGTCGAGGAAATCATCTTTTACGATCATCCCTCGGTCGAACGCCGCGTCCGCACCGCAATGAACTGGAAGGCAAAGCATCCGCCCGCAGAGGCACCCGCGGCGCAATGAAAAAGTCCGACATCTTCGAATTCTATCGCCGCCTCGCCGAACTCGATCCAAGCCCCGAGACCGAGCTCGAATTCGGCAACATCTATCAACTGCTCGTCGCGGTGGTGCTTTCGGCACAGGCGACCGACGTCGGCGTGAACAAGGCGACACGGCGCCTGTTCCAGGACGTGAAGACCCCGCAGCAGATGGTCGACCTCGGCGAGGACGGGCTCAAACAGCACATCAAGACGATCGGGCTGTTCAACGCCAAGGCGAAGAATGTGATCGCACTCAGCGAAATCCTCGTGCGCGATTTCGGCGGCGAAGTGCCCGCCGACCGCGATACGCTGGTCGAACTGCCCGGTGTCGGGCGCAAGACCGCCAATGTCGTGATGAACTGCGCCTTCGGGGCCGAAACCTTCGCGGTCGACACACATATCTTCCGCGTCGGCAACCGCACCGGCCTCGCCCCCGGCAAAACCCCGCTCGCGGTCGAAAAGAAGCTCGACAAGGAAACCCCCGCGCCGTTCCGCGTCGGCGCGCACCACTGGCTGATCCTCCACGGCCGCTACATCTGCAAGGCGCGCACCCCCGAATGCTGGCGCTGCCCGGTGGCGGACCTGTGCCGCTACAAGCCCAAGACGCCGGCGCCGAAGGCGAAAGGGGCGGCGTAGTCGAGTAGTGGCCTGCTTTGGGGTGGGAAGCGGACGTTCCCTTATCCGTCACCCCGGGCTT
>JAEWIL010000110.1 GCA_023387085.1 Pseudomonadota bacterium | reverse complement strand
AAGCAACCGGCGCCGCGGCGGCGGTCAGCGTGCGTGCGACGCGGACCTTGCGGTCGCCGTCCTCGACCTCGATCTCGGAAAGCTGCGTGTCGTCGAGCAACTCGGCGAGCGCGCGCACATAGGCCGGATCGATGTTGATGCCATTGTCTTTATGGTCACCCATGAGAATTTTCCTGTTGTTGCGGCGGCCGTTTTGGAACGCCCGGACCCCGTTTTTTGATGCGCCCTATTGTCAGAGACGGGCGGCGGCGTCCAGCGCCAGCATATAGCTGTTGGCGCCGTGACCGGCAAAATGGGCGGCCGCGGCCATCCCGACATAGCTGATATGCCGGAAATCCTCGCGCTTCATCGGGTCCGACAGATGAACCTCGATCACCGGTACCTTGATCGACTTGATCGCATCGTGGATCGCGATCGAGGTATGCGTATAGCCGCCCGCGTTGAGCAGCACCGCCTTGGCGCCTGCGATATAGGCTTCGTGCAGCCAGTCGATCAGCACGCCCTCGTGGTTCGTCTGGCGACATTCGACGCGGAGGCCCAGGCCTTCGGCCTGCGCTTCGAGCCGCGCGTGGATGTCGTTCAGCGTGTCGTGGCCATAGATTTCGGGCTCGCGCGTGCCGAGGAGGTTCAGATTGGGGCCCGAGAGGACATAGACGGTCGGCTTGTCGGTCAATGCGCGGTCTTTCGGTTGCGGCGAGATTTGCTCCCCCTATATGGGCTGCTCGGCAAAAGGCAAAGTGAGGCGGGTTTTCAGGTGATCTCGGTCATTCTCAACGGTGAGCCGCGGCAGGTGCGCGAAGGCAGCATCGCCGACCTCGTTGCCTCGCTGGGGCTCGACGTGAAGAAGGTCGCCGTCGAACGCAACCGCGCGATCGTTCCGCGCTCGACGCTCGGGGACGTCGCGCTCGCCGAGGGCGACGCGCTCGAAATTGTTCATTTCGTAGGAGGCGGTTGAGTTGTCAGCGGATCAGTGGAGTGTTGCCGGACGGACGTTCACCTCGCGGTTGATTGTCGGCACGGGTAAATACAAGGATTTCGAACAGAACGCCGCCGCGGTCGAGGCATCGGGGGCGGAGATCGTCACCGTTGCGGTGCGCCGCGTCAATGTGTCGGACCCGAGCGCGCCGATGCTGACCGACTATATCGACCCCAGGAAGATCACCTATTTGCCGAACACTGCGGGCTGTTTCAACGCCGACGATGCGATCCGCACGCTGCGGCTGGCGCGCGAGGCGGGCGGCTGGGATCTGGTGAAACTGGAAGTGCTCGGCGAGGCGAAGACGCTCTACCCCAACATGCGCGAGACGCTGGAGGCGACCGAAGTGCTCGCGAAAGAGGGCTTCCTGCCGATGGTCTATTGCGTCGACGATCCGATCGCGGCGAAACAACTCGAGGATGCGGGCGCGGTGGCGGTCATGCCGCTGGGCGCGCCGATCGGGTCGGGGCTTGGCATCCAGAACCGCGTGACCATCCGCCTGATCGTAGAGGGTGCTTCGGTGCCGGTGCTCGTCGATGCGGGCGTCGGAACGGCCAGCGATGCCGCAGTCGCGATGGAACTCGGCTGCGACGGTGTATTAATGAATACCGCGATCGCAGAGGCTAAGGACCCGATCCGCATGGCGCGTGCGATGAAGCTGGCGGTCGAGGCGGGGCGCGACGCCTATCTGTCGGGCCGTATGGGTCAGCGGCGATACGCCGACCCATCGAGCCCGCTCGCGGGATTGATCTAAGACGCACCGAAAAGCGGCGGCACGGTCATATTTATGGTACCCGCCTGATCGGCGGCGCGGTCCAGCGTCCTTCGAGCGCGTCGCGTCGCGGAAGATAGAGGCGCAGGTTCATGCTGAATGGCCCATCGGGTGCGGGCAGCCAATTGGCTTCCTTGTCCGCGCCCGGGCTGTCCTTCTGGACATAGAGGTCGAGCGAGCCGTCCGCGTTGAAAATCAGCTTGTCGCGGTCGCCGATCGCGAAACGGTCGATCGGGTTGGCGACGAAAAACTGGTCGGCGCCATACATGGTCAGCGACCAGAAAGCGTCGGCTGGCGGGATCTGCTCCTTGTCGAAATGCAGGACATAGCGCGATGCGCCAGAGAGCGGCTTGCCCTCGCTGTCGAACGGCGCCATCGGATAGATGGCCTCCTCGGGCGGCAAGGCGCCGAGCCCGGCAAAGCCGATGAAGGCGCGCTGCAGATAGTCGTTGCCGTAGACGCCGAGCGCGTTGCCCATCGCCACCCACTTATTGCCTGTCAGGCTGAGTCCCTTGCGGCGGTTCAGGATACGCTGCAGGCCATCCGCCGCGGCGCGCGTCAGCCCGCGCCGGACGGCGGGGTCGGCCTTCGCAAAATCGAAGCTTTGACCGGGCACGATCCCGATCCTTTCGAGCCGCAGCAGCATGCCATAATCGCTGGCGTGCGGCGGATTGCGCTTCATGAGTTCGGCAAATAACGGAAAGAAGGTGTCGGCGCTCATTGCAGCGACCTGCGCGACGGGAGGCGTTTTCATATCGACCGACATATCGGGCGCTGCGGCGGCGGTAGTTGTCATCGGCTTGCCCCAGACCGACAGCGGTGAGGCGCCATAGCCCGCCTGAAGCCCGTGGACATGATCGTAATCGGGCGCGCCGTTGGTCTGGATGCGGCCGATGATCCAGCCCATGTCGGTCGGACTGCGGACCATCCGCATGCCCTTGGGTAGCGTGCCGCGCCAGTTCGGCCCGACCAGCGCGAAGGTGCCGCCGTCGTTGCCGGTGGTGCGTGTGCCGAGCGTCGCGAAGACATCGGTCCACATGTCCATGATCGGCACGACATGGTATCTGCCCGCCGTGTTCGGCATGGTGATAACCAGCGGCTCCTTGCCGACGTCGAACCACAGCGTCGAATAAAGCGTGTCGGCGTTGGGCCGCACGACATCCTTGAAGGTCGCGTCGGGATAGGTCTTCATGTGCGCGAACTGGTTCATCGGAGCGCGCAGCCGGCCTTCGGCGCCAGCGTTGGTCGAAACGCGACGCGTCGTCTCCATCAACACCATCGGATAGGCGTAGGTGTAAGCGTCGATACCGATGGCATAGGCCTCGTCCTCGCTCAATGGTGCAGCATGCGCCGCGCCCGTCAGGAAGGCGGCGAGCATTGCCATCAGGGCAAGCAGATTTTTCATCGAACATCACTCCTCGCGATTTTCCGGCGCGATAGCGCGGCAGCGGGTGGCCAGTCTGTCATTTTGCCGACAATCTCTTGGGGAATCTCCCGTTCGCGTTCAGGCCGGCAACAAAGCCGTCTTGGCGAGCGAAGCGAAGCAATCCAGAGTAGCGTATACCGCCCTCGATGGCTTCGCTACGCTCGCAATGACGAAAATGGGGGGAGGGAGCCAAGCATGGGATCGAGCCTGCGTATAGGGTCGCGCGAGGATCGCCTTCGCGTCTTGCTCCTCTGCCCGCTGTTCGCCGGCTGGCCCGAAGCGCGGCTAGCCGACCTCGCGGCGATTGCTCGCGCCGAATATTATCCGCGCGGCGCCGAAATCTTCGCGCGCGATCCGGAGAGACGCGAGGCATTCGTCATCGCCTCGGGCGAAATCGAGGTCAGCCGGGGAAGCATGGCGGGCAAGAAATTCGTCCTGAGCTTGCAAGGGCGGCATGAGATCCTCGCGATCGTCCGCCTGCTCGCCGAGCCGCCGATCCACTATGTCTACACCGCCTATGAGGACAGCGTGCTGTTACATCTGCCGTGCGACGGTCTTGCCGCGATCCTCGATGCCGAGCCCATTCTGTGGCGCGACATCGCCCTGTTGATGTGTGCGCGGCACGGAGACAGCCTGCGACAGCTCAACATCCAGAAACTGGGCTCGCTCGAACAGCGCATGGCGGCGACGCTGGCGGAGCTGTCGCGGATCCATGGCATCGTCGGCGAGGCAGGCACCGAACTCGCGCTCCGCCTGCCGCAGGAACAACTCGGCGCGATGCTCGGCGTCACGCGGCAAAGCGTGAACAGGCTGCTGCGCGGGTTGGAGGAAGCGGGACTGATCGCGGCCGACTATAATCGCATCACGATCCGCGATCCGGTGGCGCTGGACCGCATTGCGGCGGGGGACTGACTGTCGGATTATCGTTTGAACACAACCGTCTGTCCCTTCCCGCGGAACATCGGTGCCCGCGCGCCGTTTATCCTCCATGAGGCGCCCCCTCCCGCCTCTGGTAGCAAGGAGAATCCCCGTGGGTGAATTGAAAGACAAAGCCAAAGGTCTCGCCAACGAAGCGGCCGGCAATGTGAAGCAGACCGTCGGCAAGGCGACCGACAACGAGCGGCTGCGCGCTGAAGGCGCCGCGCAGGAACGCAAGGGCGAGGCTCAGAATCTGGCCGGCAAGGTCAAAGGCGCGCTAGGCGACAAAGTCTGACGGCTATTGTTCGTCCGCAACGAAAAGGCCCCGGGAACTCTCTCCCCGGGGCCTTTTTCATGCGCGGCCGAGCAGCTTATTTCCCGCCCGACGCCACCAGATCGACGTCCGTCATGCCGCCGTCGCGGCGCGCGAAGATGACATAGGCAAGGTCGCCCTTGGTGCCGCCGAGCACATGCTCGTTGCCGCGAAGGCGATGGTCGCTGGTATAGCCGGCCCGCACCGCCATCGTGTGATAATAGTCGAGCACGCCCTGGATCGAGGCGGCGGTCTGGAAATTGGCGACGCGGATGTTGCACTTGCCGCCGGCGACGCCCGCCGCCTCGCGCAGCGTCGCGCGCGGATAGACTTTGAACGCAGCGGGCAGGCGATCGGCCCACGCATTGCCATAGGTCAGCTTTCCATCGCAGGCGCCCTTTTGCTGGTCGCGCGCGAGCGCGCCGATCGTGACCGGACGGTTCGCGGCGCAATCGCCGGCGCAGCCTTCCTCGAAAGGCAACGCCTTGGGCGCGGCGAGCAGCTTCCCCGCCGCCTGCGCCGCGGCCGCCTCTGCCGCGGCGGTAGCTTTCCCGCCGGCGATCCCGGGAACGCCGCCATCGACCGGCTTGTTGCCGGGGGCGGCCGCGTTGCGGTTGGCCTGTCCGGTCAACTTCGGATCGACCATGATCTTGTCTTCGAGCGCGCCCTTCACCGCCGGATCGGCGTCGGTGAGCCCGTCGTCGAGCGGCTTCAGATCGGCCTTCGCCTGTGGGTTGTCACGGCATCCCGCGAGTGGCATCGCCACCGCCATCGTCAGGCCCGCCACCAGCCATGTTCCCCGCACCGTCATCACTAACGCTCCCTTAATATCATGCCCGGAACTGCAGGATTCTGGTTAAGAAGATGTGAGTAAAAATCGTTAATTGGTAAGACTTTGTTAGCGAAAACCTGTGCCGGAGCGAGACGGAATCGACGCACCGGCCAAGGATCAGCGTTCGACAGGCCCGTCGGAGCCCAGCACAAAGCCGCAGCCGAGCCGCTCGGCATCGTCGCTATCGGTGAGCGCCGCCACGGTCTGCCACCCGTCGGCGCGCAGGCTGGCCGCGAGCGCCGGGTCATGGCCAGGCGGCAACAGGATGCGCCGGTCCGCATCATCCTCGGCGCCGAGGCCGTCGTCGATCAGCGGATCGGGATAGAGCGAAAAGCCCACCGCCGATTCTTCCTCGTCCTCGCCGACCGGAATCGCATAGCCGCCGCCGCGGCCGATCGCATCGCCCTGGCCGGGAACGAAAATCTGGAAACCGAACCAGCTTTGATAGGCGAAGCCATGGCGCTCGGTCGGGTCGAGGGTGAGGTTGACGCGGCCGCGGACCGGCGCGGCGATTTCCTCGAGCGCGTCGATCCGGGCTTTCAGTACACCTGACGTATCGAAGGCGCGAAGGTCGGCGACTGCGCGGTCGAACGGGCCGGTCGCGCGGAGCAGCGGAAGCCAGGCCTCGGCGCCCAATCGCACGAGCGCGCCAGCGTCCTTGGCGTCGAGTTCGTCGCGCAAGCTTTCGATGTTCGCGGCGACGGGCAGCGGGCCCGCAGCGAGCAGGTCGACGACGTCGGGCAGGGTGAAATCGATCGTGACGGGGCCGATACCCGCGGCGTCGAGCGCGTCGATCGCGACGGTAACGATCTCGCGCGCCGCGGCGACGCTGTCGCTACCGATCAGTTCGGCGCCGACCTGCAGCATTTCGCGTGCCGGGCGAAGCTGGCTGGCGCGCAGCTTGACCACCTGTCCGGCGTAGCAGAGACGCAGCGGACGCGGCGCGCTCTTGAGGAGCGATGTCGCGATGCGGCCGACCTGCCGCGTGATGTCAGGGCGCAGCGCGAGGGTGCGCTGCGACACCGGATCGGTGAAACGCAGCAGGTCGCGCGCTTGCCGGTCATCGTCGCCGCCAAGCGTCTCGCGAAATTCGGCGAGCGGCGGCGAAACGCGGCCATAGCCGTGCGACCGCATCGCATCGACGAGCGCGCGGGTGACGCGCGATGCCGCCTCCGCCTGACGGGGCAGGCGGTCGCGGAGGCCTTCGGGCAGCAGGGCAGGAGCCTTGGTCATCGATTGCGGCCTTAGTGGTAGTGCGGCTCAATTGGAAGCACCGCTAATCCTCTCCCGTTGGGAGAGGCAACGAGACTTGGCAGCTTGCTGCCTAGCCGCAGTGGTGAGGGGATGTGTCGTCACGGTGACGCCCAGCCCCTCATCCAATTTCGCCTAGCCGGTGAAACCGGCAAAGGCTGCGTATCCTTCTCCCAAGGGGAGAAGGTTTTGGGCTCAAAACTTCAGGCCTTTCACCGTCTTTACGCCGGGAAGCTGGCAAAGCTGCCACAGCAAAGGTTCGGGCATCGGCGAGTCGAGGCTGAGCAGCAGCACGGCTTCGCCGCCCGCGGCGCGGCGGCCGAGGTGGAAGGTGCCGATGTTGAGCCCGGCTTCGCCGAGTGCGGTGCCGATGCGGCCGATGAAGCCCGGCGCATCCTCGTTGACGATATAGAGCATATGGCCGTCGAGATCGGCCTCGACCTTGATGCCGAACATTTCGACCAGACGCGGGTCGCCGTTGCTGAACAGCGTGCCCGCGACCGAGCGGTCGCCCTGTTCGGTCGCGACGGTGACGCGGACGAGCGTGTGATAGTCGCCGTCGCGGTCATGGCGCACTTCGCGCACATCGAGCCCGCGTTCGCGCGCGAGGTGCGGGGCGTTGACCATGTTCACGCTGTCCGAATAGCGGCGCATCAGGCCGGTGAGCACCGCAGCGGTGATGGGCTTGAGATTGAGTTCGGCGGCGGCGCCCTCGACCTCGACCGAAATGGTCGTGAGATTGTCGTGCGCGAGCTGGCCGACGAGGCTGCCGAGCTTTTCGGCAAGGCTCATATAAGGGCGCAGCTTCGGCGCTTCCTCGGCCGACAGGCTGGGGACGTTGAGCGCATTGGTGATGCCGCCGGTGAGCAGATAATCGCTGAGTTGCTCGGCGACCTGGATGGCGACATTGACCTGCGCCTCGTCGGTGGAGGCTCCGAGGTGCGGCGTGCAGATGAAGTTCGCCGTGCCGAACAGCGGATGATCGGCGGCCGGCGGTTCGGTCGCGAACACGTCGAGCGCCGCGCCGGCGACATGTCCGCTGTCGAGCGCCTCCTTCAGCGCCGCCTCGTCGATCAGCCCGCCGCGCGCGCAGTTGATGATGCGCACGCCCTTCCTGGTCTTGGCCAGATTCTCCTTCGACAGGATGTTGCGCGTCTGGTCGGTGAGCGGTGTGTGCAGCGTGATGAAATCGGCCTTGGCGAGCAAGGTGTCGAGATCGGCCTTTTCGACGCCGAGTTCGATCGCGCGCTCGGGCGTCAGGAAGGGGTCGAAGGCGACGACCTTCATGCGCAGCCCCAGCGCGCGCTCGGCGACGATGCTGCCGATGTTGCCGCAGCCGATCAGGCCGAGCGTCTTCGACGTCAGCTCGACGCCCATGAAGTCGTTCTTCGGCCATTTGCCCGCCTGCGTCAGCGTGTTGGCTTCGGGGATCTGGCGGGCGAGCGCGAACATCATCGCGACGGCATGTTCGGCGGTGGTGATGCTGTTGCCGAATGGCGTGTTCATGACGATGACGCCCTTTTTCGACGCTTCGGGAATGTCAACATTGTCGACGCCGATCCCGGCGCGGCCGACGACCTTGAGGTTCGTCGCTGCGGCGAGGACGTCGGCGGTGACCTTGGTGGCCGAGCGGATTGCGAGCCCGTCGTAGGCGCCGATCATCGCGATCAGCTCGTCCTTGGTCTTGCCGGTGATGACGTCGACGTCGATGCCGCGTTCCTTGAAGATCGCGGCGGCCTTGGGGTCCATCTTGTCGGAAATAAGAACTTTGGGTGCGGTCATGTCTATGATCCTTTAACCTCGCCATTCCCGCGAAAGCGGGAACCCGGTGTGGGGTCGGCCCACGCACGCTCTGGGTCCCCGCTTTCGCGGGGATGACGAACAATTGTTACGCAGTGAGGGTTTTGTAGGCCCAGTCGAGCCACGGCCCGAGCGCTTCGATATCGGCGGCGTCGACGGTCGCGCCGCACCAGATGCGAAGGCCCGGAGGGGCGTCGCGATAGCCCGCGATGTCATAGGCCGCGCCTTCGGCTTCGAGCAGCCCTGCGAATTTCTTGATGAAATCCGCGTCGGCGCCGGCGACAGACAGACAGACCGAGGTCTTCGAGCGGCTGGCGGGGTCGGCGGCGAGGTGGCTCAGCCATTCGCGTTCTTCGACAATCTTGTCGAGTGCCGCAGCGTTTGCGTCGCTGCGGGCCTTGAGACCGTCGAGGCCGCCCAGCGACTTGGCCCATTCGAGCGCGAAGATAGCATCCTCGGCCGCAAGCATCGACGGGGTGTTGATCGTCTCGCCCTTGAACACGCCCTCGGCGAGCGCGCCCTTGCTGACGAGGCGGAACACTTTGGGCAGCGGCCAGGCGGGGGTGTAGGTTTCGAGCCGTTCGACGGCGCGGGGACCAAGGATCAGCACGCCATGGCCGCCTTCGCCGCCGAGTACCTTCTGCCAGCTGAAGGTCGCGACGTCGATCTTGTCCCACGGCAGGTCATAGGCGAACACGGCCGAGGTCGCGTCGGCGAAGCTCAAGCCTTCGCGGTCGGCGGCGATCCAGTCGCCGTTCGGGACGCGGACGCCGCTGGTGGTGCCGTTCCAGGTGAAGAGGACGTCGTTCGACCAGTCGACCTGCGTCAGGTCGGGAAGCTGGCCGTAATCGGCGCGGATGACGGTCGGGTCCAGTTTGAGCTGCTTCGCCGCGTCGGTGACCCACCCCTCGCCGAAGCTCTCCCAAGCGAGCGTCGTGACGGGACGCGCCCCGAGCATCGTCCACATCGCCATTTCGAACGCGCCGGTGTCCGATCCGGGCACGATGCCGATCCGGTGCGTGTCGGGCAGCTGCAGCATCTCGCGCATCAGGTCGATGCAATAGGCGAGGCGCGTCTTGCCGATCTTGGCGCGATGCGAGCGGCCAAGCGATTCGGTGGCCAGTTTGTCGGGGGACCAGACCGGCGGCTTGGCGCAGGGTCCGGAAGAAAAATAGGGGCGCGTCGGGCGCACCTGTGGCGTCGTCACTTCACTCATCATAGTCTCTCCTTGCAGAGAGCTCGCGCGGCGTTGGGACCGCGTGGCCCGGCGCCGCCTTTAGGGTCGGGCTTGAAACTGTCAAACAAAATGCGCGAGCCGCGCGAAATTTTCGACGAGCCGAACGAAAGGTATACGGCTTGTTAACCATATCGTCGGCAATTTGACGGCCATGCCGATCCCGCCTGTCCTGAAACCCCGGATCCTGATCGCCGTCAGCGCGGCGTTTGCGCTGACCGCCTGTTTCGGTGCGCCCGACGTGATGAAACAGGGCAGCAATAGCGGCGGTGGCAAACGCCCGGTGGCGACGACGCCGACGCGCCCGCAACTCACCGGCACGCCTTCGTTCACCAGCCCCGAGGCGCAGCAGTGCGCCTTCGACCTCAAGCAGGCGGGGGTACGGTTCACACCGCTGCCGAACCAGGATCACGGTGGCGGATGCAGTTCGATCGATTCGGTGAAATTGCTCGACATCGGCACGCCGGTGACCAACCTCGGCCCGATCACCTGTCCGCTTGCCAGGAATTTTGCGGCGTGGGCACAATATGCGGTGCGGCCCGCGGCGCGGAAATATTTCGGGCAGGAGGTCGTGAAGATCGAGACCTTTGGCACCTATAGCTGCCGCAACATCTATGGCGGCCGGTCGGGCCGGCTGTCGCAGCATGCGTATTCGAATGCGGTCGACGTATCGGGTTTCGTACTGGCAGACGGGCGCCGCATCATGCTCGACGGCGGGTGGAGCGGCGACAAGGTATCCCAGGACTTCCTGCGCGCGCTGCACAAATCGGCGTGCCGCCGGTTCGGGACCGTACTCAGCCCCGACTATAACGCCGCCCACTATAATCACTTTCACCTCGACATGAGCGGCAACGGCTACTGCCGCTAGCATCGTCATTGCGAGCGCAGCGAAGCAATCTCCAATTATCGGCCTTGCGCCGGACGTGGCGCTGTGGATTGCCGCGTCGCCTGCGGCTCCTCGCAATGACGGTAAGGTGGTTTGGGCGGCCTCCGACTTGGCAAAGTGACGCGAAACGAGTAGCCGCTCGCTAATGGCAAAAGACAAACAACCCCATCGTTCGCGTTTTCACAAAGCAAAAGACGACGCACAGTTCGCCGAACAGGCAACCTCCACCCCGCAGACCGCCGATCCGGCCTACAAGCTCGCCTTTCAGGACACCGACTTCCTGCTCCGCGAAGATCTGCGTCCGGTCCGCTTTCAGCTCGAACTGCTGAAGCCCGAACTGCTGCTCGACGAGGCGAAGATCGAATCGACGCTCGTCATCTATGGTTCGGCGCGTATCCCCGAACCCGATGTCGCCGATGCTCTGGAAACGGCAGCGACCGACGATGTCCAACGCAATATCGCCCGCCGTCTCAAGGCGAAGGCCAAATATTATGACGAGGCGCGCGCGCTGGCACGGCTCGCCAGCCAGGTGCCGTGCGACGAGGAGGGTTGCCGTCATTTCGTCGTCTGCTCGGGCGGCGGTCCGTCGATCATGGAGGCCGCGAACCGCGGCGCTGCCGACGAAGGACGCGAATCGATCGGCCTCAATATCGTGCTGCCGCACGAGCAGGCGCCAAACCGCTATGTGACGCCGTCGCTGAGTTTCCAGTTCCATTATTTCGCGCTGCGCAAGATGCACTTCCTGCTCCGCGCGCGCGCGGTCGCGGTTTTTCCGGGCGGCTTCGGCACGTTCGACGAGATGTTCGAATTGCTGACGCTGATCCAGACCGGCAAGATCAAGCCGATCCCGATCGTGCTGTTCGGCAAGGAATTCTGGAACCGCGTCGTCAATTTCGAGGCGCTGGTCGAAGAAGGCGTCGTCAGCGCGCGCGACCTGGGCTTGTTCAAATTCGTCGAAACCGCCGAGGAAGGCTGGGCGATAATCCAGGATTTCTACGCCAGCGCCGAGCTTCATTGAGATGATGATCCTACCCGCCGCTGCGCGGCAGGGAGGAAGTCGAGGCTATTTCGACTGCTCTTCCAGATACAGGATCAGCGCCTTGCGGTCGGCGGCGTCGATGATGCCCGCGAAGGCCATGCGCGTGCCGGGCGCATATTTCATCGGCGATTCGAGAAACCGGTCGAGGTGCGCTGCGTCCCAATTGCCGCCCTTGGCCTTCAACGCCGACGAGTAGGAAAAACCCGCGTGCGAAGCCACGCCGCGCCCGACGACGCCGTGCAAATTCGGCCCGATGCCGTTGGGCTCGTCCTTGCCGATCGTGTGGCACGCCATGCAGCGCTTGAAGGTCTGCTCGCCCATCGCGGCGGTCGGCTCGATGGCCGGTTCGGGAGCTTCGGTCGGCGCAGTGCCGCCAGAGGGAGCATCGGCCAGCGGCTGCGCCTTGCCGCAGCCCGCCAGGATCAGCGCGCCCGCCAGCAGGACGGGCGCAGGACGCATTATTTCTTGGCTTCGGCCGGAGCGGCGGCCGCGCCAGCGGCGGCAGGAGCCGCGGCACCCTTGTCGGCGCCGGCAGCCGCAGCCTTGTCGTCGGCGGCCGGAGCCGCTGCGGCGTCAGCGGCGGGAGCTGCTTCGGCGGCGGGCAATGGCAAGTTGGAGCCCTGCGTGTTGAGATAGACGATGAGGTTGGCGCGATCCTCGGGGCTCGACAGGCCGGCGAACGACATCTTGGTGCCGTTCGCGAACTTGCGCGGGCTGAGCAGCCACGCGTCGAGATTTTCGAAGGTCCACTTGCCACCGTGATTCTTCAACGCGTCCGAAAAGGCGAAGCCGCCACGGCCATGACCGATCTCGTCACCGACGACGGCGTAGAGATTCGGGCCGATGCCGTTCGCGCCGCCCTGATTGTCCGTGTGGCACGCGGCGCACTTGGCGAACACGGCCTTGCCCTTCTCGACGTCGGCCGCAGCGAGCAGATTCGGGAGCGGAACGGCCGAAGCCCCGCCGCCTCCGCCGCCTGCCGTATCCTCGATCGGGAAACCCGGCTTGTGCGGGGCGTGGGTGGCGAACAACATGCCCGAGCCGATCGTCAGGCCCAGCGCGCAGATGCCGGCGAACAATACCCAGCCGGCAATAGTGTTGTTGCGATTGTCCATGCTTGCAGCCCCGTTCGCTAACGCCCGCCCATGGGCGCGTCTGTGATTTGGACGCTCCCTTAATGGGGCGCGGACCAGCGCGCAAGGGTATGAAATGCCCCGGGCGGTTGCGCGTACCCGATGCGGCGGCTATGCGCCGCGGCTCTGGCGCGGGAAGGGCGGTCATGGGCAGTTATTCGGCTTCGGCACAAAGGTTGGTGGACGCGATGAAAGCGGCGGCGCTCGCCGATCCGGCACGCGGCCTGGCCTTTCAGGGCGCGCCGGGCGCGAACAGCGACCTCGCGGCGCGTGAATATGATCCCGACGCCCTGCCGCTCCCCAGCTATTCGTTCGAGGATGCGATCGCGGCGGTGCTGGGCGGCACGGTCCGCCGCGCGATCATTCCGATCGAGAACAGCCTGCACGGCCGCGTCGCCGACATTCATTTCCTGTTGCCCGAATCCGGCCTCTATATTGTGGGCGAGCATTTCCTGCCGATCCGCTATGGGCTGATGAGCCGCGATCTCGGCCCTGTCACGCGCGCGATGAGTCACGAGCAGGCGCTTGGCCAGTGCCGCAAATGGCTGCGCGCGAATAATATCTCCCCGGTCGCCCACAGCGACACCGCCGGCGCCGCGGCGTGGGTCGCCGACAGCGACGAGGTCGGGCTCGCCGCGCTCGCGCCGCCGCATGCGGCCGAGCTTTACGGACTGACCCTGCACGGTACCGGCATGGAAGACGCCGATCATAATATGACGCGTTTCGTCGTGCTTGCGCGCGAACCACTGGCGACTTTGCCTGCTGACGTGCCGCTGATGACGACCTTCGTCTTCGAGGTGAAGAATATTCCCGCCGCGCTCTACAAGGCGCTCGGCGGATTCGCGACCAACGGCGTCAACATGACGAAGCTGGAGAGCTATCAGGTCGGCGGCAGTTTTGCGGCGACGAAATTCTATGCCGATATCGTCGGCGCGCCCGGCGACGAGCCGGTCGACCGCGCACTCGAGGAACTGGAGTTCCAGACCAAGTCGCTCGATCTGCTCGGCACCTATCCGCAGGCGCGGCTCAGGCCCTAAACACCCCGGCCGCGCAGCATCCGGGCGGTTGCGAAGCTCTGGACGACGAAGAGTGTGACGAGAATGCTCGCGACGACGAGCGCGAACAGATCGAAGGGCGAGAAGTTGGTGCCGCTTATGTCGCGGGGGCCGACGATCGACATCAGCACCGTCATCGTCATCAGCATCAGCCGCAGTTCGGTGGGGCCGCCCGCCATATAGGACAAGCGGAACTCGCCGACGACCTTGGCGGCGAGGAAGGTGTGGATCGACAGCAGAAAGTAACCGATGACGGCCATCAGCGCGACGTCGAGCCGCATATAGGGGCTGGCGCCGATCGCGCCGATCATCAGCAGCGTGCCCATCGCATCGACGCTATGGTCGAGGAAATAGCCATAGGCCGGCCGCTCGGTCTGCCGCCAGCGCGCAAGACTGCCGTCGAGCGAATCGCCGAACCAGTTGACGATATACCCGACGAGGCAAAGGCCGAGCCATTCGTCGTCGATCCAGCTCAGCATATAGCCCGCCGCGACCATTATCGCGCCGATGAAGCCCAGTGTCGTCAGCTGGTCGGGCGTGACCCAAGCCGGAAGCCGCGGGCAAATCCAGTTGAGCAGGCGGCGTTCGCCGCGCGCGAGAATATTCTGCTGGATACGCGTCGGCGCACCGGCGACGGGGGAGGTGCTCATGAAAGCCTTTCGTCGTCGCCGTCGCAAAGGTGTCGGCGGAATGTCATCGGAGCGTCATAGAGCGAAAAGCGGGTCTTCGCAAAGCGCGGTGGCTGTCCTTGGCGCGATCGCCCGACAACTCGCCGTCAAACTGGCGCGTTTGACCGACTATTCCATATGCTTGGCAAACCTCAATCCTGCCATGGGCCGATCTCGCCGACGTCGCCGATGGTGCGATAGCGGACGCCGTCGTCGATCCACGCGACCTCCCACATCGGCGCCGGGCGCGCCCATTCGCCGATCACGAACAGCGGAAGCTTGTTGGCGGCGGCGAAGGCCAGATCGTCGGCGGTGGGTCCCGGAACGACGGTTTCGGAGCGCTGGTGCAGCCGGACGACCGCCAGCGTGCCCTTGGGCGGCGCGGGCAGCGATTGGCGGGTGGGAAAGCCCATGCTGGTCGCAATCACCGGATAACCCTTACCATCGCGTGCGATCAGCAATATCTTGTCGGCGGTGGCATAGGGCCCGCCGACCGGGCGCCCCACGACCTTCCGCCCGGCGATCGCCGCATATTCGCGCACGTCGCTGTCGGCGATTGCGGGCGGTGGCGCTTCGAGTTCGGTCGCCGGCGGCGGGGCCGCGGGATCGCCCGCGAGCGCCGCGACGAGTAACAGGGCAGCGATCAATGCGCTTCGCCCCAACTCTTGCCGATGCCGATCTCGACCTCGAGCGGCACCGACAGCGTCAGAGCCGGCTCGGCGGCGCCCGACATCACGCGGCGGATTACTTCGCCAGCGGCTTCGGCCCTGTCGTCGGGCGCTTCGAAAACGAGTTCGTCATGGACTTGCAGGAGCATTTTTACGTCGCCGAGACCGGCGTCATCGAGCGCCTTTGGCATGCGCGCCATCGCGCGCTTGATCAGGTCGGCGCTGGTGCCCTGGATCGGGGCGTTGATCGCGGCGCGCTCGCTGCCCGCGCGCTCGTTCTGGCTCGCGGCCTTGAGGCGCGGGAACCAGGTTTTGCGGCCGAACAGTGTCTCGGTATATCCTTTGGCCCGGGCGCTTTCGAGCGTGTCGGTGATATAGTCCGAAATGCCCGGGAAGCGCTCGAAATAACGGCTGATCAGCGCCTGTGCCTCGTCGGGCGTGACTTCGAGCCGGGCCGCGAGGCCCCAGCGCGAGATGCCGTAGAGGATCGAGAAATTGACCGTCTTGGCCTTGCCGCGCGTGTCGCGATTGACCTCGCCGAACAGCTCGATCGCGGTTGCGCTGTGAATGTCCTGCCCCTGCGCGAAGGCTTCCTTGAGTTCGGGAACATCGGCCATATGCGCCGCCAGCCGCAGCTCGATCTGGCTATAGTCGGCCGCGATCAGCACATGGCCGGGCGCGGCGATGAAGGCGTCGCGGATCTGGCGGCCGGTCTCGGTGCGGATCGGGATATTCTGCAAGTTCGGATCGGTCGACGACAGGCGCCCGGTCTGCGCGCCGACGAGGCTGTAGCTCGTGTGGACCCGGCCGGTCTTTGCGTTGATCTGTTGCTGGAGCGCGTCGGTATAGGTCGATTTCAGCTTAGCGAGCTGGCGCCACTCCAGGATCTTGCGCGCGATCGGCACGCCGTCGCGTTCGAGGCGTTCAAGTTCGCTCTGGTCGGTCGACCAATCGCCCGACTTGCCCTTGCGTCCGCCTTTCAGGCCGAGCTTGTCGAACAGGATTTCGCCGAGCTGCTTGGGGCTGCCGATTGCGAAGGGCTGGCCGGCAAGCTCGTGGATTTCGCCTTCCATTCGCAGCATGTCGTTGGCGAATTCGCCCGACAGCCGCGCGAGATAATCGCGGTCGACCATGATGCCGGCGCGTTCCATTGTTTCGACAACGGCAGCGAGCGGGCGATCGACCATCTCATAGACCCGCGTGCCGCCCTCGATCGGAAGGCGGAGCTTGAGCAGCTTCCACAGCCGCCACGCGACCTCTGCGTCTTCGGCGGCATATTCTGTCGCGCGGTTCAGCGGCACTTCGGCGAAGCTGATCTGCGACTTGCCGGTGCCGCACACGTCCTTGAACGACAGGCAGACGTGATCGAGGTGGATTTTCGCGGCCTCGTCGAGCCCGTGCTGGTTCTTCCCCGCGTCGAGCGCGAAACTCATCAGCAGCGTGTCGTCATAGGGTGCGATGGTAATGCCGTGCTGCGCGAGCACACCGATATCATATTTAAGGTTATGCCCGACTTTGAGCACCGCTTCGTCGGCGAAGAGCGAATGGAGGCGCCCCATCGCGTCGGTCATCGGTATCTGGTCCGGCTTTTCGGCGAACATGTCGGTGCCGCCGTGGCCGAGCGGGATGTAGCAGGCCTTGCCCGGCCCCGTCGACAGGCTGACCCCGACGAGGGTGCCGGTAACGCTGTCGAGCGTCGCGGTCTCGGTATCGACCGCGACGACATGCGCGGCGCGCGCGTCCTCGATCCAGCGGTCGAGCGCCTCGATCGTCGTGACCGTCTCGTAAAGCGAGCGATCGATCGCGGGCCATGCGGCGAGCGCTGGCGTCGACGGTGCGGCCGGCGCGGCGACGGGTGCGGTTCCGGCGCGCGGCAATGTCGGCGGCCCGCTGGGTGCGACGCCGCTGTCGAGCTTTGCCGACAGCGAGCGGAAGCCATGTTCGTCGAGGAACAGCTTGAGCGGTCCGGGCGGGATCGCGCCGAGTTTGAGATCGTCGAGCGGGTCGGGGAGGGGGCAGTCGCGCTTGAGGTCGACGAGCACCCGCGAAAGCTCCGCCATCGCGCGATGTTCGATCAGATTGTCGCGCAGCTTGCTCGCTTTCATCGTCTCGGCGCCATCGAGCGCGGCTGTCAGATTGCCATATTCCTGGATCAGCTTGGTCGCGGTCTTTGGCCCGACGCCGCGTACGCCGGGGACGTTATCGACGCTGTCCCCCATCAGCGCGAGGACGTCGCCGACCAGATCGGGTGTGACGCCGAACTTCTCGTGCACCGCGTCGAGGCCCATCCGGACATTCTTCATCGTGTCGAGCATGTCGACGTGCGGACCGTCGGCAGGCTCGCGGATCAGCTGCATCAGGTCCTTGTCGCTGCTGACGATCGTCACGTCCCAGCCCTCGCGAACCGCCGCCTCGGCGTAACTTGCGATCAGATCGTCGGCCTCGAAGCCCTCCATCTCGATGCACGGCAGCGAGAAGGCGCGCGTCGCGTCACGGATCAGCGGGAATTGCGGACGCAGATCCTCGGGTGGCTCGGGCCGGTTCGCCTTATATTGATCGTAAATCTCGTTGCGAAACGACTGGCTGCTATGGTCGAGGATTACCGCGAGGTGCGTCGGACCGTCGGCGTCGTGGAGGTCTTTCGCGAGCTTCCACAGCATCGTCGTATAGCCATAAACCGCGCCGACCGGCACCCCGTTCGGGTTCGTCAGCGGAGGCAGACGGTGATAGGCGCGGAAGATATAGCTGGAGCCATCGACCAGATAGAGATGATTCTTTTCGGACATGGCGCGGGGTGTAGCAGGGGGACGCGGGGCGGCCTAGCTATGTCCGTGCGAGACGTTGCAGTTGCGATGGCGGTTTTGGGGTCGGGAGCTGCCCTTGAAACCTCGTCATGCTGAACTTGTTTCAGCATCCATGGCCTGAGCTCTCGTCTAGCGCTGCGGCGAAGGAAACAGCAGGCCATGGACCCTGAAACAAGTTCAGGGTGACGAAAATCGGAAGGTCCGTTTCCGGTCGAAAGCCGCCAGACTGCTAATAGTCGATCGACAATTTCGCGGCCGCCGCCGCTGCAACCGCGCGGGCCTCGTCGGTCGTGCCGCTCGTGACGCGGGCGAGGGCGATCCCCATGCGCCGATAGGGACGCGTGACCGGCTTGCCGAAAATGCGCACATCGACCGCAGCGCCGGCGGCGGGCGGGGTGAGTGCGTCGGCGAGGCCAGTGATCGCGAAGTCGCTGGCGTCGCGGTCGGCAAGCAGAACCGCGCTCGCGCTTGCCTGTGGCACCGCAATCGCAGGGATCGGCAGGCCGAGGATCGCGCGGGCATGGAGATCGAATTCGGACAGCGATTGCGAGATCAGTGTGACCATGCCGGTGTCGTGCGGGCGCGGCGAAAGTTCGGAGAAGATCACCTCGTCTCCCTTCACGAAAAATTCGACCCCGAAGATGCCATGACCGCCAAGCGCGTCGACGACCTTTGTCGCCATCTCTTCGGCGGAGCGAAGCGCCGCTGCGGACATGGCCGCCGGTTGCCAGCTTTCGCGATAATCGCCGCGCTCCTGCCGGTGGCCGATCGGCGGGCAGAAGCTGACGCCATCCTTGTGTCGCACGGTCAGCAGCGTGATTTCATAATCGAAATCGACGAACGCCTCGGCGATCACGCGCAGCCGGTCGCCGCGCATGCCGGCGGCGGCATAGTCCCACGCCGCGTCGATGCCCGTGACATCGCGGACCGTGCTCTGGCCTTTGCCCGACGAGGACATCACCGGCTTGACGACGAGCGGGAAGCCGATCCGTTCCGCCGCGGCCGCCAGTTCGTCGCGGCTCGTCGCATATTCGAAAGTCGAGGTCTTGAGACGCAGTTCGCTCGCCGCCAGGTCGCGGATCGCATCGCGGTTCATGGTGAGCTGCGCGGCGCGCGCCGACGGGACGATGTGGAAGCCTTCGGCCTCAAGCTCGGCGAGCACCTCGGTGCGGATCGCCTCAACCTCGGGCACCACATGGTCAGGACGATGCTTCTCGACCGCCGCGCGTAACGCGTCGCCGTCGAGCATCGGAAAGACCTCGCGCTCGTCGGCGACCTGCATCGCGGGTGCACCGTCGTAGCTGTCGCACGCAACGACGTAACAACCGAGCCGCTTCGCCGAAATGGTGAATTCGCGCCCGAGTTCTCCCGAGCCGAGGAGCAGGATTTTGGCGGTTGGGGTCATGGCAGTCTTTCCGTCGGGGTTGGGCGCAAGATTCGGGACGCGTCGCCGCGCTACCCTCGCCATATAAAGCTCATCGACAAAGCGCGACAGTGAATGACAGGATCGAATCCATGACGCATTATTGCAAAACCATCTGGTCGCCGGTCGGCGAATTGACGCTCGTCGCTGACGCCAGGGGGCTCGCGGCGATCCTGTGGGAAAACGACCGGCCGGGCCGCGTCCGTCTGGGCCCGTTGGTTGCCGATCCCCATCATCCGATATTGGTAGAAACCGAACGCCAGCTCGGCGAATATTTTGCAGGCAAGCGGCGGATGTTCGACGTGCCGCTGTCCTTTGCGGGCAGCGATTTCCAGAAAAGCGTGTGGCGCGCGTTGCTCACCATCCCGTTCGGCGAGACGCGCAGCTATGGCGAGATCGCGCGGCAGGTCGGCAAGCCGAGCGCCTCGCGGGCCGTCGGCGCCGCCAATGGTCGCAACCCGATCTCGATCATCGCCCCGTGCCATCGCGTAGTCGGATCGACCGGCAAGCTCACCGGCTTTGCCGGCGGGCTCGACGCGAAACACTATCTGCTGCAGCTTGAGCAATAGGCCGCGTACTTATCACGGCCAGTTGTCGGTATCGTGATCGGGGTGTTGGTAGTTGCTCGCCCTGATCGCGCCGACATGGGCGGCCATCGTATCTTCGGTCGTGCCCTCCGCCTTCAGCGGCAGATCCTCGAAAACGGGAAGCCGGGCCTCCAGGCCGAACTGAACCTTGGGCTGGAACCGTCCAGGTTCGTCGAACGACCCCGTCGTCAGGTTGATGTGTTTGCTCTCGTGATAATCATAGGTGAGCGGTGTGCCGCATGTGGGGCAAAAACCGCGCGCGGCCTTGTCCGAACTGGCGAAGGTCGCGGGGCTTCCGCGCGTCCACGTGATCGCGTCGCGTGGAACACCGATCAGTGCGGCAAAGAAATTGCCAGTGGCTTTCTGGCACATGCGGCAATGGCAGATGTGCGAGGTGTCGAGCACCGCGGTGACATGCCAGCGCACCGCGCCGCACTGGCAGCCGCCGGAGGCTTCGGTTTCGATCCTGTCCATGACTTCGACTCGCTTATCGTTTTGGCCGTCAGGTCATTCTCACTCGATTGTTGCCTGCGCTTTAAATGCGAAAACAAAAAGGAATTTTGGGGCCCATTTTCGACCGCCAATATCCATCACCTTCCTTGTTCAGTGTCAATCGGGGTGGGCCGGGAAGCGGCCGTTCGCTTGCTGCGGCCCGCGACTGCTCCAGAAGAACTTGATTGCCGTCACAGACGCACGCCCGCTTCCGCAAGGCAGGTGGCGATCTACCGTCCGATCAAGAGGTCGCAAATTGTGTTCGTCAGTCGCGAACCGCGAGAGGGCGGGGGAGAGGCGGACGGCGCGCGCCGGTCTCGTGGGCTCGAATCCGGTCGGCGCTCCCGAGCGTGAGTCCGATTTCGTCGAGGCCGTTCAAAAGGCAATGCTTGCGGAACGGATCGAGCGCGAAGCGGAAGCACCCTCCGGCCGATGTGGTCAATTGCTGTGCGGCCACATCGATATCGATCGTCCCGCGCCGCGCGGCCTCCATCAGACCCTCGATCGTCGCCTGCGGAAGGCAGATGGTGAGGATGCCGTTTTTGAAGGCATTGCTAGCAAAAATGTCTGAAAAGCTGGGTGCCACGACGGCCTTGATACCGAAATCGCTGAGTGCCCACGCAGCATGTTCGCGGCTCGACCCGCAACCGAAATTGTCGCCGGCGATCAGGATCGGGCTGCCCGCAAAAGCTGGGTCGTTCAGAATATGCGCGGGATCCGTGCGCAGACTTTCGAAGGCGCCGCGACCCAGGCCCTGACGGCTGATCGTCTTCAGCCATTCGGCGCCGATGATCACATCGGTGTCGCAATTCTTCATCCCGAACGGATAGGCCTTGCCCGAGATGTGGGTGAGGGGTTGGGCCATGGTCAAGCTTCCATCAGTTCGCGAACGTCGGTCAGGCGACCGGTGACGGCGGCTGCAGCAGCCATCGCGGGCGAGACAAGGTGCGTGCGTGCGCCCGGCCCCTGCCGCCCCATGAAGTTGCGGTTGCTGGTCGAGGCGCAATGTTCCCCCGCCGGCACCTTGTCCGGGTTCATGCCGAGACAGGCCGAACAGCCCGGCTCGCGCCACTCAAAGCCGGCATCGACAAAGATTTTTGCAAGGCCCTCCGCTTCCGCCTGTTGTTTGACGAGGCCCGACCCCGGCACGATCAGCGCCTGCTTGATGCCATCGGCAAGCTTGCGGCCCTTCAGCACGTCCGCGGCCGCTCGCAGATCTTCGATGCGGCTGTTGGTGCAGCTACCGATGAAGATGTGCTGGATGGCGACGTCCTGCATGCGCTGCCCCGCGGTCAGGCCCATATAGTCGAGTGCCTTTGCCGCCGCTTCGCGGCGCGACGCTTGGGTGAAGCTTTCCGGATCGGGCACGACGGCGTCGATGGGCACCACATCTTCCGGGCTGGTACCCCATGTCACATTCGGACGGATGGTCGACGCATCGATCACGATGGAGGTGTCGAATTTAGCGCCGTCATCGGTATGGAGGTCGCGCCAACGCGCGAGTTCGCGGTCCCAGTCGGCCCCGTCGGGCGCCATCGCGCGGCCCTTTACATAGGCGAAGGTCTTTTCGTCGGGTGCGAAGAGTCCCGAGCGCGCGCCGGCCTCGATCGACATGTTCGCGATGGTCAGACGCCCTTCGATCGACATGTCCGACAGGCATTGGCCGCGATATTCGATGACATGGGCGGTGCCCCCCCCGGCGCCGAGATGGCCGACGATGGCCAGCGCGACATCCTTGGGACTCACGCCGGGCGCAAGCTCGCCCTCCAGCCGGACTTCCATGGTCTTCGACTGTTTGAGGAGCAGCGTCTGGGTGGCCAGAACATGCTCGACCTCCGAGGTGCCGATACCGAAGCCCAACGCGCCCAGCGCGCCGTGCGACGAGGTGTGACTGTCGCCGCAGACCACGGTGGTGCCGGGCAGAGTGAAGCCCTGTTCGGGACCGACGACATGGACGATGCCCTGATTGAGGTCGGCATCACCGATATAGGGGACACCGAATTCGGCGGCATTGGCTTCGAGCGCGGCCAGTTGGGCTGCGCTGTCACCATCCTCGATCGGCACGCGGTTGCCGGCGGCGGCGCGGCGCGCCGTGGTCGGCAGATTATGGTCGGGAACAGCCAGCGTCAGGTCGGGACGCCGCACGCGGCGACCCGCGACGCGCAGCCCCTCGAAAGCCTGCGCGCTGGTCACCTCGTGCACCAGATGGCGGTCGATATAGATCAGGCAGGTACCGTCGTCGCGCCGTTCGACGACATGGGCATCCCAGATCTTTTGATAGAGCGTGCGCGGCGCGGTCGTCATATCGCCCTGGCGTCCTTGAGCGCGGCGATCTCCGCGTCGTTCATGCCCAGCACGCCGCGGTAGATTTCGTCATTGTGCTGGCCGATTTCGGTCGGCGCGACGCTGCGGATGCTCGACGGGGTGTTCGACAGTTTCGGAAACGCATTCTGCATCTTGAACTTGCCCCATTTGGGCGTTTCGACCTCGACCAGCGCTTCGCGGGCGGCAAAGTGGGGGTCTTCGAGCATTTCGGGCGCGCGATAGATTTTGCCGGCCGGGACGCTGTGCTTGATCATCAGCGCTTCGAGTTCCTCGACGGCCAGCGTCTTGGTCCATTCGGCGATAATCTCGTCGAGCTCGCGCAGATTGCGCGCGCGGGCGATGTGGGTGGCGTAACGCTCGTTCTTTGCCAGATCGGGGCGGCCCATCGCGTCGCACAGGCGGCCGAAGACGGCGTCCTGATTGGCGCCGATCAGATATTCGCCATCGCTGCACGGATAGACGTTCGACGGCGACACGCCTTCGAGGATCGACCCGGTGCGCGTGCGGATGTGCTGCGACACCATATATTCGGGGACGAGGCTTTCCATGACCTGCAGCACGGCTTCATAAAGCGCGCTGTCGACGACCTGACCCTTGCCGGTTTTTTCGCGAGCGTGGAGCGCTGCCAGCGCGCCAAGGCAGCCATAGGTGGCGGCCAGGCTGTCGCCGATCGACACGCCCATACGGCTCGGTGCACGATCGGGATCGCCGACGATGTAACGCCAGCCGCCCATCGCTTCGCCGATGCCGCCGAAGCCCGCACGGCTCGAATAGGGGCCGGACTGGCCGTAGCCGGAGACGCGGACGATGATCAGGCGCGGATTGATCGCGTGCAGCGCGGCGGGGCCAAGGCCCCATTTTTCCATCGTGCCGGGCTTGAAATTCTCGATCAGAATATCCGCATCCTTGATCAGGCGGCGGACGATTTCCTGGCCTTCGGGAATGCGCAGGTTGGCGGTGACGCTCTTTTTGTTGCGCGACACGACTTCCCACCACAGCTTGGCTTCGCCGTGGCCCCAGTTGCGCATCGGGTCGCCGCCGCCCTTGCCGTCGATGACGGGCGGTTCGACCTTGATGATTTCCGCGCCCATGTCGCCGAGCAGCTGGCCGCAGAAGGGACCGGCGATCAGCTGGCCGAGTTCGACGACGCGAATGTCCTTCAGCGCGCCTTGGTTTGTGTTATCCGTCACGAGATTTTCCTTACGATGCTTGCTGGTGCGTCCAACGGGGCTGGGTCGGGGCGGGAAGCCCGGTTTCCGCCTCGCAATTGGCGCGCAGGGCTTCGATGTCGGGGCCGAAGTCGAACACGCCGAGTTCGGGGCGTTCGGCGCGGATCTGGGCGCGCAATGCTTCGGTTGCCGCGGTATCGACGGAGCCGTCCTCCGCGATCACGACGCCATAAGCGCGCGCGCCTTCGACGGTAACGAGACCCTGGACGATTTCCTTGGCCACGATTTCGGGATCGCGTTCGAGCGGGTCGCCCCAGCCACCGCCGCCCCAGGTAATGAAGTGGAGGACGTCGTTCGCTTCGACCTTCACATCTTCGACCTTATTGCCGAGGACGATCTGCGTGCCGTCGGCCTTGTCGAGCAGCTTGCGGGCGCGGGCGCCCGGCTTGCCGCCATTGACGCCCCACGGCGGCACGAACCAGCGGTCGTCGTGCAGCGCGATCACGCCGGGCTCGAGGAAACGGTACGACATGATGATGCCGTTGCCGCCGCGGTTGAGGCCCGCGCCGCCGGAGTCGGCGACGGTCTCATAGCGTTCGATCACCAGCGGGAAATAGCGTTCCAGAAACTCGTTCGGCACGTTGGTGAAGCCCGGCCACAGCGAGTGACCATCGGGACCGTCGCCCATCGGACGGCCGGGGATGCCGCCGAAGCCGATCTGGAACAGCTGGAACCATTCGCCCTTCTTGTCGGTGCCGGCATAGAAAAGGTGCGGCGATGACGAGAAGCCGGCTGCGTTGAGGAATTCCGGCGTCTTCTGACCGAGCAGACCGCCCAGGATGTCGAAGATGCGGCCCAGCGCGTGGGTGCGGCCCGACAGCGCGGCGGGGAATTTCGGCTTGAGCAGCGAGCCTTCGGGAATGCGGACGTCGATCAGATCGTAGAAGCCGTCATTGACCATGATCTGCGGATCGAAGACCATGATCATGTAGATGCCGAAGAACATCTTGAACATGTTCTCGTTCATGTAGAAGTTGATCGACGCGATTGACTGCGGGTCGGTGCCGTCGAAGTCGAGGATGACCTTCTCGCCCTCGCGCCACATGGTGCATTTCAGCGCATAGGGGCCAAAGCCCATGCCGTCGTCGCAAAGATAGTCGGTGAAGCTGACCTTCTCTTCCGAAATCGCCTGACCGAGCAGCGTCTTCATCGCGCGATAGTTGCGCGCAAGAAGCTCGCCGGTCGCCGAGGTATAGGTGTCGATGCCAAAGCGATCGGCCATTTCGTCGATGCGGCGCGCCGCGACGCGGCACGATGCGACCAGCGCGTTGAGGTCGGCGGCGCACCATTGCGGGGTGCGCGACTGGTGCAGCACCAGCTTGACCACGTCGGCGTTATAGACGCCCTTGCTGTAGATCTTGACGGGGGGGATGCGGACGCCTTCCTGGAAGATGTTGGTCGCGTGGATCGGCATCGACCCCGGAACCATGCCGCCAATGTCGCTCTGGTGGCCGAACATCGCAGTATAGGCGAGCAGGCGCCCGTCCTTGAACACGGGCAGCAGCACGAGCCAGTCGTTCGAGTGGCTGATCGCGCCTTCGACCGAATAGGGGTCGGACAGAAGGAACATGTCGCCTTCCTCGATCGTGCCGTCATAGCCGCGGAGGAAGCCGCCGATGAAGCTGCCGAACTGGCCGACGATCATCCGGCCCTCATGGTCGGCGATCAGCGGAAAGGCGTCGCCCTGTTCGCGAATGCCGGGCGACATGGCGGTGCGGACAAGCGTGGCATCCATCTCGACGCGCGCGTTGCGCAGCGCGTTTTCGATGATGTCGAGGGTGACGGGATCGATGGCGACCTTGTCGAAGGGCGCGTCGTTGGTCTGGATGATCCGTGCGGGCATGGTGTGAGTCCTCCTTTTCGGATCAGGCGAGGTTGATGAGGATGTTGCCGACCGCGTCGACGGTGGCGACGCATCCGGTTTCGATGAGGGTGGTCGAGTCCATTTCGATCACGATGGCCGGGCCGGGGATGATGTCCCCCTGGCGCAGCTTGGCGCGGTCATAGATCGCCCCGTCCTGCATCGCGCCATCCATCCACATCTGGTGATCGCGGATCTTGGCACCTTCAGGGTTGCCGTCGCCCTTGGGCAGTTCGGCGGCGGGCAGATCGAGCGTCTGGCCGAGCGCCACGGCGCGCAGGTTCACCAGCTCATGCTCTGCATCCATGTTGAAGGTGAACAGGCGGTGATGTTCGACGTCGAACCGTTCGGTGATCCCGGCGATGCCCTTTTCTTCCAGCTCGGCGAGCGTGATTTCGAGCGGCACTTCAAACGCCTGACCCGAATAGCGGACGTCGATTTCGAACAGGATGGTGACATCTTCGGGCGCGATGCCTTCGCTTTCCAGTTCGCTGCGCGTCTGGGCCGCCATGTCGTGGAGAATGGCGGTCAGCTCTTCGAGGCTGGTCTGCGAAGCGAGGCGCGAGAAGCTGCGCCCCGTTTCGGTGCGCATCCGGGTGGTCGCGTCACCCAGCGCGCAAAGCACGCCCGGCGAGACCGGAGACACGGCGGGCCAGCTGCCCATCAGGCGGGCGACGGCGTTGACGTGGAGCGGACCGGCGCCGCCGAAACCCATCACCGCGAAGTCGCGCGGGTCATAGCCCTGCTGGACCGAAATCATGCGCAGCGCGCCGAACATATTTTCGTTGGCGATGTCGATGATGCCGCGGGCCGCGGCATAGAGGTCGATGCCCAGCGCGTCGGCGATGGTCTGCACCGCCTTGGTCGCGCCTTCCTTGTCGAGATTGAACGTGCCGCCCAGCAAGGCTTCAGGCAGATAGCCGAGCACGACGTTCGCGTCGGTGACGGTCGGCAGCGTGCCGCCCTTGCCATACGCAACCGGCCCCGGAACCGCGCCTGCCGATTGCGGGCCGACGCGCAGCGCGCCGGTGAGTTCGGGGACGTAGGCGATGGAGCCGCCACCTGCGCCCACGGTCTTGACGTCGAGCGCCGAGGCGCGGACCTGAAGATGGCCGACTTCGGTGGTGCGAACGCGGCGCGCTTCCAGATTTTCGATCAGCGCCACGTCGGTCGAGGTGCCGCCGACGTCGAGTGTCAGGATGTTCTTGATGCCCGCGTTACGGCCGACCCAGATCGCGCCGGTGACGCCGCCCGCCGGGCCCGACATCAGCAGCGACACCGGATGTTCTTCCGACTTTTCGGAGGTCATCAGGCCGCCGTCCGAACGGAGCAGCGACAGCTTGCCCGCCATTCCGGCACCGCGCAGCCGGTCGCGCAGGTTTCGGACATAGCGGCCGACAACCGGACGTACCGCCGCATTGGCAACGGTGGTCAGGGTGCGCTCATATTCCTGCATTTCGGGCAGCACGACATGGCTGAGCGAAACCGGAACCCCGGGCAGGATTTCCGCCGCCAGTTCGCCGACCCGGCGCTCATGCGCGCCGTTCATATAGGCGTTCATCAGGCTGACGGTGATCGCCTCGACGCCTTGGCCTTTCAGCTTTTCAAGCTGGACGCGGATGTCGGCATCGTCGATCGGGCGCAGTTCGCTCCCGTCGGCCATGATGCGGCCCTTGATTTCGAACGTGTCCTCCAGCGCCGCGAGCGGTTGCGGTTTCGGCCACACGATCCAGCCGGCGAGACCGCCGGGGACGAAGCTGCGCGCGATCTGCATCACCTGGCGATAGCCTTCAGTGACGATCAGGCCGACGCGGGCGCCTTTGCCCTCAAGCACGGCATTCGTGGCGACCGTCGTCCCGTGGAGGAAGATTTCGACATCGGCGGGTGTGATGCCGGCCTGTTCGCAAATGGCGGTCACGCCATTCAAAATGCCTTCCGAACTGTCATGCGGGGTGGACGGGGTCTTGTGACGCCAGAACTGTCCCGTATCCTCCTTGAAGAGCAACAGGTCGGTGAAAGTTCCGCCGACGTCGACGCCGAGACGATAGGTCATGGGGAGGGTCCTTAGGCTTTGGGGGTCGGGAAGGGGCCGGCACGGCTGACAAGCGCGGGAAGCTGCGCCCGCATCACGGTGCTCAGCCATTTGGCGGTTTCGATCGTCGGGCTTAGGTCATAGCCAGTGGCGACACCCGACCGGTCGAGCATGTAAAGAAGGTCTTCGGTCGCGATATTGCCGGTCGCGTTGGGTGCGAAGGGGCAGCCGCCGATCCCGCCGACCGAGCTGTCGAGCGTCGCGGCGCCGGCCTCGATCGCGGCCCAGGCGTTAGCGATGCCGGTGCCCCGCGTGTTGTGCAAATGGACGCGAACCGGGATCGACCCGATGGCTTCGCGGACGCGGGAGACGAGCGCGAACACCTGCTGGGGCACCGCCACGCCGATCGTGTCGGCAAGGGCGATTTCAACCGGATCGGCCTCGGCGATGCGCCTGGCCAGTTCGACGACATGATCGGCGCTGACCTCGCCTTCCAACGGGCAGCCGAAGCTCGCACCGATGGTGACTTGCGCTCGGCGACCTTCGCTGCGCGCAAAGCGCACGACGTCGGCTGCCATTTCGGCGGATTCCCGCGAGGTCTGCCCCTGATTGCGGCCCGCGAAGGCGTCGGTCGCGACGCACACCGCGCCCAATTCCTTGACCTTCGTTTCCAGCGCCCTGAGGGCGCCTTTCTTGTTCATCACCAGACCGATGGTGACGACATCGTCGGGCAGCGACAGGCCCGCGATCACCGCTTCGGCGTCGGCCATTTGCGGCACGCGGTCGGGACGGGCGAAGCTGGCGACTTCCAGACGGCGCGCGCCCGATGCGACCATGCGGGTGATCAATTCGATCTTCTGCTCGGTCGAAAAGATCTGCTTCTCATTCTGCAGACCGTCACGCGCCGACACTTCGACAATTTCGATCTGGCGCTTGGTCATGCGGCCGCGTCCCCCGCCTTGCGCGGCAGGCCGTTCAGGAAAGTGATGGCCTCCTCCTCGCTCACCACGTCGGCATATTTGGCGTCCATGTCGAAGAGATTGGCATTGTGCGGCGCTTCGTGGCGGTCGCCGCACGCGTCGGCGATCACGGCGGTGCGGAAGCCGTGCGACATCGCATCGACGCAGGTGGCGCGCACGCAGCCGCTGGTCGAGACGCCGGTCAGCAGCACGCTGTCGCAGCCAAGCGCAGTCAGGGTCGAGGCCAGCGAGGTGCCAAAGAAAGCACTGGGATATTGTTTCGAGATCACCAGTTCTTCGGGGCGCGGTTCAAGCCCTTCGGCCCAGGCGCCATATTCGCCGCCTTCGATGAAATAGCGCAGCGGCTTCGACTTTTCGAAGAAGCGGCCGCCGTCGATCGTCGAGCGGTGATAGACGACATTGGTCAGGATGACCGGGATGGTCGCCGCCGACGCGGCTTCGCGTACGCGCAGCGCGGATTCGAGCGAACTGTTGCTGCCCATATAAAGGTCGCAGCCCGGATCATAATAGCCGCGGCACAGGTCGATCAGGATCAGCGCCGGCTTGCTGCCGAAGCCGACCCGGCGACCGAAGGCGCGCTTATAGTTTTCCGTCAGATCGTCAGACATGGGGTGCTCCGTAAAGCCAGGGTTGAATGTTGCGCTGCGCGGCCTCGAACGCGTCCAGACGGTCGCCTTCCTGGGCGAGGATGAGGTCGATATCGTCCCATCCGTTGAGCAGGCGCTCGCGGTGCGCGGCCGGTATCGAAAACGGAAAGGCCGTGCCCACCGCCCGGATTTCCTGCGCCTCCAGATCGACGGTAACGGGATCCTCGACCGCCGCGAGCGCGTCGATGACCGGGCGGGGCAGGGTGATGCCGAGCACGCCGTTGCGCAAGCAGTTTGCGGCGAAAATCTCGCCAAGACTTTCGGCAATCACGCAGCGAATGCCAAAGCTGGCGAGCGACCAGACCGCCTGTTCGCGGCTCGAGCCGCAGCCAAAATCGGCGCCCGCGACGAGGATTTCGGCGCCCCTGTAACGCGGGTCGTTCGCCGGATGCGGCAGTTCGGAGCCATCGGGCGCGGTGCGCTGATCGGCGAAGAAATAGCGCCCCATTTCGTCACGCTGCATCAGCAGCAGAAAGCGAGCGGGAAAGATGATGTCGGTGTCGATCCGGTCCTCGAGAATCGGCAGCACCTTTGACGTGAGCGTCGTGAACGGGGTCATGCCATCACCTCGCGAACGTCGACCATATGGCCGGTAACTGCGGCCGCTGCCGCCATTACCGGGCTCATCAGATGGGTGCGGCCATTGCGGCCCTGACGCCCCTCGAAATTGCGGTTCGAGGTGGAGGCGCAGCGCTCGCGCGGCGCCAGACGATCATTGTTCATCGCGACGCACATCGAGCATCCCGAATGGCGCCATTCGAATCCCGCTTCGAGGAAGATGCGGTCGAGCCCTTCGACCTCGGCCTGCCGCTTCACCGCAGTCGAGCCGGGGACGACGATCGCCTGCACATTGCCCGCAACGCGGCGCCCCTTGGCGACGTCGGCGGCGATCCGCAGATCCTCGATCCGGCCATTGGTGCACGAGCCGATAAACACCTTGTCGATCGCGACGTCATGGAGCGACTGCCCTGCGGCGATTCCCATATAGTCCAGCGCGCGCGCCCAGCGGCGGGCTTCGCCTTCGTTGGGGGCGTCGTTCGGGCTCGGCGCGCGGCCGGTGATCGGCAGTGCGTCCTGCGGGCTGGTGCCCCAGGTGACATAGGGGGCGAGGGTGCCGACATCGAGCGCGACGCGCTTGTCGAACGTCGCATCCGCGTCGCTGGCCAGCGTCCGCCAATAGGCGACGGCCTGGTCGAACTGCTCGCCCTGCGGCGCATAGGGACGGCCGGCGAGATAGTCGAAGGTGATCTGGTCGGGGGCGATCATGCCGACGCGGGCGCCGCCCTCTATCGACATGTTGCACAGCGTCATGCGACCCGCCATCGACATGGCCTCGACGGCGCTGCCCCGATATTCGATCGCATGGCCGGTCGCGAAACCGACGCCGTGCGCACCGATCAGCGCCAGGGCATAGTCTTTTGGACCGACCCAGGGTTGCGGTGTGCCGTCGAGGCGGACCTCGAGCGTCTTCGACTTTTGCTGCACCAGACATTGTGCGGCAATGACGGTGGCGCAGTCGGTTGCGCCGATCCCGAAAGCGAGGGCGCCGAATGCGCCGTGCGTCGAGGTGTGGCTGTCGCCGCAGGCGAGCGTGATGCCGGGCAGGGTGAAGCCCTGTTCCGGGCCGATCACATGGACGATACCCTGTCGTGCGTCGTGAAGGTCGATATAGCCGAGGCCGAAGTCGGTCGCATTCTTCTGCAAAGCAGAGATTTGCGCCGCGGCCAGCGGATCGGCGATGGCGCCGCCGCGGCTGTCGGTCGGCACCGCGTGGTCGGGCACCGCCAGATGCGTTTCGGGACGCCGCGCGGTACGGCCGCTCTCGCGGAGCGATACGAACGATTGGTGCGTGCTCGTTTCCTGCAGAAGATGCCGGTCGACGTAGAGCAGCGCCGCGCCGTCGCCATATTCGCGGATGACATGGGCGTCCCACAATTTATCGTACAGCGTGCGGCCCGTCATTCCGCCTCGCCGATTTCGATGATCAGCCGGCCGATGTCCCGGGCCTGTTCGCCCGCCAGCAGGGCAAACGCCTCGCTTACGCGGTCGAGCGGGAATCGGTCATTGACCGTCTGGCGCAAACTGAGGCGGCCGCTGGCAATCAGCTCAAGCGCCTGTTCCTGATGATGTCCGGCGCGAACGCCAACCAGGCGCAGTTCGCGCTCGACGACATCCCAGGCGGTCAGCTTGAGCTCGCCGCCGCCCGTGACGGCGACGATTGCGCCGGGTGCGGCCACGGCAAAGGCCTGGGCCAGCCCCCAGTCGGATGCCGTGGTTTCCATGACTGCCGCAAATCCGCCCGGCTGGTGGGCGAGGGCGCGGTCTTTCAGATCTTCGCCGTGGCTTGCGATCGGCAGCACATGCGCGCCATAGCTCGCCGCCATGTCGCAACGCTTGCCGGTACCGCCGAGTGCGACGATGTCGAGATCGAGCGCCGCGGCGGTCGCGATCGCGCCGAGCCCCATGGCGCCCACCCCGACGATGGCGACGGTATCGCCCGCCTGAAGGCCCATCTGCTCGAAGGCGTTGAGCGCGTCGACGATCCCTGCGAGCATCGATGCGTCTTCGAAAGAAACGGCATCGGGCAGTACCGCCAGCTTGCAGGCCGAGACCAGCGTATATTCTTCGCAGCAGGTCTGCCGCGGGGGTTTCTTGAAAGCGGGGTCCAGACACAGGTTGGTGCGGCCCCTTTCGCAATTGCTGCATCGGCCGCAATGGTCGAGCGCGAGCGCAGCGACGCGGTCCCCCGGCTTCAACCCGGTGACATCGGGTCCGAGCGCCTCGACAACGCCCGAAAAGTCGGCGCCGATCCCGACGGGATAAGCGGTGACATAACGGCCGTAGCGGTTGAGATAGGTGCCGACGTCGGTGCCATAGGGTGCATAGCGCATCACCCGCACCAGCGCCTGGCCGGGGCCGGGCACGGGCACGGGCAGATCGACGATCCGAAGATCCGCAGGGCCGAAGAGCTGGGCGGCGCGCATCAGTTGGCGGTCTCCGGTGCAAAGAGCCAGACGATCGCCGTGCAACCCTCGGCGCTCGACAGCGCACCGAAAATCTCGGTGCCCGCCGGGCCAGCGCTATAGTCGCCCTGTTCGAAGCGCGCCTTCTGACCGGTGATGCTGCCCGAAAGCACGCAAGCTTCCCAGCCGGCGGGACGGGCGTTGTCGCTGCCTTCCCAGCCCGCCGGGACCTGTACCATGATGGTGCGCGCGCCGGTGCGCTCGTCGCGCGAAAGCGGACGGATGCGCCAGTCGGCGGGGAACTCCGCATCGGCGGTCCATTCGACCTCGTCGACCGTCAGGCTGTAGAGATGCCCGCGTCCGTCGTCATAGGCGGGCAGGGGATATTCGTCGGGCTCGACCGGCTCGTGGACAAGCAGCAGTTCGAGCGGGCCGTCGCTGCGGATCAGCGCCGTGGTGCCTTCCTCCGACCGCTCGTCATGGCCGTGGACGACCTGAGCGGGGCGGAAGAAATAGTCGCCGGCGTGCCAGTAATGCGTCCCTCCGACGGTCACCGAGCCCTTCAGCATGAACACTTCTTCGAAGGCGTGGTGATAATGGGCGACACCCCCGCCGTGCCAGCCCACGGGAATATCGACCAGCGCCGTGACGAAGCCCGTGGCTTCGTCATAGCCGAGGCGCTTGCGGCGGATGCCGTGCGTGCCAAGCGGCTCCCATTCGAGTTCGGACGGGCGGATACGGCTGAGCGGCTCGGCGATCATCTGGGGCGAGGCCACGATCAGAACTCGCTCATCAGGCGGCCGAAGCCATAGACCTTGTCGTTGATCCCGTTGGCGCGCAGCGCATGCCAATAGGTGGCGGTGTTGATCGCGATCACCGGCTTGCCGAGGTAGAGTTCGGCCGCCGCCGCTTCGCGGATCGCCGACACGTTGGTGCCGCACTGGATGATCGCGTCGACGTCGTCGCCATCGAGCGCCTTGAACGTATCGATCACCTGACGCGGCGTCACTTCGGCGATCGCGCGCCACGATGGGCACTGGAGCGCAATGTCGCGGACGGTTTCGAAACCGTGGTCGGCGAAGAAGTTTTTCACTTCGGCGTTGGCAGTGGGATAATAGGGCGAGAAGAAAGCGATCTTCTTGATGTTGCCATAGGCTTTCAGCGCGGCGGCGGTGGCTTCGGAACCGGTCGATACGCCGACGCCCGAGACGCGCTCGACATTCTCGCGCCACTTGACGGCGCCTTCCGCGCCGCCGAAAAAGGTGACGGCCGACATGCCCATGACCAGATAATTGGGGGCGGCGGTCATCACGCCCTCGACGGCTGCGATGGTGTTGTTGCTGATTTCCCAGGCGCCGGCCATGAAGCTTTCGTTCGACACCGCCTGGGCGTTGTCGACGATGATGCGGCTGTAATGGTTGGTGACGCCATGGACGCGCAGATCGTCGAAGTCGGGCTGCACATGGGTGTTGGTCGACGGCCCGAGGACGCCGAACTTCATGCGATAGCCCTGAATGTCAGCGTTGCGACGAGCTTGGTTGGTCGTGTCTGTCATGCCACTTTCTCCGCATCTTGAAGGCTTTCGAACATCGACTGGCGCAGCAGATAGGCGCGGCGCAGTTCGGGGTCGGCGTGAATCTCGGCCATCCGTTCCATCCGAGCGCGGTGCGTCTCGCCCTGGCCCTGTTCGATGAAGGCCTTGTTCGCGATGGTTTGCGCCTGGATGAACTCGCGCGTCGCGTGCCGGCGCTGGCGGTCGAAGATTCCGAGGACGTCGGCATCGGCGTCCTTGCGCAGGATCTTCCAGAGCTTGTCGGCAAGGTTCCAGGCATCGTGGATGCCGCTGTTCATGCCGAAGCCGCCGAGCGGGTTGTTGAGGTGCGCGGCATCGCCGATCAGCATCGCGCGGCCCTGCACGAAGCTCTCTGCGACGCGCTGGTGCACACGGTAGATCGTGCGGTGCACGGTCTCGATGGCCTTGCCGGGAATGATGCGGTCGAACACTTCGGCGACGCGGGCGTCACCGGTCAGCAGTTCGTCGGCATCGTTGACGTCGGCGGGGACGAGGACGCGCCACAGACCGGGAACGCGGAGCAGCACGAGCCACTCGTCGGGGTCCGACATGTAATTGACATAGGCGAGGTTGGCGACGTCGTTTTCGATGTCGTAGCGGGTCGAAAGGCTCAGGAACTTCTCGTCGTAGGTGAAGCCCTCGAAGCCGATGCCGAGCTGTTTGCGAGCCACCGAATGCGCGCCGTCGGCGCCGATCATGAACTTCGAACGAATCTGCTTCTCGATACCGTGATCGCGAACCGTGGTCGTAACGCCCTCTGCGTCCTGCTCTATGGCGACCACTTCGCAGTTGAAACGCACCTCGGCATTCGCGGTTTCGGGCAGCCGCTCGGTGAGCAGCGTCGACATATGGTGCTGTTCGCACTGGAGGCGGAAGGGAAAGCGCGTGTGATCGGCGATTTCGGCGAGGTCGAATTCGACATATTCCCCGCTGCGGCGATCGCGCATTTGATAGACCGGAGCCTTCAGCCCGCGGTCGATCAGCGGCTGCGCCGCGTCGATCTCGTCGAGCATCTCGATCGTCGCCGCGTGAAAGGTCGAGGCGCGCAGGTCGTGCGCGCACGCCGCTTCGGTCTCGCAGACGATCACGTTGATTCCCATCGTGGCCAAGCGCGTTGCGGCTACAGATCCGACTGGCCCTGCGCCGGCGATGACGACTTCCGTTTGTTGCACTGAACACCCTCTTGCGACACGGCGCCCCAGCGCCGCCATTGGCGCTACTCTTGAGCCGGCGCGGGCAAGTCGCCACCCGACCGTGGCCTTTTGTTCGCCTAGCGAATATGGGGTGGCGCGACTCGCCCCTTCCCCGGGCCCGACAGGCTGCAAAAGATGAGTGAAGACAATTCCATCCGGTCGATCTCGCGCGCGCTGGCGGTGCTCCGCGCGATCAACCGTTCGAGCGCGCTGACGCTGACCGAAATCGCGAGCGCGGCGGAGCTTCCCTATCCGACGGCGCTGCGCATCGTGCGGGCGCTGGTCGACGAAGGGGTGATCGAGCGCGAGCCGAACCGGAAGCGCTATCGGCCGACGCCGCTGATCCAGGCGCTCGCCTATGGATTCCAGAACCACGACCGGCTGGTCGTAACCGCGCGGCCGCATATCGAGGCGCTGACCGAAAAGGTGCATTGGCCGATCAGCATCGTCACGCGGGTCGGCAATTCCATGGTGGTTCGCGATTCGACGAGCGCGCAAACGCCGCTGACCTTCAACCATTATTATCCGGGATGGCAGGTCCCGCTGACCGTATCGGCGTCGGGCCGCGCCTTTCTGGCCCACGCCGGTCCCGAGGTGCGCCGTCAACTCGTCGCGCATTACAAATCGATCGCGACGAGCGCCGAGTTCGCGACGCTCAAGGCGTTCGAGGAGGAAGGCGAGGCGCAGCGCATCCTGGACCAGGGCTATGCCGCGGTGGCGCGGACCGGATATTCCGCGAACCCCGGCCGCACCTCGTCGATTGCCGTCCCGCTGTTCATCGGCGACGAACTGGCGGGCACCGTCACGCTGGTATTCTTCTCCGCCGCGATGCCGCTGGCGGACGCGGTCGAGCGCTTCGTCGCCCCGCTGCGTGCAACAGCGGCGGCCATCGGCGCCGATATGGCGGAGCAGCCGGACGATCTGTTGGAGGATTAGGCCGACTGCGGACGGGAGATCGCCAAGCGCCGAAACAGGATCGAGGCGACAATGGCGACCGCGAGCAGTCCGCTGCACAGCGCAAAGGCCCACTGATAGCTGCCGAAATGATCGGCTGCCGACGCCGCGATCCATACCCCGCTGCCCGAGGACAGCGCCTCGAACACAATGAAGCCGCCAGCGATCCGCCCCAGGTTCGGTCCAGCGAAGACTTCGGAAATGACGACTTGGGTCAGCACATAACAGCCGGCCCAGCCCATGCCGAGCAGCGCAAGACCGACGAAGACGATCGAAGGGTTCGCGAGCGTCAGGATGATGGCACCGGTCAACAGGACGAGCTGCTGGCTTGTCCAGACCTGGAAGGTTCCCCACCGCTCGGCCGCCATGCCGACCAGCACCTTGCCGAACAGGCCGACGACGAACACGGTGCTGACCCCGGTCGCGGTCAGGCGCGCCGACAGGCCGATATCCTGCAGATAGAGGAACAGGTTGAGCAAGAAGGCCGTCGAGGCGAAGAATGTCGCAAAGATCGCGACCAGCAGCAGCGCAATCACCAGCGGGCCGCGGCGATAGACCGCCGACGGCGAGGCTGTCTGGGCAGCTTCAGGATTCAGCGTCTCGCCGACGCGCAGCCGCGGTAAAAGATAGGCTGCCACCGGCCATATGGCCAAGGGCAGGATCGCCAGACCGGTCAGAACCTGGCGCCAGTCATAATGTTCCAGCGCCATGACGATCAGGCTGGGAAATATCGCAGCGCCGATGCTCGTGCCCGACAGCGCCACCGAAATCGCCAGTGCCCGGCGTTCCTCGAAACATTGCCGAACCATCAGGACGACGATCACGACATGCGCACTCGCATAGCACATGCCCAAGACGGCATAGAGGACATAGATCTGGCTGATCGACGTTGCATAACTATAGGCCGTGAGGGCGGACGCGAGCAGGATCAGCCCGGACAGCACGATCGTCCGCGGGCGCAGGAGCGTGGTCAGAAAGCCGATGCCCAAGCCCGAAAGTCCGGAAGCGAACAGGAATATGCTCTCGCGCAGCTTCAGATCGCCGCGCGAGATGTTCAGGTTTTCCAGCAGCGTCTTGTCGAGCGCCGGAAGACCCGACGTGATCACGCCGTGGCAAACGGTCATGACGAGGAGCAGGGCAAAGATTACCGCCCATCCATTTTTCGTGCGTCCTGCCATGTCTGCTTTCATGAATTTTCCACTTGCCTTGCCGATAGGGGCCCAGCCCGCCATGCTGGCTTTTCGGCGGCGCTGCACCATATGGCGTGCCGCGTTGTTCGCCTGACGAATATTTGCCCCGCGACGCATTGTCCGGCCGAGGGCTGCGGTCGACTATCGGCGAACTCACCCGCGATCGAGGCCGGGTGGCGGATTCGCGGAGCATTCGTCAATGACCAAATTAACCTTGCGTAGCCGTCTTGCCGCTGGCGACTTCATTCTGGCGCCCGGTATTCAGGACATGATCACGGCGGTAATCGCCAACGAATTCGACTTCGATGCGGTTTACGGCACCGGATATTGGCTGACGGCGTCGGCGTATGGCCTGCCCGACGCGGGCATCGCATCCGTGACCCAGATGGTGGACCGCATGGCCACGCTGGTCGAAACCTCGAACGCGCCGGTCATCGCCGATGCCGATACCGGCTATGGCGGCCTGCTCAATGTCCACCATACGGTGCGCGCCTATGAAAAGGCGGGCGTCGAGGGGGTCCAGATCGAGGATCAGGAGTTTCCGAAGAAGTGTGGTCACGTTCCCGGCAAGCGGGTCGTGCCGGTCGAGGAAATGGTGCTGCGCATCCAGGTGGCGTGCGACGCGCGCCAGAACGACGACACGCTGATCATCGCACGCACCGACGCGGGCCAGATCGAGGGGTTTGATGGCGTTATGCGCCGCATGGAGGCCTATGCCAAGGCCGGCGCGGACGTCCTGTTTCCCGAAGCGCTGACGTCGCAGGAAGAGATGGCAAGCGTTTGCAAGGCGTTTGACCAGCCGATCCTCGCGAACATGGCGTCGGGCGGCGTGACGCCCATCCTGACCAAGGATGAGCTGCAGGCGCTGGGCTTTCAGGTTGCGATCTTCCCGGCCCTGACCAGTCTGGCTTCGGCTGCTGCCGTCCACAGCGCATTGTCTGCGCTGAAAGACAAGGGCACCGGGACCGATCCGTCGGTTCCGCTGTATGACTTCCGCAAATTCTGCGAGCAGATCGGTTTCCCGGCCGTTTGGGAATTCGATGCCCGCTGGGCGCGCGACTGAGCGTCGCTGCGCCCGCATCCAACCAACATCATTATCAGGAGTATTTATGGCGGTTTGGCTGAAGCGCGGTGCGCCCCAACAGGAGCGCGCCGACATCCAGAAAAGCGTTTCGGAAACGGTCGAACGCATTCTCGAGGATATCCAGAAGCGCGGCGATGCCGCAGTGCGCGAACTGTCGGAGAAATTCGACGGCTGGAATCCCGAGTCGCTGGTCCTCAGCGATCGCGAAAAGCAGGACTGCCTCGATCAATTGTCGAGCCAGGATCTGAAGGACATCGAGTTTGCGCAGGCACAGGTGCGCAACTTCGCCAAGATCCAGCGCGACAGCATGCATGAGGTCGAGGTTGAAACGCTGCCGGGTGTCGTGCTGGGTCACAAGCACGTGCCCGTCAACGCGGCCGGCTGTTACGTTCCGGGCGGCAAATATCCGCTGCTGGCGTCGGCGCATATGTCGGTGATCACCGCGAAGGTGGCGGGCGTCCCGCGGGTTATCTCCTGCGCGCCGCCATTCCAGGGCAAGCCCGCGCCCGCGATCGTCGCCGCACAGGTCATGGCCGGCGCCGACGACATCTATGTGCTGGGCGGCGTCCAGGCGATCGGCGCGATGGCGATCGGCACCGAAAGCATCAAGCCCGTCGACATCATCGTCGGCCCCGGCAATGCCTTTGTCGCCGAGGCGAAGCGCAAATTGTTCGGCCGTGTCGGCATCGACCTGTTTGCTGGCCCGACCGAGACGTTGGTCATTGCTGACGAAGTCGGCGCCGACGGCGAATTGTGCGCGACCGACCTGCTGGGTCAGGCCGAGCATGGGCCGGACAGCCCGGCCATCCTGCTGACGACCTCGGCAAAGCTGGCGCACGAAACGATGGCCGAAATCGAACGCCTGCTGAAGGTTCTTCCGACCGCCGACCATGCGGGCAAGGCCTGGGCGACCTATGGCGAAGTGATCGTGGCCGAAAGCGACGAGGAAATGGTCGCCATCGCCGACGAGATCGCATCCGAGCATGTCCAGGTGATGACCGCCGACCCCGATTATTTCCTGAAGAATATGACCAATTACGGCGCGCTGTTCCTGGGGCCGCGCACGAACGTCAGCTATGGCGACAAGGTCATCGGGACCAACCACACGCTCCCGACCGGCAAGGCTGCGCGCTATACCGGCGGCCTGTGGGTCGGCAAGTTCCTGAAGACCTGCACCTATCAGCGCGTCACCACCGATGCCGCGTCGGCAATGATCGGCGAATATTGCAGCCGCCTGTGCGCCCTCGAAGGCTTTGCGGGGCATGGCGAGCAGGCGAATGTTCGTGTGCGCCGCTATGGCCAGCGCGACGTGCCCTATGCAGGCCGCGCCGAGCCGGTCGTCGCCTGATCCATTCACGAGACTCCCTGCAGGGGTCTTAGCCCGCGTCTCGATCGTCGAGACGCGGGCTCTTTTACGGTCTCAGGCGTGGATCAGGTCCCAAGGGCCGTCGTGCCATTCCAGCAGAATGCAGCCCTTTTCGGTATATTCATCGAAGCCATGAATGCTTCGCGCGGGGTTCCACAGATAGGATCCCGCGCGCATCGGGCGGCTCGGGTCGGGATGAATATCCCCCTCGATGCAGAAAATCTCCTCTTCGACCGGGTGCCAGCTTGGACCCCCAGCACCACGAAATCCGGCGGGCACGCGCAGCATGCGTGTGTCAGCGCCGGTTTCGGGATCAATCCAGAGAACGCGTCGCTCGAAACCGTGCAGCGGCTGTCCGCCGATGACGGGCGTGAAGGGCTCGATAGCATATACATCGGGGGTCACGATCGCGCCGCCCGGGCGCGTGTCCACGCTGTAGTATTGGCCCGGATTCTGAATGAGGACCAGCTCGCAATCTTCGATCGCGGCGATCGGCGGCATCGTGTCTCCCGCACGCACGACGACAAAGGCGTTTGCGCCGAGCTCGGCCGATCCGAGACGCAGCCGACCCGACAGGATCGCGAACTGCTCGATCGCAGCCACCTTCAGCGGCGTATCGCAGCGCCAGCCAGCAGGCAGCGATACCAGCGCGCTGCGCAGGCTTCCGTCATCCAGGCGGCGCAGCGGGCGGATATTCACCGGCGCTTGCCCCCATAGTTTCGTGGATTCAGGTTCGATCTCGTCGCGATTGACGCAAACCGAAATATCGTAGGCGAGATCACTCGTCTCAGTCATGCTATACTCCTCCCATGGCTGGACTATCAGTGGCACGCCCACGGCACGCGGCGCTTTGCGCCGGCCAGCTTAGTTCGCCTGACGAACAAAAGTCCATCGACCCGGCGGCAGCGCGCGCGACGCGCATAGTATCCGAGCGGGACAATGGCAAAGGAGCAGAGTGTGAGACCCAGAATTATCGGACTCGACGTGGATACAATGGAATGGACGCCGCTGGGACCGCCGGGCCTTTTCAGCAAGCTGCTCAGCCGCGACCTCGAGACGGGCGCGCGCACTGCGCTCCAGCGGATGGACCCGGGGCTGGGCTATGTTGCGCCATCGGTTGCGCACTACCATATGACCTACGAGGAAATTCTGGGCATCGAGGGATATTTCAGCTTCGACCAGCGGACATGGGTTGTCCCGCGTTCCTATGTCTTTCACCCGCCGCGCACCGTTCACGGGTTCAACAGCGTGGTACCACAGGAAAGCCTGTTCCTCTCGCGCGTCGGGCAGGATCTGGCCTTCAACTTCGTCGAAGAGCCCGAGCATGACGATCTGTACGTCGTCGATGGCGAAGCGCCGCCGCGTCCGCCCGCTGCCTATGGCGATCCGATCGCGTCGCTAGGCTGGGCGGAGACCGAACTGCTCGGCCAGCCGACGAGCACATGCCTGCTCAGCCGCGATCCGTCGATCGGGGAAGGGTCCGCGCTGGCGCGCTTGCCGAAAGGATGGACGAGCGAGGCCCGGCAGCGAGAGGACTATCTGGAGATTTTCGTGCTCGATGGCGGCTTGTCCGCTGATGGCGAACCGGCGATTGCGGGACGCACCTATTTCTTCATCCCGCCCCGGGAGCCCGTCCCCGCCTTCCACGCCGTAAAAGACGTCGAAATCTACGTCAATTTCGGGCGGGACTTCGCATGAGCGGCACCGCGCTGGTGGCCAATGCCACCTCGCGGCTGGGCGCGATTGCCGCGTCGGCGCTCGTCGATGCCGGTTACCGTGTGGTCGAACTGGACGACAACGGCGATGTGGCCTGGCTGGCGATGATCGATCGGCTGACGGCCGAAGGCACGTCGATCGACTTCATCGTCACCGCGCCCGCTGCCGACGATGCTCCCGCCGATCCGGAAGCCGTGATCGCAACCGCGTGGCGCGGCGCGAAATTCGCGCTGCCGTTGTTCGAGGCGCGGCGTGCCGGCAATTTGCTGACGCTTGGCTTCGCGCCGGCCTCGCACGGCGGGGTTCCGGGAAGTAACGCCGCCGCCGAATCGATCCGGTTGCTGACGGCCGCGGCGCTGCATGACGCGCAGAAAGCGGGCCTCACGCTCCGCTCCAACCGTGTGCTTTGCGCGCCCGATACGTCGGACGCGGCCTTGGCCGAGGCCGTGCGGTTCTTTGCCGATGCGCGCAGCCGGTTCATGACCGGCGCCGAGATTGGTTTGGGCAACGCGCGCGGCTCGGCGAACGCGACGCTGCGCGGCAAGACGGTGCTGGTGACCGGTGCCACGTCGGGCATCGGCCGGGCTGCTGCGATCGAAATCGGCCGCTGCGGCGGCTTTGTCGCCGTCGGCGGGCGCAAGCTCGACTTGGCCGAAGAAACGCTGGCGATGGTGCGCGCGGCGGGCGGCGACGGTATGGTCGTGCCGCTGGATGTCACCGACGCGTCGGCATGGGCCACGGCGGGGCAAGCGATCGACGCCGCCCGCGGCGCGCTGCACGGGCTGGTCAATAACGCCGGAGAATCGCGCAACCGGCCGATCGGTGAACTGGCGTCGAGCGATCTCGACTTTCTGACGGAGATCAACTGTCGCGGTGTGCGCGTCGGGATTGATGCGCTGGCGCCGCTGATCGCCAGGGACGGTGGGGCGGTGCTCAATATCTCGTCGGTGGCGGGCACCCGCGCGGGGCCCGGCGGTTCGGCCTACAGCGCATCCAAGGCTGCGATGGTCGGCCTGTCGCAAGGCTATGCCACGAAATTCGCCGCTGCGGATCAGAATGTGCGCGTGAATAGCCTGCTGCCCGGCCTGATCTGGAGCGACAGCGTTGCGGATTCGCTCGGCGAGGAAGGAGCCCGTGCCTTTCGGGCGATGATCGAGCCAAAGACACCGCTTGGCCGGGTGGGCCTGCCGGAGGAGGTCGCAACCGTAATCGCCTTCCTGCTCTCCGATGCCGCCGCGGCGGTGACGGGGCAGACCATCACGGTCTCGGGCGGATTGGAACTGGCGTATCCCTGATCCTCCGGACCGGCGTGTTGCTGGACAAGAAAAGGGCGCCGTTCGGTCTGAAC
>JAEWIL010000223.1 GCA_023387085.1 Pseudomonadota bacterium | reverse complement strand
GGTCACGGCAGGGCAGCGCAACAAGCGCTGACGACCAGTGGGACCGGCGCACGCCGCGCCGGTCTCCAATAACCAGAACACCGAAAATCAAAGATAAAGATGATGACTATGACAATGACTATGAACTCGATTTTTCCCGCTCTGCCCGCGCTTTCGCTGGCCGGAAAGGCACAGACGGCTCCGACGCCGCGCCGCCGCCGGCCGACGCTGTCGCGCCGCGAGCTCCGGCGTCTGATCGCCGATATGGTCGATTGATCGACCGCCAACGATAAGGAAGCAGCCATGTCGGCCACCATCGAATTCTACCTGACGCAGGCCGAAAAATGCTCTGCGGAGGCCGAAGCATCGGCGCTGACCCAGGTCCGCGACCGCAATCTGCGCGCTGCGGCCGCCTGGCAGGCGATGGCGGACAAGCTGCTCCACACCGAACAACTCCGCGCCGAGAAGGACAAGCTCGCCGCGGCGGCCGCCCAGCAGCGCGCGGCGGCCGGCTCGGCCTGACACTCCGGGCCGCGCTGATGGGGGCCTAATGGGGGCTCAGGGGCCGACGTCCTCGCCCTCAGGCCCGGCAGCCGCCTTCGCCAGGGAACGCCGCAGCGCCTCCAGCGTCGCCGCATTGCCCTTCGCGAAGAATTGGACGAGCGCGCGGCCGCCTTCGCTGTCGGGATAGCCCGTGGCGGTCAGCGTCAGCCGCGTTCCGGCCCCGTCGGACTCCAGCTCGATGAAGGACGTGACCTGTTTATACTCGTCGCCGTGCGGAAAGTCGTCGGGCACCTTGATCGTCCGGAATACCAGCAGCCGCCCCGGAATGCGCGCAACGAAACGCTGCCAGATCGCCCCCGGACCGCCCGCCAGCTCGTCGGGGTTGTAGCTCGTCTCGATGACGTCGCTCTCGCCCTCGGCCCAGCGGGCAAGCGGCGCGGCCCAGCCCCGCCACCCGTCGGGTGTCGAGATCGCGGTCCATACCTCGGCAACCGGCGCCGCGATGACAGCGTTATGGATCGTCGTGGTCGTCCCGTCGGCCTCGGCCTTGGTCGCCGTCTCGATTGGCGGCAGCGGCTCCGGCGCCGCCTCGGCGAGCACGTCGATCGCGGGTTCGGCGGGCAGGTCCTGCGCCGCGGCGGGCGTGGATGCCAGCAACAGGGCGAGCGGACATAGAGCGCGCATCACGCCGCCTCCGCCACAGGATGCGGCGCCGAGAAGCGCTGGCGATATTCCTGCGGCGACAGGCCGGTAATCCGGTGAAACAGCTTCCGGAACGCCGCCGCATCCTCATAGCCTACGGCCCATGCGATCTGGTCGACGGTCCGCCGCGTAAACTCCAGCAGTTCGCGTGCCTTTCCGACGCGGATATGCTGGACATATTCGACCGGAGTCATGCCGGTGGCCGCCTTGAAGCGGCGCTGAAAGGTGCGCTCCTCCATCCCCGCCTCCCTCGCCATTTCGGCGACGGCGACGGGTCCAGCGCCCTTCGCCTGCAGCCAGTGCTGAACCTTCAGCACCGCCTCGTCGCCGTGCGTCAGCTTCGGCGCAAAACTCGCATAATTCTTCTGCTCGCGTCCCGACGGATCGATCAGCAGGAAGCGTGCGGTTTCCATCATTACCGACGGCCCCAGCAACCGCTCGACGATCCGGAGGCCAAGGTCGGTCCACGCCATCAAACCACCGGCGGTGATGATGTCGCCCTCGTCGATGACCATCCGGTCGGGTTCGAGCCGCACGTCGGGGAAACGCTGCCGGAACTCCTCGGCGAAAAACCAGTGCGTCGTGGCCGGTCGGCCTCTCAGCAAACCGGTGGCGGCGATCGCGAACGAGCCGCCGCAATTCGACGCCAGAACCGTGCCGCGTGCATGCCGGTCGAGCAGCCAGCGCGCATAGGGCGCGACCTCCTCGGCTTCCAGCAGCTTGTGCAGGCTCCCCGGCGCCACGATCACCGTCGGCGCGTTGTCGCCGGGCTGTTCGGGATGGCTGTCGAAGCAGCGGACGAAGCCCCCGCCCTCCTGCAACCGCCAGTGGCTCACCCGGATCGGGGCGCGGCCATGCTCGACAGCAAAGCGCCCGGCAACATGGAACAGGTCGGTAATCCCGTGGACCATTCCCGTCTGGCAATCGGGATAGAGCATCATCCCCACCTCGACGAGCGCTGCGGGCGCACCGGCCACCTTCAATCCGGGCATGCCATTCCCCTTTTCCGCTTATGTGTCGCTCATTGTCGGAATCGACCCGCATAATGTCGCGTCCGCCAATCCCGATCAAGTGCGACGCCGCCTATCTGCAGATCACCGGCGGACGACCCGCCTCTCGAAACGAAAGGAACCACGTCATGACCACGATCACCACCAAGGATGGTACGCATATCTTCTACAAGGACTGGGGTCCGCAGGACGGACAGCCGATCGTCTTCTCGCACGGCTGGCCGCTCAGCGCCGACGCATGGGACGCCCAGATGGTCTTCTTTGCAGGCCAGGGCTTTCGCACCATCGCCCACGACCGTCGCAGCCACGGCCGCTCGGACCAGGTGTGGGACAATAATACGATGGACCAGTACGCCGACGACCTCGCCGACCTGATCGAACAACTCGACCTGAAGGACGTCATCCTCGTCGGCCACTCGACCGGCGGCGGCGAAGTCACCCGTTATATCGGCCGCCACGGCACGTCGCGCGTTGCCAAAGTCGCCCTGATAGGCGCGGTCCCCCCGCTAATGCTCAAGACCGAAGCTAATCCGGGCGGCCTGCCTCTCGACGTCTTCGACGGCATCCGCAAGGGCACCTTCGACAACCGCCCGCAATTCTTCAAGGATCTGACGCTGCCCTTCTATGGCTACAACCGCGACGGGGTGGTGGTCAGCGAAGCGGTGCGCGACGAATTCGTGCGGCAGGGCATGAACGGCGGCCTCAAGGGTCTGCTCGACAGCATCCGCGCCTTTTCCGAAAGCGACTTCAACGAAGATCTCAAGAAGTTCGACAAACCGACGCTCGTCCTTCACGGCGACGACGACCAGATCGTGCCGATCGGCGCCGCAGCGCTCTCGACGGTCAAGATCGTCAAGCAGGCGGTTCTCAAGGTCTATGAAGGCGGAAGCCACGGCCTCACCGTCACCGAACAGGACCGTTTCAACGCCGACCTTCTCGACTTCATTAATAGCTGATAGGTGAGAGGCGCGGGCTCCCGACCGCGCCTCCTCACTGACAAAGGAGACGTGTCATGATTCTCGGCCTCACTCTCCCGCAATTCACTGCACTCCATGTTGCGATCAGCCTGGTCGGCATCGGCGCGGGCCTCATCGCCCTTCCCGCCTTTGCCCGCAGGCGCATTCTCCCCCGCACCACAGGCATCTTCCTCTGGGCGACGCTTCTAGCCAGCCTGACGGGCTTTCTCTTCCCAATCGTTGCTTTCACGCCGGCGCTCGGCACCGGGATCGCCTCGACACTCATCCTCGCAATCGCCTTCCGGGCCTGGCACGTTCGCAAGCTCGCTGGCAGCGCCGCGCCCACCTACGCGATAACCGCAACGATCGCCCTCTGGCTCAACCTGTTCGTGCTCGTGGTCCAGTCCTTCCAGAAGGTGCCGGCGCTCAACGCTCTCGCACCGACTGGAGCCGAACCGCCCTTCGCGGCGGCGCAGGGCGCATTGCTGATCGTCATGCTCGGCCTCGGCTATTTCGCGCTCAAGGCAAGCCGCCGTCGCGCGGCTGCCTGAGCCTTTCTCCCGACGCGACAACAAGGGCGGCATCACGGCTGCCTCTCGAACCCAAGTCATCGATGATCCCTCTTGCGCGACCTTCCGTTAACGTTAAGGTCAATTGCAAACCGCAACCGGAGAGTGTGATTCATGGCCCTTCCCCCGATTTTCGACCGCCTGCGCCTGCCCGTCATCGGCTCGCCGCTGTTCATCGTGTCGGGGCCCGAACTCGTCATTGCGCAGTGCAAAGCCGGTGTCGTCGGCAGCTTCCCCGCGCTCAACGCCCGCCCGCAATCCTTGCTCGACGAATGGCTGCACCAGATCACCGAAGAGCTGGCTGCATGGGACCGCGCCAATCCGGACCGCCTGTCGGCGCCCTATGCGGTCAACCAGATCGTCCATAAATCGAACGACCGGCTCGAACAGGACATCACGACCTGCGCCAAATGGAAGGTGCCGATCACCATCACCTCGCTCGGCGCGCGCGAGGAACTCAATCAAGCTGTCCATGGCTGGGGCGGGATCACACTTCACGACGTCATCGACGACCGCTTCGCGCGCAAGGCGATCGAAAAGGGCGCCGACGGCCTGATCCCCGTCGCCGCCGGCGCGGGCGGCCATGCCGGCCGCCAATCGCCGTGCGCCCTGGTGCAGGAAATCCGCGACTGGTTCGACGGTCCCGGCGCGCTGTCGGGTGCGATCGGCCACGGGCGCTCGATCCTCGCCGCGCAAGCATGCGG
>JAEWIL010000094.1 GCA_023387085.1 Pseudomonadota bacterium | reverse complement strand
CCAACCGCGGGCGCGCGATCGAGGTGCTCGGGGCGCGTCCGCGCAGCGCGGGCGTGCTGGCGAGGGACCTCGGGCGCGCGCCGCCGGCGATGAGCCGGCATTTGCGCGTGCTCAAGGACGGCGGCCTGGTCGATGACGCGCACCCCCATTTCGACGCCCGCGTGCGCGTCTACAGCCTGAAGGACGGCGCGACCGACGAGCTCAAGCGCTGGCTGACCGAGACCGAAGCGCTGTGGACACACCAGCTCGCCGGCTTCAAGGCGCATGTCGAGCGCGGCGAATGAGCGCCGCGGTGATCGTAGCGCTGCGCGTCGCGGCGTCGCCCGAAGCCGCGTTCGCGGCGTTCACCAGCGATATCGGCCGCTGGTGGAAGAGCCATCCGCTCTTCCCGCTCTCGCCGAAAGGCGATGGCGCGCTGCGCTTCGATCCGGCCGGCCCCGGCGGCCGCCTCGTCACCCGTTTCGACGACGGCGAGGAGTGGGAGATCGGACCCGTGCGGCACTGGCTCCCCGGCGAGCGCCTTGCTTTCGGCTGGCGTTTGCCAAGCTTCGCTGCCGATCAGGCGACCGAAGTCGATGTGCGGTTCGAGGCGGTGGGGACAGAAACGCGCGTGACGGTCGAACATCGCGGCTGGGATAGCATTCCCCGAAACCATCTGGCGCGACACGGGTTCGCGTTGCTGTTGTTCCAGCAGCGGCTCGGCGAGCATTGGCGGGGGCTATTGAAGGAGTTGAGGCGGCGCCTCTGACCGGCCGTCTGGTTTGGGGTGCCGAACCGGCTCGCATCGCCGCGCCGTCGCCCGTTACTCGCCCTGATCATTTGCCAGCGATGCGCGCTGCGAATCAAGGACGATGATACGCTGGCGCAGCGCGTCGGCGACGCAGGCGGCGTCGCCACAGGTGTCGCGCTGGCCGATCCGCCAGCCGCGCTGTTCGGCGGCGATCTGTTCACGCAAGGGACCCGCGGTGCGGTCGAGTTGCTTGTAGGCGCGGTTGAGCTCGCGATCGAGCGCGGCCAGCTCGTCGTCGCCGCAGATCAGCTTTTCGGAGCGTGTCGCGGCATATTTGCAGTTGAAGCTCGGCGGAATTTTGGCTGTCGGGGTCGTCTCCGCGGCTTCGGTCGGCCCCGAGGTAGCCGGTGCGACAGCGGCGGTGGCGGGGGATGGCACCGACGCGGCAGCGGGTGCGTCCGTGGCAGCGGATGCGGCCTTGGGTTCCTCGCCGCCGCGCATGAACAGCATAGCGCCCAATACCGCGACCGCCACGAGCAGCGCGCCGATCACCAGGGTTTTGACCGTTCCGCCTGCCGAGGCCGGCGGTGCGGGCTCGGCCGTCTGGGTCAGGATCGCGGCGTGGAGACTGTCGGCGGCCGCCGATGCGTCGGGCGCGGTAGGTGCCGTGGTGGGCGCCACGCCGGCAAGCTGGTGGGCCTTGGCCGCGATGCGTGCGATCGACTCGTCGCGCCTTTCCAGCCAGTCGATCCACTGCGCGCTCGCGAGATGATAGGCGAGGTCGTCGGGGACGATCTCCTCCAGCCGCAGCGGGATGATGGCCTTGTGCGCGCTGTCGGCCAGAATCAGTTCGCGCTTCACATGCGGGCTCTTGTCGGACTGGCTGCAAAAGAGAAGGAGGACGCCCGCGCACTCGCGGATCGCCTTCATGATCGCGGTATCGAACGCCTCGCCGGGACCAACGTCGCGCGGCGCGATCCAGCAATCGACGCCGTGGCGCGCCAGCGCTTTCTCGACATGCTGCGCGACGTCATATTTGCTCGAATGATGGCTGACGAACAGCCTCGGACGCGCAGTTTCCATTCCGCTTTCCCCTTTGGGTCAACACGATGCCACGGCGCGCGCCAACTTCAAGCCGTTCGATGTTCGCCCTTCACCCAGCGCACCGTTCCCGACGAGGCGCGCATCACGACCGTTTCGGTGGTCAGGATGCCGCCCCGGCGATGCTTTACCCCTGACAGCAGCGACCCGTCTGTGACCCCGGTCGCAGCGAAAATCACATCGCCCTTGGCCAGGTCTTCGAGGTCATAGACGCGGTCGAGATCCTCGATGCCCCATTTTTTGGCGCGCAGCCGTTCGTCGTCGTTGCGGAACAGCAGGCGGCCCTTGAACTGGCCGCCGACGCAGCGCAGCGCCGCCGACGCCAGCACGCCCTCGGGGGCGCCGCCCGAGCCCATATAGATGTCGACATTGGTTTCGGGGTTGGTGGTCGCGATCACGCCGGCCACATCGCCGTCGGGGATCAGCGCGACGCCGCAGCCGATGGCGCGCAGTTCGGCTATGATCGCCTCGTGGCGCGGACGGTCGAGCACGCAGACGATGATATCGGCCGGTGCGACACCCTTTTCGCGCGCCACCGCCTCGACATTCTCGCGCACGCTGTTGTCGAAATTGACGATGTTCGGCGAATAGCCGGGACCGACCGCCAGCTTGTCCATATAGACGTCGGGGGCGTTGAGCAGGCAGCCCTCCTCGGCAATCGCGAGCACCGCGAGCGCGTTCGGACCGGCCTTGGCGGTGATCGTCGTGCCTTCCAGCGGGTCGACCGCGATGTCGATCTTGGGGCCCTTGCCCGGCGCATTGCCGACCTTTTCGCCGATATAGAGCATCGGCGCCTCGTCGCGCTCGCCCTCGCCGATGACGATCGTGCCATCCATATAAAGGGTGTTGAACGCGGTCCGCATCGCTTCGACGGCGGCGGCGTCGGCCGCCGTCTCGTCGCCGCGTCCGATCAGCTTGGCGGCGGGGG
>JAEWIL010000055.1 GCA_023387085.1 Pseudomonadota bacterium | reverse complement strand
CTTCATCGTAAGGTCGGGGCTGTTGACGAGCGTTCACAGCTTTGCGGTCGATCCCGAGCGCGGCACCTTCCTGCTCGCCCTGATGTTCATCTACATCGGCGGCGCGCTGACGCTCTTTGCCTTTCGCGCCGGAGCGGTCGCCGAGGGCAAAAAGTTCGCGCTACTGAGCCGCGAGGGTTCGCTGGTGATCAACAATCTGCTGCTGACCACGATCCTCGCGCTGGTCTTGCTGGGTACGCTTTATCCGATCGTTGCCGAGGCGATGGGCGAAAAGATTTCGGTCGGGCCACCCTATTACAACAGGGTCGCGGGACCGCTGGCGCTGATCCTTTGCCTCGTGATGGTTGCGGGACCGCTGCTGAACTGGCGCAAGGACGACGGGAAGAAACTGTGGTCGCGCCTGCCCGTCGCGGTGCTGGCAGCGATGATCGTCCTGTTCGGGCTGATCCTGTTCGGCGGCAAGGTCGGCATATTGCCGCTGCTGGGCATGACCGTCGCGGGCCTTGTTGCGGTCGCAAGCCTTGCGCCGCTGTGGGGCCGCAACCTCCGCCGCACGCCGCTGCCGACCTGGGGCATGGTGATGGCGCATTTCGGGGTCGCGGTGGCGCTCGCGGGGATGGGCGCCGAGAGTGCTTTCATCCAGGAGCGTCTGGTCGCCGCAGCGCCGGGCGAAACGGTGAAGGTCGCCGATTTCTCGATCAAGTTCGACGGGGTGAAGCCGATTGCGGGGCCGAATTATACCGCGATCCAGGGGACGCTGATCGCAACGACGCCCTCGGGCGCTTCGTTCACCTTGCATCCCGCGGCACGGACCTTTCCGGGCTTGATGGGCGGGGCGCCGACCGAGACCAATGAAGCCGCTTTGCTGACGCGGCCGGGGGGACAGCTTTACGCGGTGCTGGGGCAGCCGGTGACTGGGCCGGACGGCAGCGCCGACCGCTATCAGCTCCGCCTGTGGTGGAAGCCGCTGGTATGGTGGATCTGGCTGGGCGGGGCGCTGATCGCGATCGGTGCGGCGCTGTCATTACTCGGGCGCGCGCAATTGCTCGAAATCTGGCGCGTGCGGCGGGCGCGCAAGACACAGGAACGTTTCGCATGAGGAGCCGCTGGGTCCTGTTCGTCCCGCTGGCGATCATGGCGCTGCTGTTCGGCGCCTTCATCTATCGCCTGACGGTGCCAAACGACACGCTGATCCAGTCGCAATGGATCGACAAGCCGATGCCGCTGTTCGACCTGCCACCAGCGGCGCCGGGCTTGCCGGGGCTCAAGAGCAGCCAGCTCGCCGACGGACGGCCGCGGCTGGTCAATGTCTTTGCGAGCTGGTGCATTCCGTGCCGCGCCGAAGCGCCGCAGCTCGAGGCGCTGAAAGCGGCAGGGGTTCCGATCGACGGGATCGCGATCCGCGACCGCCCGGAGGATGTCGCGGCCTTCCTTCGGGAAAATGGCAATCCGTTCGAGCGGATCGGGTCGGACCAGCAAAGCAGCGTGCAGATCGCGCTGGGATCGTCGGGTGTGCCCGAAACCTTTCTGATCGACGGCAAGGGAATCATCCGCGAGCAGATTCAGGGCGTGATCCTGGCCGAGCAGGTGCCCGAAATCGTCGCCAAGCTGGAGAAGATGAAGTGAAGTTGCGGCCGGCCCTCGCCGCGCTGCTTGCAGTGTTCGCCATCCCGGTCGCGGCGCAGGATCGTTTGCCGCCCGCGCCCTATGCGTATCAACAGCTCCGCGATCCGGCGCAGGAGGCCAAGGCCAAGGAATTGATGGAGACGCTGCGCTGCCTCGTCTGTCAGGGCCAGTCGATCGCCGACAGCGATGCGCCGCTGGCAGGCGACATGCGTCACGAGGTGCGGACGAAGATCGCGGCCGGCGAAAGCCCCGATGCGATCCGCAAATGGCTCGTCGCGCGTTATGGAAACTGGGTGAGCTACGACCCGCCCTTCGATGCGGCGACGGCGCTGCTCTGGTTCGGGCCGCTGCTGTTCCTCGCGCTCGGCGGATGGCTGGCGTTCGGGCGTTTCCGGCGCGGCGAGACCGACGGGGAGGATAAAGCGTGATCTGGTTGTGGATCCTGCTCGCCGCCGCGCTTACTGTCGGCGGCATCCTATGGTTCGGCAAGCTGCCGGCGGCATCGCGGCCGCTCGCGGGTGCTGCAGTCATGCTGGGACTGGCGGGTTACGCTTTGCAGGGGAGTCCATCGCTGCCCGGCAAGCCCGTCATCGCGGCGCCCGAGCCCGATGGCTTCGGCGAAGTCATCACCGACCGCCAGCAGGGAATGTCCGACCGCTTCGGCCCCGCCGCGCAGTGGATCAGTATGTCAGACGGTTTCATGCGGACCGGCAAGACCGAGTTCGCGGCGCAGGCCCTCGAAAAGGGGATCGAAAAATATCCCGACAATGTCGATTTGTGGGTCGGGCTCGGCAACGCGCTCGTCGCGCATGGTGGCGGAGTGATGTCGCCCGCCGCGGCGCTTGCCTTCGACGAGGCCGCCAAGCGCGATCCGACGCATCCGGCGCCGCCCTTCTTTGCGGGGCTGGCGATGGCGCAGAGCGGCGACCTGAAAGGCGCTGAGGCGGTGTGGAGCCAGCTTTTGGTCCGGTCGCCTGAAAATGCGCCATGGCGTCCCGACCTTGAGCTCCGCTTGTCGCAGCTTCGGCAGGCAATGGGGCCTGCGTTGCCGCCCGATCCGCCTCCGGCGCCATAAGGATGCGTCCCGATTTGGAACCTATTACATTCGCGTGGCCTCGTCTAAAGGCGCGCAATGACTGCTGAGTCGCAACAGGGGACGGGCGGCGCCCAAAGCGCTGCCACGGCCGCCGCCGAAACGGCCCATTACGGGCACGGGCACCATAGGGACGGCAAGCTGAAGCTTGCCGTTGGCGCCGTCGGTGTGGTGTTCGGCGACATCGGCACCAGCCCGCTCTACGCGTTCCGCGAGACGTTTGCGGGCCACCATTCGATCGAGGCCGACCGGCTGCACATCTATGGCGTGCTAAGCTTGGTCTTCTGGTCGATGATGCTGGTCGTCACCTTCAAATATGTGCTGACGATCATGCGCGCCGACAACAAGGGCGAGGGCGGTAGTCTGGCGCTGCTCGCTCTGATCAGCCGTTCGTCGGAAGGCAAGCGCTGGACCTGGCCGATCATCCTGCTCGGCGTATTCGCGACTGCACTATTTTACGGCGACAGCATGATCACCCCGGCGATGTCGGTGCTGTCAGCGACCGAGGGGCTGCAATATGTGAGCCGCGGTTTTGAGCCCTATATCGTGCCCATTGCACTGACGATCCTGATCGCGCTGTTCGCGATCCAGTCGCGCGGGACGGCCAAGGTCGGCATGCTTTTCGGTCCGATTATGTTGCTCTATTTTCTGATGCTCGCGGTGCTGGGGGTGACGCATGTCATCGATCACCCTTCGATCATCATGCACACGATCAACCCGATCAACGCGCTGCGTTTCTTCTATCTCGATGGCTTCACGGCCTTTATCGCGCTGGGGGCGGTGGTGCTCGCGGTGACCGGCGCCGAGGCGCTTTATGCGGACATGGGGCATTTCGGGCGCGCGCCGATCGGGCTCAGCTGGCTCACCTTCGTGCTGCCCGCGCTGATGCTCAACTATATGGGGCAAGGCGCGATGGTACTCGAGGCGAAGGTCGCACCGACCGCGCAGCTGATCCAGGACCCATTCTTCCTGATGATGCCAGAGGCGTGGAAGGTTCCGGTCGTGATCCTCGCGATGCTGGCGACGATCATCGCAAGCCAGGCGGTCATTTCCGGCGCCTTCTCACTGACCCAGCAGGCGATCCAGCTCGGCTTCATGCCGCGGCTGCGTGTCGATCACACCAGCGCGTCGGCGCAGGGGCAGATCTATATCCCGGTGGTCAACTGGGGGCTGATGGTGATGGTGATCCTGCTCGTCCTCTTCTTCGGATCGTCGAGCAACCTCGCCGCGGCATACGGCATAGCGGTGACGGGAGCGATGTTCATCGATACCTGCCTGATGAGCGTCGTGCTGTTCGTGCTGTGGCGCTGGCCGGCGTGGAAGGCGCTGCCGATCCTCGCGGTATTTTTCATCGTCGATATCGCCTATTTCGGCGCAAACCTGATCAAGGTGCCCGACGGCGGCTGGGTACCGCTGGCGATCGGTCTTACCATCTTCACGATGCTGACCACCTGGTCGCGCGGGCGCAAGCTGATGCAGCAGGAAATGGCCGAGGGCGCGATGCCAATCCCGGTGTTCGTGAAATCAGCGGCGAACAGCGCGACGCGCGTTCCCGGCACCGCGGTGTTCATGACTTCGTCATCCGACGGGGTGCCGCATGCGCTGCTCCACAATCTCAAACACAACAAGGTGCTGCACCAGCGCATCATCCTGCTCACGATCAAGATCGCCGACGTGCCGTTCGTACAGGAGGAGCGCTTGTGCCAGCTCCACGATCTGGGACAGGGGTTCCACCGGCTGGTGCTGAACTATGGTTTCATGCAGCCCGTCGACGTGCCCGAGGCGCTGAAACGCGTCACCGGATGCGGCGGTGAATTCAAGATGCTCGAGACCAGCTTTTTCCTGTCGCGCCAGACCTTGATTGCCGCGAGCAAGCCGGGGATGCCGATCTGGCGCGAGAAGCTGTTCGCATGGATGCTTCGCAATTCGGAAAGCGCGATGGAATATTTCCGCCTTCCCACCAATCGCGTCGTCGAACTCGGAAGCCAGGTCGCAATCTGAGCCCGGCCGTTAACTTACCGAAATGTCCGAATAAGCGTTTGAACATTCCGGTGAGTCTTGCGATGCAGGATCGATCCCCTCCGGGAGGGCGGCCAATATCATGCAAGCGGATACCAGCACCACGTCGATCGCACCGGTAACGCCGGATCCCTTTGCACTGATCGTCGGCCGGCTGACAGGCGACGATCCCGAAGCCTGCTTTCGACGCATGGGCCTGCGCCCGGAGCCGATCGACAGCGAGAAGGAGCCGGGGATCGCCCCTCCGGGCTTCCGCTTGCACTTCGGATCGATCTCGGCGCGGGTCGGCCGAGCGGACGTCGACGCCCTGGCCTTGGCCGATCCCAAGGATCCGGCGACCAGCTTGCTCGCCGCCCGCCTTCCCGCCGACTGGCGAGCGAAGGATCATGTCTGGACGCTCGTTCCCGAAGAGGGCGATGGCAGCGATACGTCCGATACGCGGGCGACGCGTCTGCGCGAATTCTTCAAGATGGCGGTACTGCTGATCGACCTGTTCGACGCCAGCCACATTTTCTGGTCGCCGGCACGACTTTGGTCCGATGCGCCGCAGTTCCGCAGCGCCGTCGTCGAAATGCTGGCCAGCGGTATGCCGCCCGTTTTGCACTTGGTCGCCTTTCGCCGTGGCGAAGGGCCCGATGGGGCGATCGTCCGGACGCGCGGACTGGGGTTGTTCGGCGGCCAGGAAATCGAAAGCCGGATGCCGCCCGGCTGGACCGTCGCCGAAATGATCCGGCGGCTCGCGCGGCTGGCGCTTGATATCATCCTGCACGGGCCGGTGACCGAGGCGCGCGGTGTGCGGGGCCTGGGCCCCGGCGAATGGGTGTCGCTCGTCCCGATCGCCGACGGATCGGGCGAGTGGGCGGTAGTTCGCGTGGGATTCGGCAGCGACCGGTGATGGCGGCGCGGCGGTGGCAAGGAGCTCCGCCGCCGCGCACCGGTTTCCAACGCCACCATCTGGTGCCGGTCGCCCTGCTGCGGCGTCCACAGATGGCCGCGATGTTCGACGGGTTGGAAGCCGAAGGATTTGCCCTTCATCGTTTCGAGCAAAACGGACTGATCCTGCCGGCATGCGAGAGGACCGCGCTCTCGCTGGGGCACGCCCTGCATCGCGGGCCGCATCACGGGTATAATGACGTGATCGCGGCGCGGGTCGATCAGATCCGCGATCATTTCGTGCTACATGCACCGGCCGACTTAGGTGGAGCACGCCGCGTTGCGGTCATGCGGTTGCGGTTGTTACAGGATGCAATGCGGCGCGCCCTGACCGATCGTCACGGCGGCGGCTTCTGGCTTAACCGGCGCGATCCGATGCGGCTGTTCGCAGACCGTCCTTATCTGGATGACGCGATCGAGCGGCTGTTCGGGCGTGAAGAGGGCGGCTAACGACGGTTGCGGTGTTCAATCCAGTCCCCGTTCGTATCGAGCGAAGTCGAGACGCGCATGGCTCGGCGTGAGTGGTCGGCGTGTCTGGACTTCGATCGACACGAACGGAATTAGAGGGGTGTGTCTGGATACTAGCTCAAACCGGACGTCGGAGGTGTAGCCTTACAGTCTGACTTTCGCTTCGAGCTCGCGGCGCGCGGCGATATATTGGGCCTCGAGTTCGGCGACGAATTCGGCGACGGGGCGGACGGCAGAGACGGGGCCGATGCCCTGACCCGAACCCCAGATGTCCTTCCAGGCCTTGGCCTTGGTGTTGCCGCCCGAGCCGAAGTTCATCGTTTTGAGATCACCTTCGGGAAGATTGTCGGGGTCCATGCCCGCCGCAGCGATCGACTGGCGAAGATAGTTGCCGTGAACGCCGGTGAAGAGGTTCGAATAGACGATATCGGCTGCGCGCCCCTCGACGATGCCGTTCTTGTAACCGTCCTCGGCATTGGCTTCGGCGGTTGCGATGAAGGCGCTGCCGATATAGGCGAGGTCGGCGCCGCATGCTTGCGCGGCGAGGATCGAGCGCCCGTGGCCGATCGCACCCGACAGCGCGACGGGACCGTCGAACCATTCGCGGATTTCCTGCACCAGGGCAAACGGCGAGAGCGTTCCCGCATGGCCACCGGCACCCGCCGCCACCGCGATCAGCCCGTCGGCGCCCTTGCGGATCGCCGAATTGGCGTGCCGGTTGTTGATCACGTCATGCAGCACGACGCCGCCGTAGGAATGCACCGCGGCGTTCACCTCCGGCACCGCCCCCAGCGACGAGATCACGATCGGCACCTTGTATTTCACGCACATCATCAGGTCATGTTC
>JAEWIL010000052.1 GCA_023387085.1 Pseudomonadota bacterium | reverse complement strand
GGGTCAAGGCCGGGAACCCCGCCTGCCCAATCCGGATTGCTCGCGGTACGAAGAAGGATGAAGAGCGTTTGTCCGTTAGGCAGGTCGACAGCGACCGCTTCACCCTTCACCGTTGCGCCCGAAATTCCGCGATCCCAAATCGTCTCGATCACGCTTGACCCCGTCCGAACGCCCTCAGGTGTTTCAACTTCGGCCGTCAGTCGATAGCGGATAGGGTCAAAATAGACTCGGCTACTACCCAGATCGCCCGGCTCGCATCCAGCGAGCAATATCACGGCCGCGCCGCCGATGAGGCAGGCCAGATTGCGCCGCGTCATCATCGTGTGATGTATGTCGCCAAAGCATGGGCTGGAGCAAAGGAAACCGGTTAAGCCCTTCGACGCGAATGCCATCATCACAGCCCCCTAGACATCATTCTGATTAATATGGATTATTGCCGTGCCAACAATCGGAAACTCATCCATTCAGGTGGTTTTGGCGTTTTGGTACAACGATAGCGGTCATCTTCCGTCTCCAATCCCGCTGAACTCCAAGATAACCAATCCTCAAAGAGCCCGAATCCGCATCGACTATCGCTCCCGTCCAGCCTCATCCAAGGCCTGGGTGACGGGAGATAGAAGATACTGGATGATGCGCCGGTCGCCGGTCTTGATTTCTGCCTGGACTGCGAGCCCCGGCCCGATCGGGAGGTCACGCCCACCGGCGCGGATTGTCCGGCGTTTCAACCGAATGCGCGTCGTATAGACGAGCCCCGGCTGGACGACGCGGCCGTTGCGGTCGCGCCGCTCGGCCGCGCCCGGCTCGCTGGTATCGACCGCATCCCGGCTGATGCTCTCGACGACACCGGGGACGATGCCATAGTCGGTGAATGGAAAAGCCTCGAGTTTCACGCGGACCGGCTGGCCTTCGCGGATGAACCCGATATCCTTGTTCTGGATGCGAGCCTCGACGACGGGATCGGCATCGTCGGGCACGATGATCATCAGCGTCTGCGCAGGCTGGACTACCCCGCCGACGGTTGAGATCGCGAGTTGCTGAACCGTGCCCGACACCGGCGCGCGAAGCTGCATAAAGGCCTGCCGCCGCCGCGACTTGGTGACCTCTTCTCGCGCGAGGCCGGACTTTTCCTGGCTCTCGGCCAGTTCCGTCGCCGCCGCCTTGCCAAAACTGCCGCGGAGCCGCCCAAGCTGGGCGTCGATATCGGCAATCTTCGCGCGGGCCCGCGCCGCATTCGCTTGCTGGACCGCGATATTCTGGACATGCTCGATCTTGAGCTGCTCATATTCGAGCAGCCGAATCTTGGAAAAATAGCCTTTCTCGGAAAGCTCGCGCCGCGCGGCCAGCTGCTGCTCGACAATCGGCAGCGTTTGCTTGAGCTTTGCGATTTCGGCATCGACGCTCGCCAGTTCCGCGACCTTCTCGGCACGTTGCTGGGTCAGGCTCGCGCGCTCACCTTCATATTCGGCGATCGCCGAGCGGACATATTGCGACTGGGTCGCCGCGATATCGGATGGTGTGCCCGAAGGCGCCGCGAAGCGCGACGGACGACCGTCGAGGTGCCCGAGCAATGCGGCGTTGCGCGCGGCGTCGACCTCGGCGCCCAGCAGGCTCTTGTTCGCCTGCTCGGCCTCGGCGCCGACGAGCGTTGGATCGAGTTCGATGAGCAACTGTCCGGCCTCGACATGCTGTCCGTTCCTTACATGGATCGCACGAACCGACCCGATCTCGATCGGCTGGATCTGTTTGACGTTGCCCGACGGGATCACCTTGCCGCTGGCGGTCGCGACGACATCGACCCGGCCGACGATCGACCAGATCAGTGCAACGACGAGCAGCCCGCTCAGCGAGAGCATGAGCCAGCGCAGTCCAGGGCTCGGCGGCTTCTCCATGATTTCGAGCGCGGCGGGCAGGAATTCGTGATCGCTGCGCGGCCTGGCGTTCCGATCGGCCTCGTTCTGGCGCCGCCAGCTTTCGCCGAGGATCGACAGGTGACGGGCCGTACCCGGAAAACGCTGCGCAAGCTTTTCACGCAAACTCATGCCTGATGGCCCATCTGCTTGCCGTGCAGCTGTGCATAACGGCCACCAGCCCTGAGGAGGTCGGCGTGCGTGCCCATCTCAGTCACTTCACCGGCCTCGACAGTGATAATGCGATGGCACTGGCGAACCGCTGACAGACGGTGCGCGATGATGATTACGGTGCGCCCCTTTGAGATCCGCGCCAGATTATGCTGGATGATTTCCTCACTCTCGGCATCGAGCGCCGAGGTCGCCTCGTCGAGGATCAGTATGCGCGGATCATTGATGAGCGCCCGCGCGATCGCCATGCGCTGACGCTGGCCGCCTGACAGATTGCCGCCGCGCTCGTCGATGACCGTATCATAGCCGTGGTTGAGTTCGAGGATGAAGTCATGTGCGCCAGCCAGTTTCGCGGCCTCGATCACAGTCTCCATCGGACGCGTCGGGTCGCCAAGCGCGATATTCTCGCGCACCGTGCGGTTGAAGAGAATATTCTCCTGCAACACGACGCCCACTTGCCGGCGTAGCCAGGGCGGGTCGACGAGCGCGAGGTCGACGCCATCGACGAGAACGCGCCCCTGTTCGGGCACATAGAGGCGCTGGACAAGCTTGGTGAGCGTCGATTTTCCGGAGCCGGAAGGACCAACGATCCCGAGCATCTCGCCTGCCGCGATGTCGAGGCTGATCCCGCGCAACGCTTCGGGCGCATCCGCCCGATAGCGGAAGCGCACCTTGTCGAACCGGACGGCGCCCTTGATCGCGGGCAAGCTTGCCCGGTTCGGATTGTGATCGGGCTCGGCGGGCGCATTGAGAACATCGCCGAGCCGATCGCCCGATATCCGTACCTGCTGGAAATCCTGCCAGAGCTGCGACAGGCGGAGGATCGGTGCCGCAACGCGGCCCGACAGCATGTTGAACGCAACAAGGGCGCCCACGGTGAGATCGCCGGCGATCACGGCCTTGGCCCCGAAATAGAGGATCGCGACCGTCGTCAGTTTCGAGACGAGCTGGATCAGGTGGCTGCCCCAGTTGGCGAGCTTCGCGACATCGAATCCGGCGCTGGTATAGCCCGCGAAGAGCTTCTCCCAACGGTCGCGCATTTGCGGCTCGACCGCCATTGCCTTGAGCGTGCCGATGCCGGTCACGCTTTCGACGAGGAAGGCCTGGTTCTCCGCCCCGCGGCGGAATTTCTCTTCAAGCTTCGCGCGCAAGGTCGGAGAAATGAGAACCGAGATCGCTATGTAGAAGGGGATCGATAGCAGGACGAGCATCGTCAGGAACGGCGAATAGACATACATCACCGCGAAGAAGACGATCGTGAAGACAAGGTCGATCACGACGGTAACCGCGTTCGAGGTTAGGAATTCGCGGATGCGCTCGAGTTCACGGACCCGCGCGATGCTATCGCCGACGCGCCGCGCCTCGAAATAGGAAAGCGGCAGATTGAGGAGGTGCCGGAACATCCTCGCCGACAGCTCGCTATCGACGCGGTTCGTCGTATGCGCGAACAGCCAGTTTCGCAGTCCCGACATCAGCGTCTCGAAGATCAGCACCCCCGCCAGCCCGAAGGCCAGCACGTCGAGCGTCGTCATCGACTGATGCACGAGCACCTTGTCGATCACGAGCTGGAAGAAGATCGGCGAGACAAGGCCCATCAACTGGAGGAAAAAGGACGCGACCAGCACATCGCGCAGCGGTCCGCGATAGCGGACGAGCGCAGGGATGAACCAGGCGATGTCGAACGGGCGGGCGTCTCCCGTCATTTTCTCACGGCTCGTCATCAGGAGAAAACGGCCCGAAAAGCGGTCAGCGGCTTCGGCGCTAGTCCATATTTCCGGCCGCTCTGCATCGCCACGCTGAACGAGGAAGCGCGGGGTCAGACTTGCATCCTCGATCTTGAGGAGAATGACGGCATCGCCAGAGAGCGTTTCGGCAAGCGCAGGCAGCGGCAATTTGGCTATATCTTGAGCGGTCGCTTGCCGGATGCGCGCGGTCAGGCCGATGCGTTTGGCGATACGTGCCAGATCTTCCAACCGATACGGGGAATCTCCACCGCCACGATCATGCGCGATTTGCGACGGATCCGCTGGGACACCTAGGAATTTTGCCAGTAGAATGAAGCAGGCCAGAGATTGGTCGGTCGGAGGGGCAACAGCTGCATTGGAACCTTCGGAAGAAGGTGGATCGATGGCATCGGCCATAGGATAAGGAGAGCCCCCGATTCTCGTTTGATTTTGATATGACCTTAGTTTTCCGGACAGAAGCCGCAACAGTCAAATTCTTGGAAATAAACCCAATTCGGTTGCAAGCCCGAAGCTGGGATTTCGCTGGGTCAATGATGAGCTAAATCTGGGCTCCTCGCGCGACTTTGACGGCGCTCGCCGTCATCAGCCAGCGCGTCAAGAGCGGCCATTGCGAATGATCGAGCACGGTTACGTCCCTAGATTGGGACTTCCAGTGAGTTATAACATCGGTGTGCCCGGGGAGGCCGGGATGACGGCATGTGATAGACAAACCCTATCAAACATGGCGCAGATCGATTTGACCTGCGCACGCCTCTGCGCCACGGGATTGTCCCGAAAAGGATGGCGTGCATGGGATTGGAAGAAGCGAAGGCGTTCGTTGACGGCTGGGTGCAGCGCGAAGGCGCCGGACGCGACCGACTGCTCCCCTTACTGCATGCGGTGCAGGACGAGATAGGATATATCGATGACGCGCTCGTCCCCGCCATTGCCGCGGCGCTGAACCTCAGCCGCGCCGATGTCCACGGCGTGCTGACCTTTTACCACGATTATCGCCGCCAGCCCGCCGGGCGCCATATCGTCAAATTGTGCCGCGCCGAAAGCTGCCAGGCGCGCGGCGGCGCCGCGATCGAGGCCGCCGCCGCCAAACGGCTGGGCGTCGCGATGGGCGAGACCCGCCGCGACGGCCAGGTCACGCTCGAACCCGTCTATTGCCTTGGCCTGTGCGCCATCGGCCCCAATGCGCTGGTCGACGGGCGCCCGGTGGCGCGGATCGATACCGCAGCGCTCGACCGCATCGCCGCCGAGGTCGCGGCATGACGCGCGTCTTCATCAGCCGCGACATGGCGTCGGTCGCGCTCGGCGCCGACGATGTCGCGCGCGCCTTTGCCGATGCGGGCTGCGAGGTCGTGCGCACCGGATCGCGCGGGCTGTTCAGCATCGAACCGCTGGTCGAGATCGAAACCGCAGAAGGCCGCATCGGCTATGGCCCGGTGACACCCGCCGACGTCGCCGCCATCCTCGGCGGCAGCCACCCGAACCGGCTTGGCGACATCGCCGCCCTGCCCTTTTTCACACAGCAGCAGCGCTTCACCTTCGCCCGCTGCGGCATCATCGATCCGCTGAGCCTCGCCGATTATGCCGCGCACGGCGGCTGGATCGGCCTCGACATCGCTCGCGCCGCCGAACCGCAGGCGGTCGTCGACGCCGTCAAGGCCAGCGGGCTGCGCGGCCGCGGCGGCGCCGGATTCCCGACCGGCATCAAATGGCAGACGGTGCTCGACGCGCCGAATAGCCCCAAATATATCGTCTGCAACGCCGACGAGGGCGACAGCGGCACCTTCGCCGACCGCATGCTGATGGAAGGCGACCCCTATTGCCTGATCGAAGGCATGGCGATCGCCGCGCACGCCGTCGGGGCCAGCCACGGCTACATCTATATCCGCAGCGAATATCCGTTCGCGATCGAGACGATGCGCGACGCCATCGCGCTGTCGGCAGGCCGCATCGCCCCCTTCACCCTCGAAGTGCGTGCCGGCGCCGGCGCCTATGTCTGCGGCGAGGAAACCGCGCTGCTCGACAGCATCGAGGGCAAGCGCGGCCAGGTCCGCGCCAAGCCCCCGCTCCCCGCGCTCGCCGGCCTGTTCGGCAAGCCGACGGTGATCAACAATGTGCTGAGCCTCGCCGCCGTGCCGTTCATCCTGTCCGAAGGCGCCGACGCCTATGCCAATGTCGGCTTCGGCCGCTCGCGCGGCACGATGCCGGTGCAGCTCGCGGGCAATGTAAAGCATGGCGGATTGTTCGAGGTCGGCTTCGGCATCACCCTTGGCGAACTGGTGAACGGCATCGGCGGCGGCACCGCCAGCGGCCGGCCGGTGCGCGCGGTGCAGGTCGGCGGGCCGCTCGGTGCCTATTTCCCGCCATCGATGTTCGACCTGCCCTTCGATTATGAAGCCTTCACCCAGGCCGGCGGACTGATCGGCCATGCCGGGATCACCATCTTCGACGACAGCGTCGACATGGCGCATATGGCGCGCTTCGCGATGGAATTCTGCGCCGCCGAAAGCTGCGGCAAGTGCACGCCGTGCCGGATCGGCTCGACGCGCGGGGTCGAGATTGTCGACCGCATCATCGCGGCGCGCGAGACCGAGCCGGCCCGCGCCGCCGCGCAGGGCGGCACGCTCGGCAAGGCGCTCTATTCGCGCGCACCCGACCGCATCGACGTCAGCCTTGGCGCCCAGACCACGCTGCTCCGCGACCTGTGCGACACGATGAAATATGGCTCGCTCTGCGCGCTCGGCGGCTTCACCCCCTATCCGGTGTTGAGCGCGCTCGATCATTTCCCCGAAGATTTCGGCGTCCCCGCGCCGGCCCTCGCAGCGGCGGAGTAAGAAGATGGGTTTCACCCGCGAAACCGACCACGGCACCCCGCCCGCGCTGGCGACCGGCCGCAACGTCACGCTGACGATCGACGGCGAGCAGGTCACGCTGCCCGAAGGCACCTCGATCATGCGCGCCGCCTCATTGAGCGGCGGGTCGATCCCCAAGCTGTGCGCGACCGACAATATCGAAAGCTTCGGCTCGTGCCGCCTCTGCCTCGTCGAGGTCGAAGGACGCGCGGGCTATCCGGCCTCGTGCACCACCCCGGTCGCCGAGGGCATGGTCGTGCGCACCCAGACCGAACGGCTGAAGCAGCTCCGTCGCGGGGTGATGGAGCTCTATATCTCCGACCACCCGCTCGACTGCCTGACCTGCGCCGCCAACGGCGATTGCGAACTGCAGGACCAGGCCGGCGCGGTCGGCCTGCGCGACGTGCGCTACGGCTATGACGGCGCGACCAACATGGGCCAGCCGAAGGACCAGTCGAACCCCTATTTCGATTTCGACCCGTCGAAATGCATCGTCTGCTCGCGCTGCGTGCGCGCCTGTGACGAGGTGCAGGGAACCTTCGCGCTGACCATCGAGGGCATGGGTTTCAACTCGAAAGTCGCCGCGTCGCAGAACGACAGCTTCCTCGCCTCCGATTGCGTCTCGTGCGGCGCCTGCGTGCAGGCGTGCCCGACCGCGAGCCTGATCGAAAAGAAGGTCGTCGAAACCGGCACCCCCGACCGCGCCGTCGTCACCACCTGTGCCTATTGCGGCGTCGGCTGCACCTTCCGCGCCGAGATGCGCGGCGAGGAACTGGTGCGCATGGTGCCGTGGAAAGACGGCAAGGCGAACCACGGCCATAGCTGCGTCAAGGGCCGCTTCGCCTGGGGCTATGCCCAGCATCAGGAACGTATTCTCCATCCGATGATCCGCGCCAGCGTCAGCGAACCGTGGCGCGAGGTGAGCTGGGACGAAGCGATCGCTCATACCGCCAGCGAGTTCCGCCGCATCCAGGAAAAATACGGCCGCCTCTCGGTCGGCGGCATCACCTCGTCGCGCTGCACCAACGAGGAAACCTTCCTCGTCCAGAAATTGATCCGCCAGGGCTTCGGCAACAATAATGTCGATACCTGCGCCCGCGTCTGCCATTCGCCGACCGGCTACGGTCTGAAGACGACGTTCGGCACCTCGGCGGGAACGCAGGATTTCGACAGCGTCGAGCAGGCCGACGTCATCCTCGTCATCGGCGCCAATCCCACCGACGCCCACCCGGTCTTCGGCAGCCGGATGAAGCAGCGGCTTCGCCAAGGCGCGAAGCTGATCGTGATCGACCCGCGCCGTATCGATCTGGTGAAATCGCCGCATATAGCCGCCGAACATCACCTCCCGCTGCGTCCCGGCACCAACGTCGCGCTCCTGACCGCGATGGCGCATGTCGTGGTGACCGAGAAACTTTATGCCGAGGCGTTTATTCGCGAACGCTGTGACTGGGACGAGTTTCAGGACTGGGCCGACTTCGTCTCGGAAGCAGCGCGCTCGCCCGAAGCGATCGAGCCGCTGACCGGCGTCCGTGCCGCGGACCTCCGCGCCGCCGCCCGCCTCTACGCCACCGGCGGCAATGCCGCGATTTACTATGGCCTCGGCGTCACGGAGCACAGCCAGGGATCGTCGACTGTGATGGCGATCGCCAATCTCGCGATGGCGACGGGCAATATCGGGCGCGAGGGCGTCGGCGTGAACCCGCTGCGCGGCCAGAATAATGTTCAGGGCGCCTGCGACATGGGCAGCTTCCCGCACGAATTTTCGGGCTACCGCCACGTTTCCGACACCGCGGTGCGCGAGACGTTCGAAGCGGCGTGGGGCGTCACCCTCGACAGCGAGCCGGGGCTGCGCATCCCCAATATGCTCGACGCCGCGACCGACGGCAGCTTCAAGGGGCTGTTCATTCAGGGCGAAGATATTCTTCAGTCCGACCCCAACACCCACCATGTCGCCGCCGGGCTCGCGGCGATGAAATGCGTCGTCGTGCAGGACCTGTTCCTCAACGAAACCGCGAACTACGCACATGTCTTTCTGCCCGGATCGACCTTCCTCGAAAAGGACGGCACCTTCACCAACGCCGAACGCCGCATCCAGATGGTGCGCAAGGTGATGGCGCCGCTCAACGGCCATGCCGATTGGGAGATCGTCCAGATGGTCGCCAATGCGATGGGGCTCGGCTGGACCTATACGCATCCGTCCGAAATCATGGACGAGATCGCGGCACTGACCCCGACCTTCGCCGGCGTCCACTACGACCGGCTGGAGGCCGAAGGCTCGCTGCAATGGCCCGCCAACGAAGCGGCTCCCGACGGCACGCCGACGATGCACATCGACGGCTTCGTTCGCGGTAAGGGCAAGTTCGTCGTCACCGACTATGTCCCGACCGACGAAAAGACCGGGCCGCGCTTCCCGCTCCTTCTCACCACCGGCCGCATCCTCAGCCACTATAACGTCGGCGCCCAGACGCGGCGCACCGCGAACACCGCCTGGCACCCCGAAGACCGGTTGGAAATCCATCCGCTCGACGCCGAAAATCGCGGAATCAAGGATGGCGACTGGGTCAGCCTGAAGAGCCGCGCCGGCGAAACGACGCTGCGCGCGCTGATCACCGAACGCGTCGCGCCGGGGGTCGTCTACACCACCTTCCACCACCCCGACACGCAGGCGAATGTCATCACCACCGACTATTCGGACTGGGCGACCAATTGCCCCGAATATAAGGTGACGGCGGTGCAGATCGGCCTTTCGAACGGCCCATCCGACTGGCAGGAGGATTATGCCGAGCAGGCCCGCCAGAGCCGCCGCATCATGTCGGTAGAGGCCGCCGAATGAGCGACGCGCACGAAGAGGGCGTCATGTCGACCGCCGACCGGCTCATCTATATGGCGAACCAGATCGCGCGCAATCTGGAGGTCGAGGGCGGCGAGCGGGCGACCGACATGGTGGCCGATCATATTCGCAGCTTCTGGGACCCGTTGATGCGCCAGCGTATCGTCGAGCTCGCCGAGGATCGTCCGGGCGCCCTGTCGACGATCGCCGCCGCCGCGATCGGGCGGATCTCCGAACGATGAACATGGTCGAGGCGATGTGGCAGGCGGTTCGCCGACCGCGCTGCGGCAAGGATAATGGCCAACGCCCCTCTCCCCGACGCCTGTCGGACTGACGTCGATTACAGGACGATGGCCGGACAAAAGATTTCCGTGGATGCCGCGCTCGACCTGATTCGGCGGTCGATTCCACCCCTGCCCGCGGAGAATTGCCCGGTCGACGCCGACCTCCTCGATCATGTCGCGAGCCGACCGATTTACGCGGCTTATGACAGCCCGCGGTTCGATTGCTCGGCGATGGACGGCTTTGCCGTCCGTAGCGCGGACACGCTCCGGGCAACCGCCGGTCTGCCCGTCAGGCTTGCGCTCGGTCCCGAAATCGCGGCTCAGGGGCCGCCCGCCTGCCTCGGGCAAGCCGAAGCATGTCCCATCAGCACGGGAGGCCCGATCCCCGAGGGCGCTGATGCGGTCATCGTCTACGAAATTTGCGAGATTTCCGACGGCGGACTGCTCATTCGCAAGCCGGCACAGCCGGGTCTCAACATACGTCGGCGCGGCGAAGATGTCGCGGCAGGCCGTCGGGTTGTCGAGGCCGGGACACTCATGTCGCCTGAAGCCATAGGCGCTCTCTGTTCCTATGGCATCGCCCATATCTGGTGTCGACGCCCGCCGCGCCTCGCGGCCATACCGACAGGCAATGAAATTATTCGCGCGGGCGATATCGGCGGCGCGTCCCGTTTGGATACAAATGGGCCGATGCTCGGCGCTCTCGCCCGGCAGCTCGGGCTCGAATGCCGCATCGAACGCCCGGTTCCCGACGCGCTTGACGCCTTGACTGCCGCCATCGCCGCGCTGTCCCGTGCATCGCGGCCCGACATCATCCTGTCGACGGGCGGAGTCTCGGGAGGAAATTACGATCTTGTGCGGACGGCGCTCGAGAAACTGTCCGCGCGGATCATTTTCCACGGCGTTGCGATGCGGCCCGGCAAGCCGATCCTGTTTGCGCTGCTTTCGGATGGACGGCCATTTTTCGGCCTGCCGGGCAATCCGGTCGCGGCTCTTGTCGGCTTTCGCTTTTTCGTGACCGCAGCAATCCGGAACCTGATGGGCCTGCCTCCCGAGAATGGGCGGCCGATCGACGCCCAGGTGGCCGGCCGCGAGGGCCTGACGCGCTTCCTGTCGGCGCGTCATCCCCGGAAGGCATCTTGCGAAGCGGTACCGCTGGAAGAGCAGCGGTCGCACATCATGGGCTCCCCGATGACCGCCGATTGCTGGCTACGGGTCGATCGAGCGGGATCGAAATCCAGGGTCGCACTCTATTCCAAACGACCGAGCCTCTACTCGCCGACCGGCGGGGAACCGGGCTAGCAGCAGCCCGGTTGTCCCGGCCTTGCCGCGTTCAGCATGTCCCGGCTCGCCCGCCGCACCGACTTGCCATTTGGCAGCGTGCGCGGCAAGTCCATAGCCATCATGGACAAGCGGAGGCGCGCCGCCGACCTAGACCCGCTCCAGAAGCAACGCGATCCCCTGTCCCACGCCCACGCACATCGAGGCAATCGCATAACGTCCGCCCGTTTCATGGAGTTCTTGTGCAGCGGTCATCGCGATGCGTGCGCCCGACATGCCGAGCGGATGACCGAGTGCGATTGCACCGCCGTTACGGTTGACGCGCGGGTCGGCCGGATCGAGCCCGAGATCACTCATCACCGCCAGCACTTGCGACGCGAAGGCTTCGTTCAACTCGAGCACGTCAATCCGATCCAGCGAAACACCCGTACGATCGAGAAGCTTGCGCACCGCGAAGGTCGGTCCGACGCCCATGATACGCGGCTCGACGCCGGCAGTCGCGAGCCCGAGAACGCGCGCGCGCGGCGTCAACCCGTTGCGGCTCGCGGCCGCCTCGCTTGCAACGAGCATCGCGGCGGCACCGTCGTTCACGCCCGAAGCATTACCCGCGGTAACGCTCCCGTCGTTCGTCACGATCGGCTTCAGTTTCGCAAGCGCATCGAGTGAGGTCTGGCGCGGATGTTCGTCGCGATCGACCACCACCGCATCGCCCTTCCTCTGCGGGACCGATACCGGCACGATCTCGACCGCCAGGCGGCCGCTCGCCTGTGCCTTGGCCGCCTTGTCCTGGCTTGCAAGCGCGAAGCGATCCTGGGCCTCGCGCGATATCTTCCATTCGCGCGCCACATTCTCGGCGGTTTCGGGCATCGAATCGACGCCATAGAGCGAGCGCATCACGGGATTGATGAAGCGCCAGCCGAGAGTCGTATCTTCGAGCATCTGATTGCGTGCGAAAGGCGCGCTTGCCTTACTGAGAACATAAGGAGCGCGGCTCATGCTTTCGACACCGCCGGCGATCACGAGATCGAGGTCGCCCGCCCTGATCCCGCGTGCGGCGGAGCCGACGGCGTCGAGTCCCGATCCGCACAGCCGGTTGATCGTTGCACCCGCCACATCGGTTGGGAGCCCGGCCAGAAGAGCTGCCATGCGGCCGACGTTTCGGTTGTCCTCCCCCGCCTGGTTGGCACAGCCGAACAGGACATCGTCGACGCTTTCCCAATTCACGCCGGGATTGCGCTCTATCAGCGCGCGAATGGGCAACGCGGCGAGATCGTCCGCGCGAACGGAGGAGAGCGCCCCGCCCTGCCGGCCAATCGGCGTCCGGATCGCGTCGCAGATAAATGCATCGGTCATGATAATTCCTTCACGAAAATGGTGGCGGCCCGCTGCCTTGCGGGAAACGCGAAAAAAACATGTTCTCGGGAGCGGCTGGCGAGCCGGCGCGGGCTAGGGCCGGTTCAACGCCGCATATTCGCGAATCTTCAATTTGCCGAGCTGCGAAAGATGAACCTCGTCGGGGCCATCGAAAATCCGCAGCGCGCGGTTGAACAGAAAATGATAGGCGATGGGCGTATCCCCCGAAACGCCCTTGCCGCCAAATGCTTGGATGGCGCGATCGGTTACGGCCTGCGCCATGCCCGGCGCGACGATCTTGATCGCCGCAATCAGGCCCTTGGCATCCTTGTTGCCGTGGCGATCCATCGCGTCTGCCGCCTTCAGGGTCAGCAGACGCGCCATCTCGATCTCGCAGAAGGACCGCGCGACATCCTCCCGGATACGGCCCTGATCGGCCAGTTTTCGGCCGAATGCAGTGCGCTCCTCGACACGTTTCGCCATCATTTCGAGCGAGCGCTGCGCCTGCCCGATCGACCGCATGCAGTGATGTATACGCCCCGGGCCGAGCCTGCCTTGCGCGATTTCGAACCCCCGCCCCTCACCGAGCAGCAAGTTCGCCTTGGGAATGCGGGCGTTGTCGAAGCGGGTTTCCGCCTCGCCGCCCGGCGCATTGGAAAAGCCGAACATGGTCAACCGGCGTACAATCGAAAACCCGGGCGTATCGGCCGGAACGATGATCATCGACTGCTGACGATGACGCTCGGCGGTCGGATCGGTCTTTCCCATGACGATGAGCATCCGGAAATCGGGATGCAGCGATCCCGATGTCCACCATTTCCGGCCGTTGAGAACATAGTCGTCGCCATCGGCTGTGATCGTCAGCTCGATATTGGTCGCGTCCGACGAGGCCACCTGCGGCTCCGTCATGCCGAACGCCGACCGGATCGTGCCGTCGAGCAGCGGACGCAGCCAGCGTTCCTTTTGCTCGAAGGTACCATAGCGTGCCAGCACCTCCATATTGCCAGTGTCGGGCGCCGAGCAGTTGAAGATCTCCGAAGCCCAATGGACGCGGCCCATCACCTCGGCGAGCGGAGCATATTCGAGATTGGTGAGCCCGGGACTAAACTCGCCATATTCATGCGGCAGGAACAGGTTCCATAGCCCCGCGGCGCGCGCGCGTTCCTTGAGTTCCGCAAAGCAGGCCGGGAGCGTCCATTGGGTTTCCGGGTCGAGCAGCCAGCGCTCGACTTCCTCCTCGCGTGGGTAAACATGGTCGGCCATGAACGCCTCGAGACGATCGACGAGCCCTCGGACCTTGGCGCTGTGTTCGAAGTCCATCCTGACCCTCTCAAAGAAGCATGCCGCCGTCGGCCAGCAAGGTCTGGCCAACAACAAAACCGGACATCGGCGAGGCAAGGAAAAGGGCGATGCCTGCCATCTCCTCTGTCGTACCGAACCGGCCGATCGGGATACGCGACATCGCGGCCTCGCGCCGCTTCGGGTCGTCGATCGTGACGGCCGTCATGCGGGTTGCGATATAGCCGGGCGCAATGCCGTTCACGCGGATGCCTTCGCCAGCCCAGGCCTGTGCCAGGGTGCGGGTCAATCCGGCGGCCCCCGCTTTGGAAGCGTTGTAGGCGGGATTGCCCTTGGTGGCGTGATATGCCGCGCTCGAACTCACGATGACGATCGAGCCGCGGCTTTCGGCAAGCATCGGCTTGAACTTCATCGCGCAGCTCATCAGGCTCACGAGATTGGTGTCGAGGATCTTGCGGAAATTGTCGATCTCGAACTCCTGCCGGCCATACAGGATGATCCCCTGGCTCTGGACAAGCACGTCGAGCCTGTCGAACGCGGGCCGGTAGGCAGCGATCGCCGCCGGATCGGCGGCGTCGACCTGCTCATAGTGAAGCCCCGAAAGATCAGCACCATCATCGCCCGTATAGTCCGAGGCGCGAGCCCGGCGCCCCCAGATATGGACCTTTGCCCCGGCCGCGAGAAACCCGCGGGCTATGCCGTTGCCAATGCCGCTCGACCCGCCGATGACGAGCACTGTCTTGCCCTTGAAATCGAGGTAATTCATCCGGTCCTCCCGCAGCGACACAGACATTCAGGCGCGTGCAGGCCGACGGAGACCGGCCTCCGCCGCGAGCCGATATTCATCGCGGAGCAGGCGCTTGTAGAGCTTGCCCGTCGGATGGCGCGGCAATTCCTCGACGAAATCGACCTGGCGCGGCGTCTTCAGCCGCCCAAGCTTGCGCTCGGCGAGGGCAGCCAGGTCGCCGGCCAGTTCCGCGCCCGCAACGCCCCAGTCGACCGGCTGGACGACCGCGACCAGCCGTTCGCCAAGATCGTCGTCTGGAACGCCGATCACGGCGATGTCGAGGACCGCCGGATGCGTGACGAGCGCATCCTCGATCTCGCGCGGATAGACATTCACGCCGCCCGTGATGACCATGAAGCTCTTGCGGTCCGTAAGATAGAGATAACCCTGCTCGTCCATCCAGCCGATATCGCCGAGCGTGCTCCAGCCATGACGGTTATAGGCCGATGCCGTCTTGTCCGGATCGTTATGATAGCGGATCGGCGTGCCTGCTTCGAAATAGACGAGGCCTTCCGAGCGCACGGGCAGCGGTTCGCCGGCATCGTCGCATATATGGAGGGTCCCGAACGCCGCTTTCCCGACGGCCCCCTTGTGCGCGAGCCATTCCTCCGATGTGATCGCGCAGAGGCCGTTAAACTCCGTTCCGGCATAGAATTCTCGAATGATTGGTCCCCACCAGCGGATCATCTCTTCCTTGACGGCGATCGGACAGGGCGCAGCGCCGTGATAACTCAGCTTATGCGATGACAGATCATATCGGCCACGGATCTCGGCGGGCAGCTTGAGCATGCGCACGAAATGCGTCGGAACCCATTGCGACACGGTCACGCGATGGTCCTCAATTAGCTTCAACGCCTGTTCGGCGTCGAACTTCTCCATGACGATCACCGTTCCGCCGACCTTGTGCACGCACATCGACCAGCGAAGCGGCGCCGAATGATAGAGAGGCGCCGGCGACAGATAGACCATCCCCGGCTCGAAGCCGAAATAGCCTTGCGCCACCTCGGTCAGCGCGTCCGGTCCGTCGAGCGGCCCTTCGGGGAGCGCCAGTTCGACCCCCTTTGGGCGTCCCGTCGTCCCCGAAGAATAGAGCATCGGCGCGCCCCGGCTTTCGTCGGCGATCGGGCTCGACGGCATGAGGTCGCGCGCGGCGAGATAATCGCAAAAACCCTCGCTTGCACCCGAAACCGAGAAAGGTTCAACGCCCGGTGCCAATGCAAGGACCTTCTGCGCCATCGGGCGCATCGTCTCGGAGGTAAACAACGCCCGTGAAGCGCTGTCGCGAAGAATGAAGGCCGCCTCCTCCACCGAAAGCCGCGTCGAGATACAGGTATAGTAGAGACCCGAACGGTCCGCCGCCCATGCGAGCTCATGATAACGGCTGTGATTTTCCAGCAATATCGCAATTGCGTCACCGCGCTTGAGACCCAGTTGCCGGAAAAGATGCGCACATTGATTGGCGCGGCGATCGAGCTCGCGGTAGGTTACGACTTCGCCGCCCGGCACCACTGCATAGGCGATGCGGTCCGGATCGCTGGCCGCGTGGATTCCTGGGTGCATGCTCTGTCCTCTCCCGCAGCTCGATCCGCGTAGAGAATGAATGTTAGTGCATTACCTCGACGCTCTCAAGACGATAATTGCACTATAATGCATTATGCGCGCGAACGGATCGGCGCGGCTATCCGGCCGGGCTCTCCTCCGAGCGCCATTTTGCGAAGATAGGAGGAGCCGATGAGGTCGTGCGGGAAGCCGGGTGGCGGAGGCGCAAGCGTTTCGATCGCTTGCGCAAAATCCGAAGGCAATGCCCCCGCGCTCCAGGCAGCGAGCGCCGCAACCAGATGTTCGGTCCGGCGCGCGCCGACGATCGGAATCAATCCCGGCCAGCGCGGATGATAGAATAGCCAGCGCAGCGCCAATGCCGCAGGCGAGACCCCGCTTTTTTGCGCCAGCGACGCAAGCGCCGCGCTCGCATCCGCCAACGAAGCCGGCACTTGGGCAGCTGTGCGGCGTTTCGGATCGGCGCCCCCCGCCAGCGCGCCGGCGGCGAGCGGCCCCCAGCACAGAACACCGAGATCGAGTGCTTCCGCCATCGGAAGCAATTCGCGCTCGGCCGAACGGGCGGCGAGATTATATTCGATCTGGACGGCGGTGACGGGGGCCTGCGCCCGCAGTTCGGCAAGGGTTGCCGCCCGGCTCACCAGCCAGGCGGGCGTATCCGAGAGGCCGACATGCAGGATCTTGCCCTGCGAGACGAGATCGTCGAGCCCCCGCATGATTTCATCGAGCGGCGCGGTACCGTCCCAGAAGTGCAGCCAGAACAGGTCGATATGATCGGTACCGAGCCGACGCAGGCTCGCTTCCACTGACGCCCGCATCGCTTTCCGCCCGTTGCCCGTCGACGAGACATGCGGGTCCGGCGAGGCCGTAAATTTCGTTCCGATGACGAAGCGGTCCCGCTGCCCTGCCACGAACCGGCCGACGATCTCTTCGGCCATGCCGCCCGAATAATTGGGCGCGGTGTCGATAAAGGTCCCGCCGGCATCGGCGAACTGTTCGAGAATCATTGTCGCCGTGTCGGGGTCAGTACCCCATTCGCGGCCTTCCCCGAATGTCATGGTGCCGAGACAGAGCTGCGATACGCGCAAGCCGCTGCCCCCCAGCAAGCGGTAGCCGAGCGCCCCGTCCGCCATCGTCAGCGCGCCGCCATGAGCGAGCGCAGCGCGACCGACGCGTCGGCAACGGCGTCGCGGCTCACCTCGGCGCCGGCGAGGATCAAGGCGCGGCCATGCGAATAGTCGCGCACGGAATTGACGCAATCGAGCGCCACGACCCGTCCTTCACGAAAATAGACGACAGAGAAGCTCCGCGCCGCCGGATCGCCGCGGACGACCAGATCGTCGTGGCCTTGCGAAAGTCCGACCGTCTGCAATTTCAGGTCATATTGATTCGACCAGAACCACGGCAGGGCGTGATAGGGCGTCTCGTCGCCGCAGATCGCCTTGGCGACGGTCGCCGCCTGGTCATTGGCATTCTGGATCGATTCGAGACGCACCCATTCGCTATGCGCAAAGGCGTTGCGATGCTCGGCGCAATCACCGATGGCGAAGATGCCGGGAAGCGATGTGCGGCAATATTCGTCGATGCGAACGCCGTTGCCGACCTCGGCACCGGCTTCGGTCAGCGCGGAGATTTCGGGCTCGATACCGACCCCGACGATCACCATCGCCGCGGCGACCGACGTCCCGTCGGTCAAACGGACGCCCGTGACCGCATCATCGTGCGTTTCGATCGCCGACACGCCGACGCCGAGGCGAATTTCGACGCCTCGTGCGCGATGTTCGGTCTCGTAGAACCGCGCGATCGGTTCGCCGGCGACACGAGCCAGAACCCGGTCCTGCATCTCAACGATCACGACGCGCTTACCAAGATCGCTGAGCGCTGCCGCGGTTTCAAGGCCGATATAGCCGCCACCGACGATTGCGACCTGCCCGGCATCACCGAGACCGGCAAGGATCGCATCGACGTCGGCACGCGTCCGCACCGCGTGCACGCCGCGCGCATCGGCGCCGGGGCAGGCCAGTCGCCGGGCCGCGCCACCAGTTGCCCAGACGAGCACCCCGTAGCCGAATGCCGTGCCGCTCGCCGTCTCGATGCACCGTTCGACCGGGTTCACCGCGACGATACGCGTTTCGACCACCATCGTGACACCGAGCTCGTCCCACGCGGACGCCGACCGGAACATGAGCTGGTCGAAGCTCTTCTTCCCCGAAAGATATTCCTTCGAGAGGGGCGGCCGGTCGTAAGGCAGTTCGGGCTCCTCGCCAATGAGCGCGATCCGTCCCGCGAACCCCTGCTGCCGCAGCAACACGGCCGTCTGCGCGCCGGCCTGGCCGGCCCCGACGATGATTGCGTCAAACTGCTCCATCGCCGTCAGCTCCGGTCGATCGCTACGGCCTCACGCGGCGCGCACATAGTCGAATTCGAAGCTCTGGTTGTTGATCCCGCGATCGGGCGGCGCGATCCAGCCTGCGCACTTGCCCATCTCGGTGACCGCGATCATCTGCGATTTCACATAGACGCGATCGGCCTCGTCCGGGAGGGCAGCGACGATGGCATCCTCGCGGCACGCCTTGCCGTCGACGTCCATCGTCGCGCCGGCCCACAGACCCACCTTGCGATTAAAGCGCTCGGACGGAAGCTTGAGTTCGAAATCGAAGCCGGCCTTGGCGATCAGCCGGTTCCAGCGTGTCAGCCCGATCTGGCAGTCGCGGGTGTAGGCCGAACGCGTGATATAGTTCATCGCGTTGCGGGTCGGAACCTCCTCGTTACCGTCGGGCGTCTCGAGCATCTCGATTGTCGCCGACGCATCATGGTCCTCAAAGCTGTCCTCGTCGGGCCGGCCCTTGAGGCCGTTCGCAAAATAGTTGGCAGCGTTCGAGGAAATCTCCGCGCCGAAAAGATCGAGCGCCGAGGAATACCAGAAATTGATATAGCGCTGGATAAGCGGCAGATCGAACACGCCCTGACGCCGCAGCAGCGCAGGCTCGTCGGTCTTGAGCTGCTGCATGACGTCGAGCGTCCGGCGCACGACGCGGCCGATTCCCGTTTCGCCGACGAACATATGGTGCGCCTCTTCTGTCAGCATGAAGCGGCAGGTGCGCGCCAGCGGATCGAATCCGGATTCCGCGAGGCTCTTCAACTGATATTTGCCGTCGCGATCGGTGAAATAGGTGAACATGAAGAAGCTCAGCCAGTCGTCGATCGGCTCGTTGAACGTACCGAGAATGCGCGGGTTGTCACGATCTCCCGAATGCCGATAGAGCAGATCCTCCGCCTCTTCGCGGCCGTCGCGGCCGAAATAGGCGTGAAGCAGGTAAACCATCGCCCAGAGATGACGCCCTTCCTCGACATTGACCTGAAAGAGATTGCGCATGTCGTAAAGCGACGGCGCCGTCAGCGCGAGCAACCGCTGCTGCTCGACCGACGCCGGCTCGGTATCGCCCTGGGTCACGATCAGACGCCGGAGCACCGAACGATATTCGGAAGGCACCTGCTGCCATACCGGCTTGCCGCGATGATCGCCGAAGCCGATCGTGCGGTCCGCCTGACGGTCGGCCAGAAAAATGCCCCAGCGATAATCGGGCATTTTCACATGTCCGAAGGTTGCCCACCCCTTGGCGTCGACCGACGTCGCGGTGCGCAGGTAGATTTCGTGCCCCTGATAATGTTCGGGCCCGAGCTCCCTCCACCAGTCGAGGAAGGCAGGCTGCCAATGCTCAAGCGCGCGCTGCAGGCCGCGGTCATTCGACAGGCCGACGTTGTTGGGAATGCGTGACTGATAATCGATCGCCATCTCGGCTCTCCTGCGAAAATGGAAGGTCAGACGCGCTTGGCGTCGAAATCGGCCCGGGTACCCGTTCCGAAAAGCTTGAGCGCGCCGCCCTCGCCCACCGCATTGGGACGGATGAATATCCAGTTCTGCCAAGCCGACAGGCGGCCGAAGACCTTCGACCACATCGTCTCCGCACCCGCGAAGCGCAAATTGGCTTCCATGCCGGTCAGTGCGTCGGGCGACAGGCTCGCGCGCTCGTCGATGGCGAGCCGGATTTCCTCGTCCCAGTCGATATCGTCGGGCGCGAAGGTGACGAGACCCAGCTCATGCGCCTCGCCCGTCGGGATCGGTTCGCTGCCAATCGCACGCAGTTCGTCGAGGCGATCGGGCGTGCCGAGAAAGCGCGCGGCGAGACGTCCGAGACCGTTGACCATCGGAAAGAGGCCGAAGTTGGCCGCGCCAAGCCGGATCGCCGGATTGCGGGCGGGCTCCGAAAGCAGCTCGAGCATATAACCGCGGTCGGCGGCAAAGAGCAGCTCGGCCAGCGTGCCCGCAAAAGCCGACCCCGGGCGCACGAGCGCGTAGAGCGAACGGGAGGAAACATCGAGGCGCGCGAGCGTGCGCCGCCACATGCCGACCACCTCGTTGACGAACCAGTCGTCGGCCGCGGCGGCCATCGCGGAATCATAGGCGAGGACATTTTCCCCTTCGCCCGCGGTTTCGAGGACCCAGAGGCCAAGCTCGGGCTCGTTCGTACGCAGCAGGAGGATCGCAGCGTCGAGTTCGCGCGCGGCCGCCAGCGGCCAGAAGCCCGCGCCCTGCGCGCGCATCGCTTCGGCGTCTGCCGGCGGTGCGCCGGCGGGCGCTGTCACGGTGATCGTCGCAAAGCGCCGCGCGCGGTCGAAGCGCACGTCGACATGGTCATAATGATAGCCATCGGCATCGATCGTGCGCGCCAGCGGGGTCAGCGCAACACCGGTACCGCTGACGGGCCTTGCCGAGCGGGCGGCGAGCGCGGTCGCCCGCGCCGTCACCGCCTCGTCCCAGGCACCCGGCGATGCGATATCGTCGACGAGGTTCCACTGCTTTGCGCGCCGCCCGCGCACCCCTTCTTCCGAAGCGCAGAAGACGTCGGCGAGATCGCGTCGTACCTTGCGTTTGTCAACGACGCGGGTCAGCCCCCCGGTACCGGGAAGAACCGCCAGCAACGGCACTTCGGGCAACGATACCGCCGACGAACGGTCGTCGACCAGCAGGATTTCGTCGCATGCGAGCGCGACCTCGTAGCCGCCGCCTGCGCAGGTGCCGTTGACCGCCGCCAGGAATTTCAGGCTGCCGTTGGCCGAGCTGTCCTCGAACCCGTTGCGCGTCTCGTTGGTGAATTTGCAGAAATTCACTTTCCAGGCGTGACTCGACGTACCGAGCATATAGATATTCGCACCCGAGCAGAAAATGCGGTCGGCTGCCGACGTCAGAACGACACACCCCACCTCGGGATGCTCGAAGCGGAGGCGCTGGACGAGGTCGTTCAGCTCCATGTCGACCCCGAGGTCGTAGCTGTTCAGCTTGAGCTTGTACCCGTCGACAAGGCCGCCTTCGGGATCGACCGCCATCGCGACCGTCGCGACGCGGCCTTCGACCGACACACGCCAATGGCGATAGGCGCCCCACTCGCGGTCATAAACAAATACGGGTTTTGCGGTTTCGGACTGCGGCCTTTCGGCAGCCGTTAGCGTAGCCATGAGCTGTCTCCTCTGTTACGAGGATGCAATATAGATCATATTGCGCCATGGCAAGCATTATAGTTCCCTTACCCGATCACCCTCCCCGGAGTAGCGCGCGCACCTCATCCTCGAGGAGTCGGGCCGTCGCATCAAAGTCCTGGGCAGACGTATTAAGTTGCCTGTCTGCCATCGCGTACGACGTCGATCGGGCTGCGAGGATAGAGCGCAGATCGTCCATTGCGCTGCGATTGGCCACGATCGGACGCAAGTCGCCTTGGTCGATCACTCGTTGCATATGATCTTCGGGTGTCGCCTCCAGCCATATGCTGTGCGCCGTATCGAGAACACGGGAATAAAGGGCGCCGTCAGCGACAATATGCCCCGGGGCTGCAATGATCGCCCGGTCGTTTTCGGCAACCAGCCGTTCCCAGATATCGCTTTCATAGCGGCGCACGGCACCCTGGCCGCTGAACTCGATCAGCGTACCGATCGCGCCGCCGTAGAGTCGCTCCACTTCTTTCGAGATTTCGAAGAAAGGAAAGCCAAGCTTTTCGGACACTTCGGCGCCCAGCGAGGATTTTCCGGCGCCACGCAGCCCGACAAGAACGACACGGCTGGCCTTCGCTCCTCCCAGACTGGCATGCTCGCTCAGCCAGATGTCGAGCGCATCGAGCCGATCAGGAGCGAGCTTGCGAACCGCTGCGATGACATCGGCGTGGCGCCTGCCCCGCTCGCCCCCGAAGGGAATGAGGTCGGCAACCGCAATATCGAGCGCGCCCGCCAATCCCGATATGACGCCGAGCGACGGATTGCCGGTACCCGCCTCAAGATGCGCAAGATAGCGCTCCGACGTCTCGGACACCTGCGCGAGCTGCTTGCGCGTCATTCCGGCGCGCGCGCGCGCCGCTCTCAGCCTGCGGCCAACTTCGGAGTTGAAGCCTTCACCCGCTCCCTCGGATTCCTTCTCGCTTCCCATTCGGATTCCCTATTGCAAAATGAGATATATTGCATATTACGATTTCACTTATGGATCATATTGCCGGAGACACCGACATGTCCACCCTTCGGGTTGGGATTTTCGTGGCCACGATGACGGGGCTTGCAGAATTGTGCGCCGAGGAAATCGAGCTGGCCCTCGCCGCGCGGGGGCACGACTGCACTCCAGTGCCGATGGAACGGACGAGCGCCGACGCGCTCGACGCGCTCGATGTCGTGATCATCGTGTCGTCGACCTATGGTCATGGTGACATCCCCGATAACGGGCAGGCCTTCTTCGAATCGCTCGAAGCGCATCCGGGGCTCGCGGGCAAATCCTTCGCGGTGTTCGCGCTCGGCGATCGCACCTATGCCGACACATTCTGCCACGCCGGCGAAAAATGGGACGCGCTGCTCGCCGCGAAAGGCGCCCACCGCATCGCGCCGCTCGAACGCCACGATGCCTCGGCGGGGACGCTCGCTGAAGATGAGGCCGGTGCCTGGGCCGCGGGCTGGGTTCATCTTCTCAGCCAGGCGGCCTGACATGGCGTCCGAACGGCTCGCGCCGCCACCGCGCTTCATCGAACTGGTTCAGACCGTCACCGGCCCGATCGCGGGTTTGGCGGTCGAGCCTGCGCTTGCCGACCGCCTCGGCCGGCTCTTCCCGGCGACGGGAGAGATTTTCGGCGAACTCGAGGCGCTTTGCCGCGAGGGGATTTCGCAAGGCTGGCTCTGCGATCGCGAAGGCGGCGGCATTCGTTATGGGCGCGCCTTGAGAGCGTCTCCGCAAACCAACGGATTTTCCGTCGATGTCGTCGAGATGCCGACAGTCGCGGGGCCGCATCATCGCCACCCCAATGGCGAAATCGACATGGTGATGCCGCTCGACCCCGATGCGCTTTTCGACGGGAGCCCGCGGGGCTGGAAGGTCTACGGTCCGGACAGCGCTCATCATCCGACTGTGACGGGCGGGGCGTGCGTCATTCTTTACCTGCTGCCCGAAGGCGCGATCGAGTTCACCGGTGACTGAGCCTGCGATACGCTGGACGATCGCGGACGGGCTGGCACGGATCACGCTCAACAGACCGGCATCGCTCAACGCATTCAACGCCGCCATGCACGCCGAGTTCCGATCTGCCCTCGATGCCCTCGAGGCCGACGGGCAGGTAGGAGCATTGATCCTCACGGGGGCCGGACGCGCCTTCTGCGCCGGGCAGGACCTCGCCGAGCGCCATGCGATGCTTGCGGACGGCCCCGTCGATCTCTCGGCCTCGCTGCAACGCGACTATAATCCCCTCGTCCGCCGGCTCGCAAGTCTGCCCTGTCCGACCATCTGCGCGGTCAACGGCATAGCCTCGGGCGCGGGCGCCGCGGTCGCGGTCGGCTGCGACATCGTGCTGGCCGCCCGGTCCGCGCGCTTCCAGTTCCCCTTCGGCCGCGTGGCGCTCGGCCCCGATGCCGCCACGAGCTGGTATCTGCCGCGGCTCGTTGGCCTTCAGCGTGCCCTCGGCCTCACCCTCACCGGCGACGCGGTCGATGCGGAAACGGCCGAGCGATGGGGTCTGGTGTGGCGCGTGGTGGCAGACGCCGAGCTCCAAGACGAGGCCACCGCGCTGGCCGAAAGCCTAATGCTTCGGCCGGCTCCCGCGCTCGCGACGATCAAGCAGTTGATGCGGGCCGGCGCGCAAAGCGCTTTCGATGCCGCTCTCGAAGCCGAGTGCGACGCCCAGGGGCGTCGCGGTCGGCATCCCGATTACCGCGAGGCGATCAACGCCTTCATGGAGAAGCGGCCAGCCCGTTTCTCGCCACAGGAGCAGACGACATGACTGACATTCAATTGCTGACCAGCTATTCCGAGGACCGCTGGCTATCAGCCGGGCACGGTCCCCAACTTCGGTCGGCGATCGACGGCGGCGCGATCGCCCAGATGCCGGCAGAGGCGGTGGTGCCCGAGGCGATGCTGCATCATGCGCGCACCGTCGGCGGTCCGGCGCTGCGCGCCCTCACCTTCCGCGAGCGTGGCAAGCTCCTGCGCGGGCTCGCCGAGGCCATCATCGCGCGCAAGGAAGAGCTTTATGCCCTCAGTTTCGCGACCGGTGCAACGCGCAGCGACGGGTGGCTGGATATCGAAGGCGGCGCCGGCGTATTTTATGTCTATGCGGCGAAGGCGCGCGACCTTCCGGAGGCCCATGTCATCGCCGAGGGCGAACGCGAGGCCTTGAGCAAGGGCAATTTCGCGGGCCAGCATATCCTGACGCCGCTTCGCGGCGCGGCGGTCCATATCAACGCCTATAATTTTCCGGTATGGGGAATGCTCGAAAAACTGGCGCCCACACTTCTCGCAGGGGTTCCCGCCATCGTGAAACCCGCGACCGCGACGGCGTGGCTCACACACGCGGCGTTCCGGATCATGATCGAAAGCGGGCTGCTCCCCCCCGGCGCCGTCCAGCTATTGCTCGGTCCGACCGGAGACCTCTTCGATCATCTGACCGGCGAGGATGCTGTAGCCTTCACCGGTTCGGCAACCACCGCCGCAAGGCTGCGGACTCATCCGGTGATCGTCCGGGAAGCTGTCCGCTTCACAGCTGAACAGGATAGCCTCAACGCGTCTATTCTGGGCCCGGATGCGGCGCCGGATTCTCCCGAGTTCGACCTTTTCGTCAAGGAAACGGTTCGCGAAATGACGGTGAAGGCGGGGCAAAAATGCACCGCGATTCGCCGCGCGATGGTTCCCGCCCCGCTTCTCGATGCGGTCGAACAGGCGATTGCGACCCGGATCGCGAAAGTCACCGTCGGCGACCCGCGTGAAGAGGCAACCCGTATGGGCGCGCTCGCCGGGCTCGCCCAGCGCGGAGAGGTGCTGGAAGGTCTCGCGAAGCTCCAGAAAGAGGCGCCGGTCGCCGTGCGCGGCATCGCGCCCGACCTGCCCGGTGCGTTCGTTGCGCCGGTCCTGCTGCGCTGCGAAAATCCGGGCGACGCCGAGATTGTCCATGAGGTCGAGGCGTTCGGTCCCGTGGCAACGCTGATGCCTTATGGCGATATCGCCGACGCAGGTTCGCTCGCACGCAAGGGCAAGGGTTCGCTCGTGATGTCGCTCTTCACGCACGACGCGGAAGCGGCCGCACAGCTGGTGATGGAAACCGCTTCCTCGCACGGCAGGATCGTGATCGTCGAGCGCGACAGCGCGGCCGATTCGACGGGCCACGGTTCGCCGATGCCGCACATGATTCACGGCGGCCCCGGCCGGGCCGGCGGCGGCGAGGAACTGGGAGGCCTGATCGGAATGAAACATTATCTTCAGCGGACCGCGGTCACGGCGGCGCCGTCGACCCTCGACCGGGTGGCCGCGCTGTGAGCGCGCGTCCCGAAAGCGCCATCGCGCGCATCGAGCAGCATGACGAAGTCGCCGTGATCGTGGTGGATTCGCCGCCGGTCAACGCCCTCAGCCATTCGGTCCGTGTTGCGCTGATCGAGATGTGCCAATGGGCGGACGCGCAAGCCGACGTCGCGGCGATCGTGATCCGCTGTGACGGGCGAACCTTCTTCGCTGGCGCCGATATCCGCGAGTTCTCGGCGCCGCTCATGAAACCCAAGCTGCCCGACGTCGTCAACGCGATCGAGGCGTGCGAAACTCCGGTTATAGCCGCGATCCACGGCACTGCCCTCGGTGGCGGCCTCGAGGTCGCAATGGCGTGCCGCTACCGTGTCGCGCTTTCGTCGGCCAAGCTCGGTCTGCCCGAAGTGAAGCTCGGAATTCTGCCGGGTGCCGGTGGAACGCAGCGATTGCCGCGGATTGTACCGATGGAACCGGCGCTCGAAATGATGACCACCGGCGCCCCGATCACGGCTCCCGAGGCGGCAGCGATGGGGCTGGTCGACGAAATGGTCGATGGCGACCTTCCAGGCGCGGCAATCGCGGCCGCGCGCCGGATCGCCGCCGCTCCCGTCAAGCCGCCGCGGACGCGCGACCGCACCGACCGGCTTGCCGAGGCAAAGAAGGATCCCGGCGTTTACGATCGCTTTCTGCAAGCCAACGCGCGGGGGTTCCGCGGCTTTGCCG
>JAEWIL010000024.1 GCA_023387085.1 Pseudomonadota bacterium | reverse complement strand
CCGCAGAACTCGGGGATGCGGCGCGCCGCGGCCCCGTCATCAGCATGAGCAGCGCCAGGGGCAGCCCCGGCAGCGCGAGCCAGAGGAAAGCGTCGCGCCAGCCGACGATCGCCGCGAGGGCGCCACCGCCGGCAAGTCCCGCAACGGTCCCGATATAGGGCGCGGCGGTCAAAACACCGAGCGCGCTGCTGCGTCTCTTCTCGGAGAAGAGACTTGCGACAATCGACTGGGCGGGCGGCATCGCTCCGGCCTCGCCGACCCCGACAATCACGCGTGCCGCCGCGACCTGCCAGATATTGAGCGCAAGGCCGCATGCCGCGGTGGCGGCGCTCCACACCGCCGCCGACAGGGCGAGGACGCGCCGACGCGACCAGAGGTCCGCGAGACGGGCGAGCGGCATGGTGAAGAGGATATAGCTGACGATGAACCCCGGACCCGCGATGAGACCAAGCACCGCGTCGCTGGCTCCGAACTCGGCCTTGATAGAAGGTATCAGGATCGAGAAGAGGTAACGGTCGGCATAGCTCAGCGACAGAAGAGCGAGCAGCAGCACGAGAATATAGAGGGCGTAGCCTCGCGATGCCTGCCCGCTCATGCACGCACCCGGAGCGCGGTGCGCAATATCTTGCCGGCGGCATTGCGCGGCAGTTCGTCGACGAACTCGATATGGCGCGGAACCTTGTAATTGGCCATGTTCGCCCGCGCCCAGGCGATAACCCCTGCCTCGTCGGCGGTGATACCCGGCCGCAGGACAACGAAGGCCCGGCCGACCTCGCCCAGCCGCTCGTCCGCCACCCCGACGATCGCCGCCACCTCGATGGCCGGATGCGCAGCCAGCAGTTTCTCGATCTCGGCGGGATAGCAGTTGAAGCCGCCCGAGATATACATGTCCTTCTTGCGGTCGGTGATCGCAAGATAGCCGCGTGCATCGATCGTCCCGACGTCGCCGGTATGCAGCCAGCCATCGGCATCGATCGCCTCGGCGGTCGCGGCGGGATCGTCGAGATAGCCGCGCATCACCGCATGGCCGCGCACCCAGAGCTCGCCCGCCTCGCCAGGCGGCAGATCGCGGCCGTCTTCGCCCACGCAGCGCACCTCGAGGCCGGGAAGCGGATAGCCGCAGGTGTGGGCGATCGTCTCGGCATCGTCGCCCTGGCGCGTCATCGCGATCGCACCGCATTCGGTCATTCCATAGCCGTTCACGATGTTCGACATGCCAAGCTCGCTGCGCATGCGCTCGACGAGCGCCGGGGCGACCGGCGCCGCGCCGGTAACGGCGACGCGGAGCGACGAGAAGTCGCGCGGCTTGTCGCCCGCGAGTTCCTGCAGCAGCGACTGGTAGATGGTCGGCGGTCCGGGGATGAAACTGATCCGGTGGCTTTCGATCAGCCGCGCCGTTTCGGCCGCATCGAATATGGGCTGCGGCACGATCGTCGCGCCGCGAAGAAGACAGGCTGTCCAGCCCGCCTTGTAGCCGAACGTGTGGAAGAAGGGATTGACGATGAGGTAGCGATCGCCCGCCTGGAGATCGACGCGAACCGCCCAGTCGCCGAAGTTGCGCGTGACCTGGCGGTGCGCCGAAAGCGCGCCTTTCGGGCGGCCCGTCGTCCCCGAGGTGAAGATGATGTCGGCGATATGGTCGCCAGTGAGGCGCGCAAGCGCGGCATCGACCAGCGGATCGTCCGCACCGCGTCCGCGCGCGGCGAAGGCCTCCCAGCCGGCATCGAGCGTCACGATCTCGGCAAGGTCGGGGAGCGTCTCGCCGGAAAGCAGCGCGCGATAGTCGGTCGCAAGGAAGTCGGACGGCACGAAAAGCAGCTTTGCCCGGCTGCGGCGCAGGATATCCCCGGCCTCCTGCCCCTTGAACCGCGTGTTGAGCGGAACGATGGTCGCCCCGGCCGTTTGCGCGCCGAGCGCCGCCAGCATCCACTCGCGGCAATTGGGCGCCCAGATCGCGACCCTGTCGCCCTCTTCGACACCGCTCGCGAGCATGGCCGACGCCGCAGCGCGCGCATCCTGCCAGATGGCCGCGAACGTCCAGCTCGCGTCGCCCGCGACGAGACCCGGAACATCCGGCCAACGCTCCGCGGCCAGCCTGGCCGCGTGCGGGATGGTCTCCGGCCAGCTCTCCGACGCGTCCGCCATCGCGGCCTCAGGCGACTTCGAAGAGACCGGCGGCGCCCATGCCGCCGGCAACGCACATCGAGACGACGACATAGCGGACGCCGCGCCGTTTGCCCTCGATCAGCGCGTGGCCCACGAGACGCGACCCGGTCATGCCGAACGGATGGCCGATCGCGATGCCGCCGCCATTGACGTTGAGCCTGTCGGGATCGATCCCGAGCTTGCGCTGGCAATAGACGGCCTGGCTCGCAAACGCCTCGTTGATCTCGAACAGTCCGATGTCATCGAGCTTGAGACCAGCGCGATCGAGCAGCTTCGGAATGGCGAAGACGGGACCGATGCCCATTTCGTCCGCGCCGCATCCGGCGACCTGGAAGCCGCGATAGACACCGAGGACCGGCAAGCCTTCCTTTTGCGCCGCGGCGAGATCCATCAGCACCTGCGCCGAGGCGCCATCGGACAATTGGCTGGCGTTGCCCGCCGTGACGTGGCGGCCCTCCTTGATCACCGAGCCATCCTTGAAGACGGGCTTCAGCTCGGCGAGTTTCTCGTAGCTCGTGTCGCCGCGAACGCCCTCGTCGCGCGTCAGGGTGACACTTTCCTTGCCGGCCTCGCTGCCGTCCTTCTCGAACAAGGCCTTCTCGACAGTGATCGGCACGATCTCGTCGTCGAACCTGCCTGCCGCCTGCGCCGCCCCGGCGCGCTGCTGGCTCTGCGCCGCGAACCGGTCCTGGTCCTCGCGGCTCACGCCGTAACGCTCGGCGACGATCTCGGCGGTCTCGATCATCGCCATATAGGCGGTGGGATCGGCGGCCTTGATGAACTCGGAGCGATTGCGGAACTGCGGGGCATGCTTGTTGATGGTGAGCGAAATACTCTCCATCCCGCCGGCCACGGCAACGTCGATCTCGTCGCACATGATGCCGCGCGCGGCGAGCGCCACGGCGTTGAGGCCCGAGGAGCATTTGCGATCGAGCGTGAAGCCGCCGACCGTGTCGGGCAGCACCGAGCCATGGACCGTCAGGCGGCCGAGATTATAGCTCTGCGTATTCCAGTGATTGCCGACGCCCAGATAGACATCGTCGACCCGGGCCGGATCGATGCCCGCACGCTCGATCGCGGCATTGACGACGTGCGAGGAGAGAAGCGGCGCCTCGGTATCGTTGAAGGCGCCGCGATAGGCCTTGCCGACCCCGGTGCGGGCGGTGGAAATGATGGCGGCTTCGCGCATGGTGGTACCTCTCAGTTGGTCATGTTGGTCGGACCCCAGAAGGCGCGCATTTCCGCGACCTTGCCGTCCGCATCGAATTTGAAGGTGTCGATCACGTCGATCCGCATTTTCCTGCCGCCCAACTCGAGATGGACCGAGAAGGGAAAGACGGCATAGTCACCCGCAATGCGCACGGGGCCGTCGAGCTGGAGTTTCGCCCCGGTCTTCATCGACTCGGCATAGAAGCTCCGGATCGCCTCCTTGCCTTCATGAACCGGGCTCCCGATCGGATCCTCGACCGTCGCATCGTCGGCATAGAGCTCGGCAACCTGATCGGCGCTCCCGGCTTCGAAGGCGGCGACATAGGCGTGTACGGCGGCTTCCATCCTTGCGGGATCGTTCATCGGCTTGGCTCCGGCTGGGGTAAAGGAAAGCGCCGCGAGGGCGGCAAGGCTCGCTAGGAATCTCATGACGGCGCCTCCGGGAAGTAGCGGCTGATCGTGTCGACGACGCAGGCGGGCTTGTCGCCGCCCTCGATCTCGACCGTGACGCGCACGACCGACTGGATCGCGCCCTTCACCTCTTCGGCCGAGACGAGCTCGCCGACGGCGCGGATGCGCGCGCCGACCTTAACCGGAGCGAGAAAGCGAAGCCGGTCGGCGCCCACATTCACCGCATGCGCAAAGCCGCGGACCTCGATGAGGTCGGGCAGAAAGAGATTGACGAGGCTCATCGTCAGATAGCCGTGCGCGATTGTGCCGCCGAACGGCCCGGCCTTCGCGCGCTCGACGTCGACATGGATCCATTGATGATCCCCCGTCACCTCGGCGAAGCCGTCGACGCGCGCCTGGTCTATCTGCAGCCAGTCGGTCGGGCCGAGAGCGGTGCCTTCCTGTCCGAGAAGGTCGGCGGGATGATCGAAGATGGTCGCCACGATCAGGCCCGCTGGCTCGAGACCGAGAGGATTTCTCCGGTCATGTAGCTCGACAGGTCCGAGGCGAGGAAGATCATCACATTGGCGACCTCCCAGACCTCGGCGGGGCGGCCGAAGGCTTCCTGCGCGGCGAGCTTCTCGAGCGCTTCCTCGCTCGTCACCTTGGCGAGAAAGGCGTGCATCGCGATCGACGGAGCGACGGCGTTGACGCGCACGCCATGTTCGGCCGCCTCGAGCGCCGAACAGCGTGTGAAGGCCATGACGCCCGCCTTGGCGGCGGCATAATGCGCCTGCCCCTTTTGCGCGCGCCAGCCGAGTACCGACGCATTGTTGACGAGCGCGCCGGTCCCGCGCGCATACATGGCGGGAAGGAAGGCGCGGCTCATGCGCATGACGCTGGTCAAGGTGACGTCAAGCACCCGCGACCATTGCTCGTCGCTCATCTCGACGACCGATACCTCGCCGCCGAGCCCCGCATTGTTGATCAGCACATCGACATGACCAAGCTCCGCCAGCGCCGCGGCGTGCAGGGCATCGACCTGGTCCTGGCTCGTCACGTCGCATACGAACGTCGCGGGACGCGTGCCGACCGCCTCGGCGATCCGGTCCGCCGCCTCGCCGAGGCGCCGCTCGTGGAAATCGCTGATCAGCAGCGCCGCGCCTTCCTCGGCGGCGCGCTTCGCGGCGGAGAAGCCGATGCCGGTGCCGGCGGCGGCGGTGACGACGACGGTCTTGCCCTTGAGAAGGCCGCGCGGTTCGGGATAGGCGGGAAGCGTCATAAGTCTCCTCGGGGTTCGCGGGGCATGCCGAGCCCGCGTTCGGCAATCAGGTTGCGCTGGATCTGGTTGGTGCCGCCGTAGATCGTGTCGGCACGGCTGAAGAGATACATGTTGGGCAGCATGTCCCATTCATAGGCCTCGCCCCCGGCGATCTCGCCCGCCTGGCCGAGGACATCCATCGCAAGCTCGCCGAGATCGCGCCGCCACGTCGACCACTGGATCTTGTAAGTGAGCGCCGCGCCGTCGATCGCGCCGCTGCCGCTGCCCGACAGCATGCGCAGGGCGCCGTAGCGCATGAGCCGAAGGCCGATTTCGGCGTGAGCGATGCGCTGGCGAACGACAGGATCGCTCGCCTTTCCATTGTCGCGAGCGGCGGAAATGATGGCATCGAGTTCGCCGCGAAACTGCATCTGCTGCGCCAGCGTCGAGACCCCGCGCTCGAAGCCCAATAGCCCCATCGCGACGCGCCAGCCGTCGCCCGGGGTCCCGATCATGCTGTCTTCGGGGCAGCGCGCGTCGGTGAAGAAGGTCTCGTTGAATTCGGCGTCGCCGTTGATCTGGCGGATCGGCCGGACCTCGATCCCCGGCTGGTCCATCTCCATCATCAGGAAGGTCAGGCCCTTCGGGCCTTTCGATCCTTCCTCGCTGCGCGCGATGACGAAAATCCAGTCGGAAAAATGCGCAAGGCTGGTCCAGACCTTCTGCCCGTTCACCGTCCACGCGCCGCCCTCGAGGCGGGCCTTGGTGCGGACATTGGCAAGGTCGGACCCGGCGTTCGGCTCCGAATATCCCTGGCACCAGATGGCGGTGCCGGCCGCGATGCCGGGAAGGAACTTGCGCTTCTGCTCCTCGCTCCCGAAGGCGAGGATGGTCGGGCCGGCAAGCTCTACCCCGATATGATTGATCCGGTTGGGCGCGCCGGCGCGGGCATATTCCTCGGCGAAGATCACCTGCTCGGCAAGATTCGCTGCCTTGCCGCCCCATTCGCGCGGCCACCCGATGCACGACCATCCGTCGGCGGCGAGCTGCTGCTCCCACTCCTTGCGGCGCTCGACCTTCGAGACGAGGTTGTGAATGCCGCGGATATCCGCGAAGGGCCCCGCCATCTGGCGCTGGAGCCAGTCGGCGCACTCGGCGCGAAATGCCTCTTCGGCAGCTGAAAACCCGAGCTTCATGCCGCTGCCCCGATCACGAGCCGCGCGACCTGTTCGCGGTGCCAGGCGCTGTCGCCGAGCATCGAACCCGCCCCCCGCGCGCGCTTGAAGAAAAGATGCGCGTCATGTTCCCAGGTGAAGCCGATCCCGCCGTGGAGCTGGATCATGTTCCCCGCGCACATGCGGAAGGTGTCGGTGCAAAAGGCCTTCGCCGCGTGGAGCGCGAGGTCGGTCTCCTCCGACCCCTCGTCGATCGCGCACGCCGCCCAATAGACTGCGGAGCGCGCCTGTTCGATCTCGACCATCATGTCCGCGAGACGGTGCTTATAGGCCTGGAATGAACCCACCGGACGCCCGAACTGGACGCGCTCCTTCGCATAAGTGGCGGTCCGGTCGAGCGCCGCCTGCGCCCCGCCGAGCGCCTCGGCCGCGAGGCACAGCCAGCCCGACCGGAGGGCGGTTTCGCGCGCGCTGGCGTCGAGCGGTTCGGCCGCGACATTATCGAGGCGCAAATCGGCAAGCGGGCGCGTCTGGTCCATCGTCACATGCGGGGTGATCCGGACTCCCGGCGCATTGGCGGGAACGACCCAGGTGCCGCCCCCCGCCGCCGAGAGAAAAAGACAATCGGCGGTCGCCGCATAAGCGACGAAACGCGCCGTGCCGGTTAGCCCGTCGCCTTCGCCTTCGCGCACGAAGTCGGTGGAAAAGGCCGGGACCGCTTCGCCCGCCATGATCGGGGCAAGCCAGCGATCTGCCGCAGCGCCGCCGCCGGCCGCGAGCGCGGCGAGCGCCATGGCGAGCGCGGGAAGCGGCAGCGCCGCGACCTGCGCGCCAGCAGCCTCGGCGACCAGTGCAAACTCGACCATGCCGAGACCGGCGCCGCCGAGCGCCTCGGGGACCGCGACCCCGGCAAGCGCGAGCTCGCCGCAGAAAGCGTCCCAGAGCGGCCGGTCGATATCGCCGGCCGCCATCGCATCGCGCGTGCGCTCGCTCGATGCCCGCTCCGCAAAAAAGCCGCTCACAGTCTCGGCGATCATCGCCTGTTCTTCGGTGAAGGCGAATTCCATCGCGTCAGCCCGCGCCGTAGACGGGCTTGGCGGGCTCGCGCCCCGCGATGAGCGCGCGTACGATCGGATCGAGTTCAGCCGCCTCGAAGCGCGCGCCCTTTTCGTGCGCCGGGCTGTCGGTCCAGCCCTGCGAGAGGAAAATCGTGCCGCCTTTCAGTTCGAAGATCTGGCCGGTCACGCCCTTCGACTGTTCCGAGACCAGATAAGCGACGAGCGGCGCCATATTCTCGGGTGCGAATATATCGAACGCGCCCTCCTTCGCCTCCATGTCGAAGGCGCCGGTGTCGGTCATGCGGGTACGCGCATTCGGCGCAAGCGCATTGGCGGTCACCCCGAGGCGGCCCATCTCGGCCGCCTGGACAAGCGTCAGCCCGGCGATCCCCGCCTTGGCGGTCGAATAGGCCGACTGGCCGACCGAGCCCTGCAAACCCGCGCCGCTCGTCGTGTTGATGATCCGCGCATCGACGGAGCGTCCCGCCTTCGCCTCGGCGCGCCAATATTCGGCCGCGTGGCGCGTGGTACAGAAGTGGCCGCGCAGATGGACCCGAAGCACGGCGTCCCATTCCTCGGGGCTGCAGGTGAAGAACATGCGGTCGCGCACAAACCCTGCGTTGTTGACGACCGCATCGAGCCGCCCGAAATTGTCGAGCGCCGCCTCGACCATGCGCTTGCCCGCATCCCAGTCGGCAACATCGTCGGTGTTGGCGACCGCCTCGCCGCCCATGCCGCGAATTTCCTCGACCACCTGCTCGGCAGCGCCTTTGGTGGCTCCCTCCTCGCCGTGGGTGCCGACGCCGAGGTCGTTGACCACCAGCTTCGCGCCTTCCGCGGCAAGCCCCAGCGCATAAGCCTTGCCGAGCCCGTTTCCGGCGCCGGTGACGATCGCGACGCGTCCTTCGCAAATTCCCATTTCAGCTTCTCACCTAAAGTCGTTCGATGATCGTGACGTTGGCCTGGCCGCCGCCCTCGCACATTGTCTGAAGCCCGTAGCGGCCGCCGGTGCGTTCGAGCGCGCCGAGCAAGGTCGTCATGAGGCGGGCGCCCGTCGCGCCGATCGGATGGCCGAGCGCGATCGCCCCCCCCTGCACATTGACCTTCTCGTGCGGGATGCCGAGTTCCTTCATCCACGCCAGCGGGATCGAGGCGAACGCCTCATTGCATTCGAAGAGGTCGATATCGCCGACCGACATGCCGGCCTTCTTCAGCGCATACTGCGTGGCCGGGATCGGACCCGTGAGCATCCAGACCGGGTTGGCGGCTCGGACCGATAGGTGATGGATGCGCGCGCGCGGCGTCAGCCCGTGCGCCTTCACCGCCGCCTCGCTCGCGATCAGCAGCGCGGCCGAGGCGTCGCAATTCTGGCTGGCGACGCCCGCGGTCACGACGCCGCCCTCGCGCACCGGTTTCAGCGATGCGAGACCTTCGAGCGTCGTCCCCGGACGGATCGTCTCGTCCTTTTCGAGTCCCCCGAGCGGTGCGACCTCGCGGTCGAACCAGCCCGCGTCCCACGCCGCCTCCGCGCGCTGGTGGCTCGCGAGACTGAATTCCTCCATCGCTTCGCGGCTGATGCCCCACTTGTCGGCGATCATCTCGGCCGAGCGGATCTGGTTCACTTCCTCGTCGCCGTAGCGCGCATTCCAGCCGGGCGAACTGTCGAACGGAGTGTTGAAGCCATATTGCTGGCCGACGATCATCGCCGCCGAGATCGGAATCTGGTTCATCGCCTGGCTGCCGCCCGCGACGACAAGATCCTGCGTCCCGCTCATCACGCCCTGCGCCGCGAAATGCACCGCTTGCTGGCTGCTGCCGCATTGCCGGTCGATCGTGACCCCGGGCACCTCCTCGGGAAGGCCCGCGACGAGCCAGGCCGTCCGCCCGATGTCGCCCGCCTGCCCGCCGATCGTCTCGCAGCACCCCCAGACGACGTCATCGACCGCGGCGGCGTCGATGCCCGTTCGCTCGACGAGCGCACGGATCGCGTGGGCGCCGAGATCGGCGGGATGGACCTGGGCAAGACTGCCCTTCTTGCGCCCGACCGGACTGCGGACGGCGTCGACGATATAGGCTTCAGGCATGTTGCAAATCCCGTGCAAAGGTGAATTCGGGTCCGGTCGGCTGACCGAAGAGGCGCGCCGCGACGCGCGCGCGGTGAAAGCCGGGCGTGCCCCAGCAGCCGGTGAGCGCGAGCGCGCGCTTCAGGAACAGGTGGACATCGACCTCCCAGCTATAGCCCATCGCGCCATGGACATGGATCGCGGTGCGCGCGGCCAGATCGGCGGTTTCGAGCGCGACGATCTTCGCGTGGCTGACGCGCGCCCGCGAATGGATGTCGCCCTGCGCGATGTCGGCGGCGGCCGCGAGCACCACCGGACGGGCGAACTCGATGCCGACCTGCGCGGTCGAGAGCTGATGTTTGACTGCCTGGTAGCTGCCGATCGGCTTGCCGAACTGCTCGCGGTCCTTGGCATAGGCCACAGCCATGTCGACCGCGCGCTGCGCGAGGCCGAGGCCCTGCGCCGCCGCGAAGAGCGCCCCGCGATCGCGCGCCAGCTCCCAGTCGGCGGTGCCGAGCGCCCGGGCGGTGCCCGCATCCCACTCGACCGAGAAGAGACGGCGGAAGGGATCGATACTGTCGCGGCGCACGAGACGGACATCGCCGGGGCCGGCGATGAAGGCGTCGTCGCCGCGCCGCAGGATGATCGCAGCCGCGCTGTCGGCATCGGCAACAAGCGCGCCCTCGCGCTCCTGGATCGCGATCGTCGCGGCCGGATTGCCGAGCGCGGGGTGATCGGGTGCGAGCGCCGCGAGCATCGGGGCGGCCACACCGGCGCTCTCGACCAGGGGATCTGGCAGCGCGACATAGCCCGCCGCCTCTGCGATCAGCGCAAAGTCGAGTTCGGCCAGCCCGAGGCCGCCCGCGCTCTCGGGGAGCAGCAAGGCTGTGAGGCCCGTCTCCACGATCGCCTGCCAGCGCGCCGGATCGCGGCTTTCGCCCGCTTCCATCAGGCGCCGCCAATGATCGGGGGTGCAGGTGTCGGCAAAGAGGGTCCGCGCCGTTTCGGCGAACATCAGCTGTTCTTCGCTAAGGGTGAAGTCCATGTCCCTGTTCCCCTTCAGCGCGGCAGTCCGAGCATGCGCTCGGCGATGATGTTGCGCTGGATCTCGTTCGACCCGGCGTAGATCGGTCCCGCCAGCGAGAAGATATAATCGTCGATCCAGTCGTGCGCTCCGGGCTCGGTCACGAGCTCGGCGTCGGGGCCGAGGATCGCGAGCGCGGTGCGGTGAAGATGAATGTCGAGCTCGGACCAGAATATCTTGTTGGTGCTCGCCTCGGGCCCGATCTTCGCGCCCGCCATGAGCGCGCTCGCGGTCTTGTAGATCGAAAGCGCATAAGCCTCGGCGCCCATGAAGGCGCGCACCACCTCGGCCTCGAGCGCGGGATCGCAGTCATGCTTGCGCGCTTCCCAGAGCTTCGCGAGTTCCCCCGCCGCGACCTGGTAGCGCGCCGGCGAGCGGAGCATCAGGCCGCGCTCGAAGCCCGCGGTCGCCATGCAGATGTGCCAGCCCTGACCCTCCTCGCCCAGCCGGTTGAAGGCCGGCACGCGGACATTTTCGAGGAAGATCTCGGCGAAGCCCACATGTCCGTTGATCTTCTTGATCGGGTTGCGCGTGACGCCCGGCGTGTCGAAGCGGAAGAAGATGAGGCTCATCCCCTTGTGGCGCTCGGTGCCCGGCTCCCGAAAAAGGCCAAAGGCCCAGTCGGCGAAGGCGGCGCGGCTCGACCAGATCTTGTGGCCGTTCAGAATATATTCGTCGCCGTCGCGCACCGCGGTTGCGCGCACGCCGGCCAGATCGCTCCCCGCCTGCGGCTCGGACCAGGCCTGCGCCCAGATTTCCTCGCCGCTCGCCATCGGCGGCAGGAAGCGCGCCTTCTGCTCGTCGCTGCCGAACTCCATGAGGGTGGGGCCGAGCAGGAATATCCCGTTCTGGTTGACGCGTCCGGGAGCCTTGGCGCGGTAATATTCTTCCTCGAAGATCAGCCACTGGATGAGATCGACCCCGCGCCCGCCATAGTCCTTTGGCCAGGTCACCATGCCCCAGTCGCCCGACTTCAGCGTCGCCTCCCAGGCGCGGTGCGCCTCGAATCCTTCGCGCGTCGCATCATAATGTTCGAGCGGCGCCTTCGGCACATGCGCCTCCATCCAGGCGCGCACTTCGGCACGGAACCGCTCTTGCTCGGGCGTGTAAGTCAAATCCATCAGAACTTCGCCGCTTCCTTGCTGTCCACGAAGGCGTCGCGCGCCTTCTGGCTGTCTTCATGGGCATACATCTCGAGGGTGAAGCCCTGCTCGATCCGGTATTTGTCGCTGGGGTTCGAAGGCTCGATGAGGTTGAGCGCCTGCTTCGCGATCACCAGCGCCGCCCGGCTTTTGCCCGCGATCGTCTCGCAGAGCGCCCGCGCGTCGGCCTCGAGCGCCTCGAGCGGCACGATCTTCTCGATCGATCCATGGCGGTGGAGATCCTCGACCGGGATGCGGCCGCCGGTGAAGAAATTGGTGCGCACCTTCTGGACCGGCAGCATGCGCGACAGGAAAGCGGCGCCGCCCATCGCGCCGCGATCGATCTCGGGCAGCGAGAAATAGGCGCCCTCGGCGGCGATCAGGCTGTCGCACGCGCCGGCGATGTTGACGCCGCCGCCGATCACGAAACCGTGCAGCGCGCCGACCACCGGGATCGCGCATTCGCGGATCGCCTTGAAGGTCAGATAATTGTCGCGGTTGAGCTTGGCGATGCGCTCGGGATGCGCCTGCATTTCCTTGATGTCGACGCCGCCGCAAAATCCCCGGCCGACCGCCCGGATGAGCAGACAGCGGACCTCCTCGTCGGCCGACGCGCACTCGACAAGCGCCGGGATCGATTCCCATCCCCTGGTGTCGAAAGCATTGACCGGCGGGTGGTCGAAGAGGATCTCGGCCACGCGATCCCTGACGCTATAATGTATCGGCATCCAAAGCTCCTTGATTTCCCGCCAGCGCCGCAAGCCGGTCTTCCGCCTCGGCGATGATCCGGCCGACCAGCTGCTCGCAGGACGGGATTTCGGCGATGCGGCCGCCGACGACGCCCGTTGCCATCACCCCATGTTCGATGTCGCCGTGCACGACGGCCTTCTGGATGAGCATCGGCATCGTCGCCGCCATCATCGCCTGTTTGAGCGGCATCGCGCCATGCGCGGTCATCTCACGCGCGGTGCGGATGAAATGCATCCAGGACGCGCCGGTCTGGCGCTTCATCGCGAGGCCCGCCTCGAAGGCGCGCAGCCACATCGCGAGCGGCCCCGATTTCTCGATGCGGTCCATGAGCGGCGTGCGCACCATGCGCTGCGGAATGCCGTCGAGCTTGGTCGTGACGAGAATGCCGTCGGTCGAGGCGGCGAGATAGGCCGCCTTGGTCGCGGCTGGCACCGGGCTCTCCTCGGTGAGAAGGAAGCGTGTTCCCATCGCGATGCCGACCGCGCCATAGGCGAGCGCCGCCGCGAGGCCGCGCCCGTCGCCGAACCCGCCGGCCGCGATTACGGGCACATCGACGGCATCGAGGACCTGCGGCAGCAGCACGGTCGTCGGGACCGATCCCGTATGCCCGCCGCCTTCGCCGCCCTGCACCGTCACCATGTCGACGCCGAGCTCGACCATTTTCTGCGCATGTTTCACCGCGCCGACCGTCGGCACGCACAATATTCCGGCATCCTTGAAGCGGCCGATCATCTTCGCATTCGGGCCGCGCCCGAAGCTCACCGCGCGGACCTGTTCGCGGTTCTCGAGGATCAGCTCGACGATCGCATCGGCGCCCGGCTGGAAACTGTGGAAATTGACCCCGAACGGCCGGTCGGTCCCCTCGCGCACCGCCTTGATCTTGGTCCGCGCCTCATCGGGCGTCATCACCGCCGCGCCAAGAAAGCCGAAGGCGCCGGCGTTGCTGCTCGCGATCACGAGCGACGGCTCGGCGACCCAGCCCATCGCGGTCTGGATCACCGGCACGCGGCAACCCAGCCGCTCGGTCATGACGGATCGCAGCGCCGAATGCATGGGTCAGCCCTCGCCCGCCTGCTTCTTGTTCGCCGCCGCCATTTCCTTGGCGCCGAGGCCGGCGATCGCGCTGCCCTGCACGAGATCATTCTGCGCATGCGCGAAATGATGCATGTGGAAGACGGCATCCATCGCCGAGCGCTTGCCGCGCAATTCCTCGACATGGTTGACCGCCTGCTTGGTCAGCCAGTTGCCGAGACGCGGCTGCGCCGCGAGCTTGGCGGCCACCGCGGCGACCTCCTCGCGCAGCGCTTCCCGGCTGACGATGCGGTTGACCATGCCGAACTGCTGTGCGCGCTCGGCGCTCATCCGCTCGCCGAGCAGCAGGAATTCCTTGGCGACCCGCGGCGGCAACTCGAACGCGTGCGCGAAATATTCGACGCCCGGAATGCCCATGCGGTTCACCGGGTCCTGGAAGAAGGCGTCCTCCGAAGCGATGATGAGGTCGCATACCCACGCGAGCATCAGCCCGCCCGCGATGCAGGCGCCCTGCACCATCGCGACGGTCGGCTTCGGGATATCGCGCCAGCGCCGGCACATGCCAAGATATTGTTCCTGTTCGCGCGTGTAGAGCAGCTCGGCAGCCGGCTTGTTGACATGGCCCGGAACCATCAGCCGGTTCTCGAAATGCTTGTGCACGTCGCGGCCCGGCGTCCCGATGTCATGCCCTGCGGAGAAATGCTTGCCATTGCCGGCAAGCACGATGACGCGGACGTCATCGTCCTGCACCGCCCTGTTGAAGGCATCATCGAGGGCGTAGGTCATCTGCCCGTTCTGGGCATTGTTGAAGTCGGGGCGATCCATCGTCACCCAGGCGACATGGTCGACCACCTCGTAGAGAACGGGATTGTCCTTCTCGTAGACGATATCGACCTTCTGCGGTTCGACGAGCTCGTGCATGTCAGTTTCTCCTGCCCGAGGGATTGTCCTTGAAAATGCCGGCGCGGACATTGTTCGGGTCGAGCGCCGCGATGAGCGCCAACTGCTCGGCGGTGGGGGCCGGCGTTTCGAGAATATCGCCCGCGACGGACGCGAGCGGGAACCCTGTATTCTCCTGGACCTCGTCGAAGCTCACGCCAGGATGCAGCGAAATGACGCGCACCTGGTGATCGGGCCCGCCGAAATCCATCACGCACAAATTGGTGACGATGATCCGGAGGTCGAGCCCGGCGGGCGGCTTGCCGCCGAGATAACGGGCCGGATTATATCCGGCCATGCAGACGAAATCGACTTCGCCCTCGACGAAGGCACGCTTGTTGTGGGCTGGAATGAAAAAGCTGTTCTGGTGACAGATCGAATTGCCCGGAAAGCCGCGCGCTCCGAGCATTGCCGCCTTGGGCTTCGCATGGTCGCCGATCACGCTGATATTTGCCTGCCCGAAGCGGTCGATCTGGACCGGGCTCACCATCGAGTGGCGGCGTCCGCCCCAGAGCACATCGAAGACGCGCGCGTAATTGGCATAGCCCTCGATGACGACCGGCCCCGTCCGCTTGCCCGGCGGGACCGGCTCGTCGCCATAATAGCACTCGCCGTCGGTGGTCTGGAGAAGCGGGTTGAAGGTCTTCTTCGCAAGCGCGGTACCGAGCCGGGGCAAGGGGCCGATGCCGGTCGCCATGATCTCGCCGTCGCCGCGCCAGGCTTCGGCGCAGGCGGTGATGACGAGTTCGGCGAGCGTAAAGTCTGCGGTCATGTCTGCAGTCACTTGGGCTCTCCTCAATAGACCGGGCGCGGCAGGGCGCGGATGGCGGCTTCGCCGCCGACGGCTTCGGGATAGGCCGACGCGGGGATATCGATGTAGGAGGCGCGGTAGGCCGCCCAGGCCTCGGGCGCGGCCGCGCTCTCGACATAGGTCTTGAGATGCGCGAGATCGAGCTGATAGTCCGGCGCGGCGCTGGTGGGATGTGCGCCAAGCGGCGCCTCGACGACGCCGGTGATGCGGGCTCGCTCGGCCATCGCGAAGCGGGCGTTCGCCTCCATGTCGAGATCGGCGGTCGGCACGATCTGCTCGACGCTCGCATAGGCGCGGTCCGCCGCGCGGATGAAGAGCTCGTCGAACAATGGATCGGGCGAGAGCGTCAGGAGATTGCCCTTGGCGTCCGAGCGATGCGCATGGACGAGCGCGACATCGAGCTTCAGCGCCGGCATCGCGACCAGCTCCTCGCCGTCGCCATAGGGGCTCTTCACCATTTTGAACGCGAAGCCCGACTGCTTCAATATGTCGGTGCCGATCCCGACACGGGTCGGCAGGAACGGAAGATGCATCGCGGCGGCGCGCAGCCCCCATTGAAACATGCCCTCGTCGAGCTCGAAAATATCGATCGCGCCTGCCTGGCGCGCGTTACGGAAATGCGGCTCGAGCGGATAGTGATCGAGGCTGACGAAGGAGAAGACAAGCTTCTTCACCTTGCCCGCGGCGCACAGCATGCCGACATCGGGTCCGCCATAGGCGACGATCGTCAGATCCTTGAGATCGGATTTCAGAATCTCGCGCACCAGCGCCATCGGCTTGCGCCGGGTCGCCCAGCCGCCGATGCCGATCGTCATGCCGTCGGACAATTGGGCGACGACGTCGCCCGCGCTCATCCGCTTGTCGATAGTCACGCCTGCTCTCCCTGTTCCTCAAGGGCCTTTTGCCAGGCCCAGACATGTCCCCATTCGCTCGGCTGGAGATGCGCCGTCGGCACCCAGGTCGCGGGGTCGATCACGAGCGGGTCGGCGCCGATCTCGAGGTCGAAGCCGCCGGGCGTCTTCATGTAGAAGCCGAAGGTCTGGTCATTGACATGGCGGCCGATGCTCGCGCTTTCTTCCACCTTCGCGAGCCGCATCCGGTCGTAGCATTTGCCGACATCGCTCTGCGTCTTCATCTCGAGCATGAGATGGACGCAGCGCGGCGGCGATTGCGGCATCTCGCCGATCGCAAGCGAATGATGGCGGCCGTTGTCGGCGTGCATGAAGGCGAAGCCCATGCCCGGATCGTCGGGCGCATCGCTGAAATGGAAGCGCGGTATATCGGTGTCGTGGAACCCGATCGCCTTGTAGAAGGCGTGGCATTCCTCGAAATTGGGCGCGGCGAACACGGCGTGGCCCATGCCCATGTCCCCGGTCACGAAGCCGCTGACCCCGGCGGGCGAGACGAAGGCGACCTCGTCGCGGCTGTCGCCATGGAAGAATTCAAGGCCGTTTCCGGCAGGGTCGCTCGTGCGAATGAAGGCGGCCACCCCGCGCGCCGCGGCTTCTTCCGCCGACCCCTCGACCACCTCCCGCCCCGCCGCCCGGCACTTTCCGGCCACCTCCGCGAGCGTTTCGGCGCCGCCGACCTCATAGGCGGCCGCAACGAGCAATTCCCCGGGCCCCTCTTCGATCCAGAAACGGAAGGGCCGCCCGTCGATCCGGTAGAGCGCGGCGCCATTGCCGGCGCTGCCTGCGCGCATCACACCGACGACGTCGGTCATGTAGCGGTCCCAGGCTTCGGCCTGCGCCGTAGCGATCACGACATAGCCAAGGGCCTTGATCCCCATATGCTTCAGCTTCCTTTTACAAGATCGAGAAAATAGGGCCGTTCGCCGCCGCCATCGACGTTGATGCGCGCGCCGCTGACCCAGGAGGCGAGATCCGAGCAGAGCCAGAGGACCGTTCCGGCAATGTCTCCGCCGTTCCCCATGCGCTTCAGCGGCAAGGAGGCGGCGATCGCTGCCTGCGCGTCCGTGCCGCCATAGGTCTCTTCGGCAGCTTCGGTCTCGACAAGACCGACGACCACCGCATTGACGCGGATCCCCTCGCCGCCCCACTCCTGGGCGAGGCTCTGGGTGAGATTAAGAAGCCCGGCCTTGGCCGCGCCGTAGGCGGCAGTTCCCGGCGAGGGCCGAATGCCCGACACGCTCGCGATATTCACGATCGAGCCGCCGCCCGCGGCAACCAGCGCGGGGTGTGCGGCGCGGGCCATGTACATCGGCGCGGCGAGATTGAGCTTGATGATGGCATCAAAGAAGCGCGGGCTCGCGCTCGCCGCATCCGCCTGCGGGGAGCCGCCGGCGTTGTTGACGAGGATATCGAGACGCCCGTGCGCGGCAAGCGTCGCCGCGACCAGCGCTTCGGCCTGCTCGGGGTCCCTGATGTCGGCCGCAACGAAGCTGACCCCGGACGGCAGATCGGCGGGTTCGCTGCGGCCGCACACGACGACGTGCGCACCGGCAGCGGCAAGCGACGCGGCGATCTGCCGACCAAGACCGCGCGTGCCGCCGGTCACGATCGCGACCCGCCCCGCCAGATCGATGGCAGCTTTGCCCGTCACCCTCTTTTCTCCCATCTACCCGACGCAGAGAATTTGCTCCCCTGCGGATTCGAAATTGCCAATATCGGAAGCAATAACGCTTTTCAATTGACGATTTGCGTATCATATGGCAGCAAATTTTACGAATGCAACGCCCGAAAGGGCATGTTGAGTCGATCAAGGGAGAGAATCGAAATGGCCAGCGCAGCGACCTTGCAGGCGAATTCGGCGACCGTTCCGGCCCCCGCGGAACTGGTTGAACGCGCTCGCGCGATGATTCCCGTGCTTAAGGCGCGGGCCCGGCAAACGACCCTGGACGGCGACGTCCCCGCCGAGACGGTCGAGGAAATGAAGGCGGCCGGATTCTTCCGGGTGCTGCAGCCGAAGCGGTACGGCGGCTACGAAATGCATCCGAACGTCTTCTTCGACATCCAGAAGCAGCTCGCCGAGGGCTGCATGTCGACCGGATGGATTTACGGCGTGCTCGGGTGCCACCCCTATGAGCTCGCCCTTTTCCACGACGAGGCGCAGCGCGAGGTCTGGGGCGAGAACCCGGACATGCTCGTCTCTTCGACCTATCAGCCGGTCGGCAAGGTCGAGAAGACCGACGGCGGCTTCTTCCTCTCGGGGCGCTGGGGCTTTTCCTCGGGGTCGTCGCATTGCGGCTGGGTGCTGCTCGGCGCGATCAATTTCGATACCGACGGCGGGCCGCCGGACATGCGGACCTTCCTGCTTCCCGCCAGCGACTACAAGGTCATCAAGGGCACATGGGACGTGTTCGGCCTCCAGGGCACGGGAAGCTTCGATATCGAGGTTGAGCGGGTTTTCGTCCCCGAATATCGCACGCACAAGGCGAGCGACGGTTTCGCCTGCGCCAACCCCGGGCAGGCTGCGAACGACGGGCCCCTCTATCGTCTGCCGTGGGCGCAGGTGTTCGTCCGCTCGGTATCGACCGCGGCCTTCGGCGGCGCGCGCGCCGCGATCCAGGGCGGCATAGACATCATGAACAGCCGGATTTCGAGCAATACGGGCAAGGCCTCGAAGGCCGATCCGATGCTGCATGCCGCGCTGGCCCGCGCCATAGCCGAAGTGAACGAGATGGAGCTGACGCACCGCGCGACCTTCGACGAGCTCATGGCATATGCCGAGCGGGGCGAGACGATCCCGATGGAGCGCCGCGCGCTCTTCGCCTACCAGTCGTCGAGTGTCGTTCGCCGCATGGCCGCGCTCGTCGACGATATCGTGAAGCTGCTCGGCGGCCGCGCCATCTACATGACCAGCCCGGTCCTCCAGCCCTGGCTCGACCTCAACGCGGCGCGCGCGCATGTCGCCAACGACCCCGGCAACCGGACCTCGGACGTCCTCGCCACCATGGCCGGCGATCCGCCCGCCTTCACCTTCGTATAAGGAGGAAAGTGATGGGAGAGATGAAGGAGGCGACCTACCGGGTCGCCGGCGATTACGACATCCATGTGAAGGAGACGGGGTCGGGCCCCGCGGTCGTCTTCGTTCACGGCAGCGGCCCGGGCGCCTCGGGACTTTCGAACTTCCGCCAGAATGTCGACGCCTTCGTCGCGGCGGGCTACCGGGTGATCCTTCCCGACATGATCGGCTATGGCGCCTCGTCGAAGCCCGAGGGCATCGACTATACGCTGACCCTCTTCACCGAGACCTTGTACGAAGCGCTCAAGGCCCATGGGGTCGAGAAGGCGACGCTGGTCGGCAATTCGCTCGGCGGCGGGGTCGCGATCCAGATGACGCTCGATCACCCGGAATTCACCGAGCGGCTGATCCTCATGGCGCCCGGGTGCATCGAGGAGCTCGACATTTATTTCGCAATGCCGGGGATCGCCAATATGCGCTCCTCCTTCGGGAGTCCCGATTTCAGCCTCGCCGACCAGCGCCGGCTCGGCGAAAGCCTCGTCCATGATCCGAAACATATCACCGATGCGCTCGTCGAAGAGCGCTTTGCGGTCGCACGTATCCAGCCCAAGGACGTGATCGCGCGGATGCGTACCCATAATGTGCGCCCTCGCCTCGGCGAACTCAAGGTGCCGATCCTGCTCTTCTGGGGCTATAATGAACGCTTCATGCCGCTCACCGGCATCGAATATTTCTTCGAGGCCTGCGACGACGTGCGCTGCGTGACCTTCAACAAGGTCGGGCATTGGGTGCAGGTCGAGCGCGCTGCCGAGTTCAATCTCTATTCGATCGGCTTCCTCGATGAGCATCGCTGAAACCTATGGCCGCGAACTCTATGAGGCGCTGCGCGCGCGGCGCACCGTCGCGCCGCTGATCGAACGCGATTCGTCGCTGACGATCGACGATGCCTATGCGATCAGCCTCGACTTTCTCGGCCGCAGGCTCGCCGATGGCGAACGCGTCGTCGGCAAGAAGATCGGTGTCACGTCGAAAGCGGTCCAGGACATGCTTGGCGTGCATCAGCCCGATTTCGGCTTTCTCACCGACGACATGTACGTCGACGGACCGATCGACATCGATGCAAGGCGGCTGATCGCGCCGCGCGCCGAAGCGGAAATCGCCTTCATTCTCAAGGCCTCGCTCACCGGCCCGGGCGTTACCGCGGCCGATGTGCTCGCCGCGACCGAGAGCATCGCACCCTGCTTCGAAATCGTGGACAGCCGGATCACCGACTGGAAGATCGGCATCGTCGACACGGTGGCGGACAATGCATCGTGCGGCGTCTTCGTGCTGGGCGAACAGCGGCTCGATCCTCGCGGCCTCGACCTCCCGGCTCTGCATGTCTCGGTGTCGAAGAATGGCTCGCCGCTCTCGGAAGGCTATGGCCACGCCGTTCAGGGCGACCCGGCGCAGGCAGTGGCATGGCTCGCCAATACGCTCGGGGTGCACGGCGTCACGCTCGACGCCGGAGATATCATACTCTCGGGCAGCCTCGTTCCGCTCGCCCCGGCCCAGAAGGGCGATATATTCGAAATGATCCTCGGCGATGGCGAGCGGACGCTCGGCCAGTGCGTCGCGCGATTTGTATAAAGGACAGAGCATGACGCGCGTGAAAGCGGCGATCATCGGATCGGGCAATATCGGTACCGACCTGATGATGAAGATGATCAAATATCCCGAAAATATGGAGCTTGCGGCAGTGGTCGGTATCGACCCCGCGTCGGAGGGCCTCGCCATGGCCCGCGAGCACGGTATCGCCACGACCCACGAAGGCATCGAGGGCCTGAAAAGCCTCGCCTGCTATAAGGAGATCGGCATCGCGTTCGACGCCACCTCGGCCTATGCGCACAAGCTGCACGACGAGGCGCTTCGCGCCGACGGCATCCAGGTGGTCGATCTGACGCCGGCCGCGATCGGGCCCTTTACCGTGCCGCCCGTCAACATGCAGGCCAATCTCGACGCGCCCAACGTCAACATGGTGACATGCGGCGGCCAGGCGACCATCCCGATGGTGGCCGCGGTCAGCCAGGTGGCCACGGTCCATTACGCCGAGATCGTGGCGTCGGTGTCCTCGCGCTCGGCGGGGCCCGGAACGCGCGCCAATATCGACGAATTCACCCGCACGACCGCGCGGGCGATCGAGGAGGTGGGCGGCGCCGCGAAGGGCAAAGCGATCATCATTCTCAATCCGGCCGAACCGCCGATGATCATGCGCGACACCGTCTTCACGCTGTCGAGCGGCGCCGACGAGGACGCCATCCGCGCCTCGGTCGAGGCGATGGTCATCGAGGTCCAGAAATATGTGCCGGGCTATCGCCTCAAGCAGCAGGTCCAGTTCGAACGCTTCGGCGACAACAATCCCCTCACCATTCCCGGCCTTGGCCAGTTCACCGGGGTCAAGACGATGATCCTTCTCGAGGTCGAGGGCGCCGGCGACTATCTGCCGCCCTATTCGGGCAATCTCGACATCATGACCGCCGCCGCCAAGGCGACGGGTGAACTGCTTGCCGCGCGCCGCATGGCGGCAGCGGCTGCCTGAGGAAAAGACCATGGCAAAATTCAGCGTCGAAGCGGGCGAGAAGCTTTACATCCAGGACGTGACCCTTCGCGACGGCATGCATGCGATCCGGCACATGTACGGCCTCGACCATGTCCGCGCGATCGCAAAGTCCCTCGACGAAGCGGGTGTCGATGCCATCGAGGTCGCGCATGGCGACGGCCTCTCGGGAACGAGCTTCAACTATGGTTTCGGCGCGCACACCGACTGGGAATGGCTCGAAGCGGTCGCCGACGTCCTCGAGAAGAGCGTGCTCACCACGCTCATCCTGCCCGGCCTCGGCACGGTCGAGGAGCTGAAGCGCGCTTATGACATCGGCGTCCGCTCGGTTCGTGTCGCGACGCATTGCACCGAGGCCGACGTCTCGAAGCAGCATATCGGCATCGCGCGCGATCTCGGCATGGACGTCTCGGGCTTCCTGATGATGAGCCACATGATCGAGCCCGAACTGCTCGCAAGGCAGGCGCTGCTTATGGAAAGCTATGGCGCGCACTGTGTCTATGTGACCGACAGCGGCGGCGCGCTCGACATGGACGGGGTCAGGGCGCGGCTCGAGGCCTATGACCGCGTCCTCAAGCCCGAGACGCAGCGCGGCATGCACGCCCACCATAATCTGGCGCTCGGGGTCGCCAATTCGATCGTCGCGGCGCAGTGCGGCGCCGTCCGCATCGACGCTTCGCTCACCGGCATGGGCGCCGGCGCAGGCAATGCCCCGCTGGAAGTCTTCATCGCCGCGGCCGACCGCAAGGGCTGGAACCACGGCTGCGACGTGAATGCGCTGATGGATGCGGCCGAAGACCTTGTCCGCCCGCTCCAGGACCGCCCGGTCCGCGTCGACCGCGAGACCCTCGCGCTCGGCTATGCCGGCGTCTATTCGAGCTTCCTGCGCCACGCAGAAAAGGCGGCCGAGACCTATGGCCTCGATACGCGCACGATCCTCGTCGAGCTTGGACGGCGCAAGATGGTCGGCGGGCAGGAAGACATGATCGTCGACGTCGCGCTCGACCTGCTGAAGGCCGGCGAGGCCTGACCGGAGACACCGCATGACGACCCTCGACAAGGCGATCCAGCTTGCAAGCGACGGTGCCCGGGCGAGCAGGCCGGCTTTCGTGGTGGCGCTCGGGGGAACCACGAGCGCTAACAGCAGCACCGAGAAGGCGCTGAGGATAGCGCTCGAAGGCGCCGCGGCGGGCGGCGCCGAGACGCTGCTCATCAGCGGCCCCGAACTCGAGCTTCCCATCTATGCCTGGGAGCGCAAGGACCGCAATGCGGCGGCCGCGTATCTGATCGCCTCGCTCCGGCGCGCCGATGGCATCATCATCGGCTCGCCCGGCTATCATGGGAGCATCTCGGGCCTGGTGAAGAACGCCCTCGATTATGTCGAGGACATGTCGGGCGACGAATGGCCCTATTTCCATGGCCGTCCCGTCGGTGCCGTCGCGACTGGCGCCGGCTGGCAGGGCGCGGTGATGACGCTGACCGCGCTGCGCAGCATCGTCCACGCGCTGCGCGGCTGGAACACCCCGCTCGGGGTGGCGATCAGCACCGCGCAGCCGATGTTCGGGAGCGACGGCGCCTGCCTCGACGAGAAGACCGATGCGATGCTGCGCGCCATGGGACAGGAAGTCGCCGAGGCCGCCCGTACGCGCGCGCTGATCCAGGCGCCCGGCCGTTGACCGGCGCCTCGCTTCACCGCCCGCTCGCCGCGTCGGCGATTTCCGGCTGGGATGACGAGACCGACGTCGTGGTGATCGGCTTCGGCGCGGCGGGCGCCTGCGCCGCGATCGAGGCTGCCGAAGCCGGCGCGCGCGTCACGCTCTACGAGCGCAATTCGGGAAGCGGCGGCGCCTCGGGGCTGTCGGGCGGGGAGATCTACATCGGCGGCGGCGGCGGCACCGATGCGCAGCGCGCCGCCGGCTTCGAGGACAGTACCGAGGCCTTCGCCGCCTATCTGAAGGCCGCCGGCGGCCCGTGCGCCGACACCGCGAAATGCGATCTCTACGCCGCCGAAGCGCTCGCTCATTATGAATGGCTGAAGACGCAAGGCATCCCCTATCGCGGCAATTATCTCCCCGGCAAGCATATCGAGCCGGTCGACGATTCGACGCTGATCTGGTCGGGCAGCGAAGCCGCCGCCCCCTTCTGCGATATTGCCGTGCCCGCGCCGCGCGGCCACGTCATCCAGCATCGGGGCTGGGGCGGCGGGCGGCCGCTTGTCGACATCCTCGAGGCGCGCGCCCGCGAACTCGGCGTCCGCATCGTCACCGATGCGCGTGCAGCCGGTCTCGTCACCGAGGGCGAACGCGTGGTCGGCGCCGTCCTGCGGATCGACAACCGCGATCATGTCGTCCGCGCCGCGCGCGGGATCGTGCTGGCGACGGGCGGGTTCGTGATGAACGAGGAGATGCGGCGACTTCATTGTCCCGACACCTTCAAGATCAATTCGCCGATCGGCGACAAGGACGATGGCAGCGGCATCCTGCTCGGGATGAGCGCCGGCGGCGACGCGATCCACATGGACCAGTTCTTCACCACCTGTCCCTGGACGATGCCCGAGAGCCATGCCTATGGCGTCTTCGTCAACGCCGCAGGACAGCGCTTCATCAACGAGGATTGCTACCACGGGCGCGTCAGCCGCGCCGCGATCGATCAGCCGGGCGGGCGCGTCTACCTCCTGCTCGACAATGCGCATTTCGCGCAGCCGCTCGACATGGCGGGGATCACCATCGCCGGCACCGGCAACGACTGGGAGGAGGTCGAAGCCGAGCTCGGACTGCCCGCGGCGACGCTTTCGGCGACGATGCACGTCTACAACGCGCATGCGCGTGACGGACGAGACCCCCTCTTCGACAAGCGGCCGCCCATTCTCACCGCGCTCGACCAGGGCCCCTTCGTGGCGCTCGAACTCGATTTCGCGAGCAGCTATTTCAGCTTTTTCACCCTCGGCGGGCTGCGAACGTCGATCGACGGCGAAGTGCTCGACCGGGGCGGCACGCGCGTCGCCGGCCTCTACGCGGCGGGCCGCTGCACGTCGGGGCTTCCGGCCTGGGGCCATGGCTACAGCTCGGGGATGAGCCTTGCCGACTGCACCTTTTTCGGCCGACGTGCCGGGAGCGCCGCCGCCGGCTCAGCTCCGGTCAGGGCAGCGTGATACTATTGCAATAACGGGAGACGAGCATGAGCAGACTTCTTGACAAGGCCGTGATCATTTTCGGGTCGGCCGGCGGCATCGGCGCCGCGACCGCGCGGCGCATCTGTTCGGAGGGCGCAAAGG